>JAJDBE010000121.1 GCA_029261515.1 Nitrospinaceae bacterium | reverse complement strand
CAACTGGTCACGCAATGAAAGTCGGACACATCTTCGGTTTGAGGCAATCCCATGAAGGCCTCCCAGGTGAAAGTCTCAGGATTTTCCACCAGGCCAGAGACGGTCAAACTCCACGTGACTTCATCCAGCTCCGGCTGAAATCCGAGATCGAGAACCGGCCAGTTCGTGGTGATCCGTTGCCCGGGAGGCGTTTTTGGGTTGCCGTCGCGGTTCAGTTCTCCCTCACCCATGGGGATTTCCCCTTCCCATTTCTGCTTTGCCTGCATGGCCTTGCGGTATTCCATTAACTTTAGCCGGCCTTGAATGCGTTTCGAATTGGGATCGATCGACATTTGGGATTCACACTCCTTTTAAATAACTATTTGATTTTATTAGTATTATTTATGTGTAAGGTGTCTAGCCGATTTTTTCAGAGGACAAACAGGTCGGTCCACGCTTATGGGGTATTGGATGGAGTCAAGGCGGAATGGTTACAAAATTTTTCCTTTTGAGGGGGAGTAAACCTGAGAAATTCGCCGCAGGCTCGAATAATCGTAAAGGGATTCATTTATAAGGCCGAAAAGGAATGACGTACCTTTTTTGACAGGAGACCTTCCATCCCTATGAATCTAAAAATCCTCACATTCAACTGGCACGAACCTTATCTTTGTCTACTCTCCAGAATCGGACACGAATTCCTGGTGGTCGAACCGGAGATTGCCGCCGGAAAGATCCGCCACTGGGACGAAAACATGCGCCCGGTGCCGAAGAACGTCCGGCTGGTTTCCCTGCAGGAAGCCAGAGCCGAGCTCGACCAAAACGCCATCGACCTGATCGTCGCTCATAACGTTAAAGACTTGATCGAGGTGCGACATCATACCCTGCCGAAAATTCTCGTGTTTCACAACCGTCTGACGACGGAAATTGAACTGGGGAACAATCCAGTCCGGCGCGACGAGTATCTGGAAAAGATTCGACCACTGTTAAAGGATGTGAAAAAGGTGTTCATCTCGCAAAGCAAACAGGATGACTGGGGGCTGGACGGCAACATCATCCTGCCGGGAATTGACGTGACCGAATTTGACGAATATACAGGGGAAAATCAATGTGTTTTGCGAGTGGGAAATTTACTCAAGGAACGCGACCTCATGCTGGGGTACACGGCCAGTGAGGCGATCAGCGAGGGATATCCCACCACCACCCTGGGCTGGAATCCTTCCATTCCCAATGCGCGGATTTCCAACGGTTTTCAGGACCTCAAAGATCATTTCCGCAGTGCAAGGCTGTATCTCAACACCACGGTGGACGCTTACGAGGACGGCTACAATCTGTCGATGCTCGAAGCGATGGCGACGGGAATGCCGGTAATATCGACCTTTAACCGGACCTCTCCCATAGAGGATGGGGTCAACGGATACATTTCTAACGATACAAACTATTTGCGGGAGCGGGTGCAGGAATTACTGGATCATCCGGAGAAAGCCCGCGCAATGGGGCGCAAGGCCAGAGACACGGTACAGAGGCAATTTGGAGTGGACGCGTTCTTGAATTCCTGGCGGCAGGTGGTGCATGCGGCCATAGTGGAATTTCTCGAGACCACGGGAATATCCCTCGGCGCTAAAGCACAGGCGTTTCATGAAAAGCCGCGCAAAAATATTCTGATGAACTTCGTGTCCTATCCGGTGACGACGGCGTTTTATCTGGAACGCGCGCTCAGGAAAGAACACAACGTCATCACCAGCGGCCCGATGATCACCCAGGAAGTCATCGAAAAATGGAATCTGCAAGCGCTGAATTGGGAAGTCAAGCCGCAGGACATCCCGTGCGACGCTTCCGCATCGCTTGGGGAAATGCTGGGGCGGTTGCCGCATGGCTGGAGTCCCGATCTTTATCTTTGGGTGGAGACGGGCCTTGGCGGCCTGCCTGCTGACTTAAAAGAGCATTCAATTCCCAAAGCCTGTTATCTCATCGACACGCACATTCATTTCGACCGGCATGTGGAAATCGCCCGTCAATTTGATTTTGTCTTTATCGCCCAAAAAGGCTATTTAGATGCAATGCACGCCGCCGGCATTCAAAACGTGTTCTGGCTGCCCCTGGCGTGCGATGCGGAAATCCACGGCAAGAAAGGCGAAGAGAAGCAATACGATGTCGGTTTTGTGGGTTCGGTGACTCCGTCGCATGCGCGTCGAAAACAATTGCTCGATGCCATCGGTCAGCGGTTTCAACTGCACTCGGACCGCAAATTCATGGATGAAATGGCGGCGGTGTTGTCCGAATCCCGGATTGTTTTCAATAATGCAGTGAATAACGATCTCAACATGCGCGTTTTTGAAGCCTTGTGCAGTGGCAGCCTGCTGATGACCGACCCGGCTCCGGGCAGCGGATTAGACGAACTGTTTCAAAACAACAGGCACCTTGTGCTTTATTCCGACGATACCCTGACCGATTTGATCGAGCACTACCTCGACCATCCGGAGGAGCGGGAGGAAATTGCCGAACAGGGCCGCCGTGAAGTGCTCGCACGACACACGTACGACCATCGCGCCGGGCAGATACTGGAAACGCTGAACCGTCACTTCCGCGGAAAGACAGAAGAGGGTATTCCCAAAGAGAAACCGAAGTCCTACTTTCATAATGTCCGCGACGATCTGTTTCCGCTTATTCCTGAAGATGCGACCTGCATTCTGGAAATCGGCTGCGCCGCCGGGATGACCGGAAAGGAACTCAAAAAACGCCGTGGCGTGTTCGTCGCCGGAGTGGAGGCGGAGGCGGAAGCGGCGCGTCTCGCCCGCAAGGTGCTGGACGATGTGGTCGAGGGCAGTATCGAGGATCTGGATCTGCCTTACGATGAAAACAGCTTTGACTGCATTTTGTTTGCCGACGTGCTGGAACATCTGGTCGATCCGCTTGCGGTGTTGAAAAAAATCCGCAAATTTCTAAAGCCCAGTGGAACGGTGGTGGCCAGCATCCCGAATGTGCAGTACTTGGGCCTGATTCATCATTTGACCGAGGGCAACTGGACGTACGAGAAAGAGGGGATTCTTGATGAAACGCATCTGCGATTTTTCACCTTTAAGGAGATGGAAAAATTATTTTCAAAGGCAGGGTTTGCCATCGACCAGGTGGATGAAACCCTGGACCCGCAATTTCATCAATTAAAACCCGGCAACCCCGCCAGCCTCACCATAGGGCGCATGACGCTCAACGACCTGACCCTGGAAGAGTTTCGGCGGTTTTTTGTGTTCCAGTACAAAATCGGCGCGAAGCTGAAAGTGGAATCCCCCGCTGGTAAGGGGAGTTCGGGTGGAAGTGTTGCTTCACAGATGGAAGAAGAAATGACCATAGGCAAAAAACTGGAACTGGAAAAGAATTTTGAAGGCGCCATTCAGGTTTACCGGGAGATACAGGAACGGTTTCCGCAAAGCCCGGAACCTTTTTGCAATGAGGCCAATTGTCACATGCACCTGCAAAACCAGGATCAGGCCGAAGCGCTGTACCGAAAGGCTCTCGCTCTGGCGCCGCAAAACGTTTCGTCCTGGATGGGGTGGAGTTCGCTGGCGTTGCAAAATGGCAACTGGGATGCCGCGATTGAAGGCTTTGGATTGGCGCTTGAAATCGAGCCGGATCATGACCGCGCCCTGGCCGGCCTCGGGATGGCTTATCGTCATAAGGGCATGAACCGGGAAGCCATGGACCATTTTGTGCGCTCGCTTGCAAACAATGTCGAGAATACGCTGGCCCTGAAGTCTCTAATAGAACTGTCCTATGAGGAAAACGATTTTGTAGAAAGCGAGAAAGCGGTAAAAAATTATCTCGGCATGCGCCCGGCGAACCTGCTTATGTTGTTTGGTCTGGCGGGGATTCAGTACAAAATGAAAAGGATCGACGAAGCCAGGGAAACGCTGGCAACCATCCTGGCTTTAGACCCCGACCACAGAGACGCGCTCGATTTAATGACTCGTATTGAGCAGGAAGCCCCGGTTTCAGTCCCCAAAAAGCATCCGGAATTGGTTTAACTTTAAGCATTAGATAATATTGGTTAACTATTGAATTTATTTGATAAAAATTTAAACTTTTTGAGAGGTCATGACCCTGTTTTAGCCCGCAAGGTGGAAGCGTTCCAGCCGTCCGGGGCCGTGCAGGTGGTGAACTCCAAAGACGGGCATCCGGTTCCGCAAGTGGAGTCGGTTTCCCTGCACAGCACTTACCGGCCAGTGGAAGAAGCGGTGCGTTTGCTATCCGCCTTTGCATTGCGGGAGGGAGAAACGAGCGTCATCTACGGATTGGGCTTTGGTTACCATGCACTAGAAATGCTGAAGCGAGGTTCCGGCCCGGTCACGGTGATTGAACCGTCGATGGAAATGTTTCATGCGTTTTTATCTGCTGTCAGCATACAGCCATTTTTACCACGAACACGGTTTTTAATCGCGGAACCGCCCGCAAAAATTTGCGCCCGAACGGGAAACCCGGCGCAATGGAATATTCTGCAGCACGCGCCTTCCATGCGGATTTCCCAGGACTATTTCAAGCGCCTCGAGACTGGACGTGGACTTTCCGGTTATCTAAAATCACGTTCTCTTAAAATTCTGGTGGTCAACCCCATTTACGGCGGCTCTTTACCGACGGCGCGGTTTTGCGCCAGCGCTTTGGAAAACCTGGGCCATCAGGTGCGTTCAGTGGAGTGCGACAAATTCGACAGCGGATTTTTTTCTCTCCAAAAAGTCACCCGCGACAAACAGCACGCCGGGGTTCTATCCAACCTGTTCATGAACCTGATGGGAGAGATTACAGCGGCGCAAGCGGCGGAGTTTCGGCCCGATCTGATCCTGTCTCTGGCTCAGGCTCCTCTCAGTCCGGAAGCCATCGAACGGCTCAAAGTTCTGGATATTCCCATTGCTTTCTGGTTTGTCGAGGATTTCCGCACCCTCACATACTGGAAGGAAATCGCGGGTTCGTATGATTTTATTTTCACCCTGCAACAAGAACCGTTCCTTGCAAAACTCAAAGCCGCAGGCGCGAAAAACGTTCATTACCTGCCGCAGGGCTGTTTCCCGGACGCGCACAAACCGGTTGCGTTGACCCCGGGAGAACGCAAGGCCTATGACGCGGATCTTTCTTTCATGGGAGCGGCTTATCACAACCGCAGAAAAACATTTCCGCAGTTGCTGGAATATGATTTTAAAATCTGGGGAACCGAATGGGACCTGCAATCTCCTGTCGGCGCAAAAGTGCAAAACGGCAACCAACGCGTTTCGACGGAAGAAACGGTTAAGATTTATAATGGCGGCAAAATCAACCTGAACCTGCATTCTTCGACTTACCATGAAGGCATCCATCCCGACGGCGACTTCGCCAACCCCCGGACGTTTGAAATCGCCGCCTGCGGTGGGTTTCAACTGGTGGATGAACGCTCGGAACTGGCCGAGTTGTTTAATGCCGGAGAAGAGGTTATCACGTTCAACAGTATTGGTGATTTAAAAGAGAAAATCACCTATTACTTGAAGCATGAGGACGAAAGAAAGTCGATAGCCCAAAAAGGCCAGGAGCGGGTGCTGTCCGAACACACGCTGGAACACCGCATGAACGAAATGTTGATCCATGTTTTTCTGGAACAGTTCGAAAAGTTGCAACAACGAGTGGATCGTAGAAAAGAACCGATTGATTTTTTCATCGAACAGGCAGGAGTCGATACGGATTTGGGGCATTATCTGGAACAGTTTCGCGGAGTTCCGCAATTTTCCCTGAAAACGGTCACCGATCATATTGCCAAAGGAGAGGGGGCCCTGACGCAAACGGAAACTCTCATGCTGATGCTGAACCAGCTGGTGAAGGAAGAGGTGTGACTTGGTAAAACGCATATTGGTTATGAGCCTGACGCGGATGGGTGATCTGGTGCAGGCGACGCCGTTGATAAGCGGACTCAGGGCAGAGCATCCCGAGGCTAAGATCACGCTGATGGTCTCCAGCGATTTTGCGGCATTTGTTCCCAATATTGCGGATATCGACGATTCCATCGTGATGGACGTGCGTCAGTTCACTCATAAAGAAAACTGGAAAGACTTTTCCTGGGTGGTCATTTACCGCTACCTGGAAACGTTTCTTGCAGGTCTGAAATCGCAGAAATTTGACATGGTGGTCAATCTCAGCCATTCCAAACTCAGCGCCCTGATGATCCGTTATCTCGGAATCCAAAAAGTGTGCGGTTTTACCTGCAATGAGACCGGCGACCGCGTCACCCATCATCCCTGGATGCAGTATTTCGGCATCGAACTTTTTAACCGGACCTATAACGCTTTCAATCTCGTGGAAATATTCACCCGCAGCGGCGATGTCCGCCCCGAGGAGCAGCGCATCCGAATCCAGGTATCGCCCGAATCGGCATCCTCCGCCGCTGAAATTCTCGACCGGGAAGACGTCCGCGACGACGAGCTGTTGATCGGGATTCAGGCAGGCTCCAGCCTGGAAGGGCGGCGTTGGCCCGCATCCTCTTTCGCGGAACTGGCGGATAGGCTCATCAATCACCTGAATGCCCGCATCCTTTTGTTCGGAGTGGCGTCGGAATCGCCACTGGCCGATGAGATAACAGCATTGGCGAAAAGAAAAGACCGCATCAGTGATCTTACGGGCAAAACCAGTATTCCGCAGTTGATCGGGCTGGTCGATCAATGCAAGTATCTCGTGACCAACGACACCGGCACCATGCACATCGCCGCCGCCCTTGGAACGCCCATCGTGGGATTGTTTTTCGCACATGCGCATCCGTATGAAACCGGTCCCTGTTCACCGGGCCACTTGTTGTTTCAGGCTCGCATTTCCTGCGCCCCGTGCAGTTACGGCGTGGAGTGCAACAACATTGTCTGCATTCAGAAGGTCCGTCCTGAGCATCTCTATACCATGATGGAAACGCATCATAGAGAAGGCGCCTGGAAATTGTCCGAAAAAATGGGGGCGCTTGACGAAATGCACCTATTTGAAACCCGGCTCGATGCAGACCAGCGCCTCGTGTTGAAGCCTCTCATTCGCCATCCATTGAATCTGGACGATTTATTCCGCTCGGCCTACACCCGATTGTGGTTGAGCACGTTGGGGTACGGTGACGGTAAAGCTTCAATCATTAATGACAATTTGGCGAGTCAATTGCGCGAGGATTACGATTGCAGCCATATGGAGGAAACGTGGGTTTCTCTGCAGAAAAAAATCCAGGTACTGCGGGATCTTGGCCGCTTGAGCCGCAAGGGAAGCCAGACCACCCTAAATCTGTTACAGCTATACAGGGGAGGGGTGGTGGTCGCAAAGGCGAAGGCATTGGGTGAGGAGATCAACCGCATCGACGAGCAAATGGAAATCACAGGGTGCGCACATCCCGAAGTCAGGCCGATTGTCGATCTATTCATGAAGCGTAAGGAAAACCTGCAAGGCGAGGACATCGCCGAGTTAGCTAAGGCGACGCTCCACTGCTATGAGAAAATGGAAGCCGAAATTAAAAAGTTGCTGGCTTTACTGGAAACCGTTCAACACTCCTTCACCAATACCGCGTCTTTCGGTCCACCATTGGTTGCCGGCAATTCCATCAACGTGCTGGTTCCGGGCAGGTAAGAAGCGATTGCCGATTTTCCCTCATCCTTCAGGAACTCTTCGAGAAACTCCAGGGCCGCGCCGCCGCCTGTCGAGACAAAAAAATTGCTGGAAAAATAATTCCACAGGATGTAACTGTCATCTTCCATGAAGCCGATGGTCAAAAGATTCCGGTTAATGGACGGCAGAAGCTGTTGTTCGATCTGTTTCTTAATCAGGTTTTTCAATTCATTGATGCTTACCTTGTTGAGAATGGCCGCAGAATCCCCACCGCCGATGACCACGCACAATTTCGGGTTGATGAGGGCCGAGGCAAAAAGCATTTTCGCCATTTCCAGAGAACCTTCCATGAAGGCGTTGCTATTCGGGTGGTCGTAGGCTCCGAGCGGTCCGTTCCAAAACACATTCTCAATTTCCGGCGTTAGAATATTTTTGGAATAATTTTCGATGGTTTTGGGACCCAGGTCCAATTGCAGTTCTTTGTTGAAATCAGGTGCGCTTTTGACTTCGTAATTGCTGTCCTGATAATTGGAGACCACCTTGTAATCTTCGGGAAACAGGATTTCCACTTCATTCTTTTCCGCCAGACTGAGGATTTCTTCGGCCAATTCAACTTCCTTCAGCAAACTTTGGTTACCTTCGTCATTTTTCCCCAGCAATTTGTGCGGAATATCCTCCACCTTCATAGCCGAGACCTGATCTTTTCGTTTCAGGGCCAAAAGGAAAGCATTGACCATTTTCCCGCCAATGACCACGCGTTTGACCTTGGTGTGAACAAATTGTTTCAGAATGGATATTTTATCCGCAATCTTGGCGCCACCCGCGATCACCAGTGTTTTTTTCGGGTTGACCAAGATGCCTTTTCCAAACCTTCCCATAACCTTGACTTCTTCATAGAGCAGGTTTCCTGAAACGACGATTTTCCCCTGTTGGCGCATGAGATTGGGAAGCATTTTGATGCTCCGGGTCACCCGGTGGCTGCAACCAAAGGCGCAGTTGATATAAACGTCAGTCGCTTTCGCCAGTTCCGTGATGAACTCCTCCCGGTAGGTTTCCGGGTTTTTAGGTTCCAGCAAATAGCGTAGGTTGGGAAGAAATTTGATGCCGCCTATAGGCATTCGATGATGCGCCAATATTTCCAGAGAATGCTTCATGTGGGAATCGATGATTTCCGGAGGGAAAATGGTATACGTATCCCCATAGCGTTTGCGGATCAGTGTGTCAAAGTGCGTGCTGACAAACTGAATGTTGAAGATGCCGTCCCACCCGACATGGTCCTTGGTTTTGTGCGGACGTCCGAGATGCGACCCGATGATGATCTGGCAATCGCCGTCTGTCAGCTCATGGATTTTTTTGAATGTGAGGTCGAGGAACCGGCGTATCCGGGTGTCGTCGGCGACCCGGAAATAGCCTTTTTTGACGGGAAGAAGAGGGACGTTGAAATCAACCCGAATAAAAATTGTCTTTCCTTTTAAGTCCTCCGGACTCAACGTGTCGAGAGAAACCATGCCAACAGGGTCCATCATCGTTAATCACCAAAAGTTACGGGTTTATTATTCCTGAAATTGATATAAAATTACGGAAGACTGAAAATCTGCAATGGAGCTTAAAAAATTTAAACTAGAAAATTTAAGTTTTAATCCGATAAAACCGTCAGTATATTAAAAGGGTGAGCAAAGGGAGCATCGTTATTAGCCCTTAAAACCATCAATCCTGTACTCGCCAAGTGCGCCTCTTGGGAAAATTAATCCCTCTTTCCTGAAAAACTAGTCGTAACGCGAAATACCAGGTTCTGGTTTTCGATAGCAGCCAACCCTGTGGAACACAAATGCAATCAACCTGTTCGTCTTGGAACAGATCAAGAAGCCAGCCTTCTATATAGTTGAATTTTAACAAATTACGGCGAATTGAACAACTTTTGTAATCCAATAGGTTTTAGTTTATTATAACAGACGAAAAGATAATTTTTGCCGATCAAGGCAAAATTTCTGCGAGAAAATAAGAAATGCCGAAAAAAATAATGTTAATCAATGCCGACCATCCCGAAGAATGCCGCGCGGTTATTCTGGAAGACGGAAAGGTCGATGAATTAATCGTGGAGCACGCCTCCCACGAACAGATCAAAGGAAATATATATTTAGGCAACATAAACCGGGTTGAACCTGCTATTGAAGCGGCCTTTTTGGACATCGGCGTGAAGAAATTTGGATTTTTACCCTTCAAGGATGTGCGTCGAGACTCCTATATTCAGACAGGCGAAAAAAAGGCGAAAATTAGAATCCAGGATGTTCTAGTGCGCGGACAGAAGCTCCTGGTTCAGGTTGTAAAAGAGGGCAGGGATGCAAAAGGCCCTTCCCTGACCAACTGGGTCAGTCTGCCAGGGCGTTTTCTGGTGTTGATGGTCGGGCAGGAAGCCAGCGCCATCTCCCGAAAAATCGAAGACGAAAGTGAACGAAAAAAGCTGAAAGAGATCATCACCGAGTTCGAACTTCCGGAAAATATGGGAGTCATCATCCGGACAGCGGGTTTGGGCCGAACGAAAATCGAGCTACAGAAAGATCTGCAGATGGTGATGAAAATTTGGCAGACGGTTGAATCCGCTCTTGAGGATGATAACAGCAACCCCCCGCTTCTGGTTTATCAGGAACCCGACATGGTGGTGCGTACGGTGCGGGATCATTTTACCGCCGACACGTCTGAAATTTTGATCGACAACGTGCAAGAGTTCAAGGCGGTCAAGGAATTTGTGAAGTTGGTGATGCCGCGTCTCGTTCGGCGGGTCAAACTCTACCAGGAAACCAAACCTCTGTTCTCCCACTATAAGGTCGAGCAGCAAATCGAATCAATCTACGATCGTACCGTCCAGTTGCCTTCGGGAGGGTCCATCGTCGTGGACATCGGTGAAGCTATGGTTTCTATTGATGTCAACTCCGGGAAAACCACCAGCGCCAGCCAGCTCGAAGAAACCGCCACCAGAACCAATATGGAAGCCGCCGAAGAGATTGCCAGGCAGTTGCGCTTGCGCGATCTGGGCGGTCTGATCGTGATCGATTTTATCGACATGTTTCAAAAGAAGAACAAGACCCAGGTCGAGCGGTGCCTGAAAAATGCCACCAAAAAAGACAAGGCGAGAATCAATCTGTCCCGTATTTCTAAATTCGGCTTGATGGAGATGTCCCGGCAGAGAATGTCGCCTCCGGTGAAGGAGGGGGTTTTTGAAACCTGTCAGACGTGTAAGGGAACCGGTCATGTGAAGTCCGTCGGCGCCTTGGTGCTTGGCGTTTTGCGCAACATTCAGGAAAATTTATCTTTTGGGAAGGTGAAGGTCCTGGCGGTGGAGGTATCTTCGGAAGTGGAGGACTACCTGCTCAACCACAAGTTGAAACATCTGGTGGAATTGCAGGAAAAGCACAAGTTCAGAATCGAGTTCCGTGGCAAGCCGGGTTTAGCCTACGATCAATTTTCCTATAGCATTCTTGAACGGCAAAAAGAAGAAGAGGCTCCACCTGTTTTAGAAGCCCCGTCAAGAGATAAAAAACCTGCTGAAAGGGAAGAAAGCAAAAGCCCGGAAGCAGCTGTATCCGAAGGTTCGGGAGTTGAAGAGAAAAAAGAAGGGATTAAGGCTGAGGCAAGGCCAAGAGGCAGACGGCCAAAATCGACTTCGAGAAACCGGAACAGCCGCAATAAATCCGCTTCGAAAAGACCCTACCGTGGCCGGCAAAGACGGACGGAGAGACCCCGGAGCCAGGATAAGGATGGCAACAAGGCGGAAGGAACGGAAACTCCTGCCCAGGAGAATAAGGCAATTGCGGAAAGTGGCGGCTCTTTGAACGAAGTTTCCAGTGTGGAACCCAAGATATCCATCGTCGTGCCTCCAGCCCCGGAAAGCCGCGATTCCGGCAATGAAATAAAGTCAGTGCCGTTTCCTGAGGAACCGCCTTCCTTGTAGTTGATCTTTAAATGGGGAATTTTACAGGGCGTTTACCCTTAGTTTAAGGCTCTGGAGGTCCCGAAAGGGCACAGCGAAACCCGGTGTCCCAAAACCGGTCATCAGGCGGGAGAAAATTACGGTAAGTGATCGTAGTGAACTCCTGCATGAATCCATGTTCCCGCTTTTGTATGCCGCCGCCGCGCGTCACCTTGAATTTCCTGCCGAAGTTTTCATCCTCATAGGTTGATTCCGGATAGGGTTCGTACCAGCTGGCGGTCCATTCCGAAACGTTGCCATTCATATCATACAGATCATAAGGGCTGACATCCTTTTTGAAACTGCCAACCGGCTGAACCGTTTTGCCGAAGTTGCCCCACTCCTCGTGAAACTCGTTTCCCCAGACGAATACGCGGTCGTCCATTCCCCGGGCGGCTTTTTCCCATTCCAACTCCGTTGGCAAACGTTTGCCGATTGACAAACAATAGGCGTCCGCCTCGTACCAGCTGATTCCACGAATCGGTTCGTTAGGCTGGGTCACTGCGTATTTAGCCACGGGTTTAAAACGAATGAAGGCTTCGTAGGTCACTTCATATTTGTCGATATAGAAAGAGTTCAGCTGGCGTTTTTGTTGAGGCTGGGCGTTTCGCCCCGCCGTTCGTTCCGACATAAAGCGGGGAGCAGTTTCGGCAGGGACAATCCCCAGGGTAAACTCCCCGGCAGGAATGAACACCATATCGTCAGGACCCTTTTGACAGGAGCAAAGAAAGATAAGGAAGAGGAGTCCGAATGCAGCGGGTTTCAATTAATTGCTTTGGGAATCCGTTTCAGGATTCTTGGCCATTTTTATAGAGGGGGCGGCGGGAAATGTTGCGTTCTGGTCGCGGGACAGAACGTATTCCACCGTCAGGCATGCCGCCTGTTCCCGGGTGCACATCATGCTGCGGCAATCCTTCTCATCATTGGAGCAGTAATAGTTTAAGATCCGCATTTTCATGAACTTCCCGGAAGAGGTTTTGACCACATAGACATTTTTCCTTGATTCGATGTTATGCGTTCGCGTCCGGTAGTTGTACCAATTCGAAATGGCCTTGTTGATGTGTTTGCCAAAGGACCGGGTATCCTGAACCAGTGACTCTGGCGGAGCCTCCCGCACGCCGTCAAAATCGACCGGACCCAGATCCATCACACCCACTTTTCCTTCAGGGTTGGTCACTCCGCTGTTGGTGATGACCTTGGTCCGTTGAAACCCCAAATCCCAATCCAACCGACTCAATTGCTCCCTGTCCTTTTCAATATCGAGCAGTGTGACGGCTTTGCCTGTAGCAAAATTGACCAGCGTCCAGGAATCCTTGGAAGTGGCATCGACGGTCAGAATGGGGTTGGAAGAGGTTAGTTTTTGCACCTTTTTAGGCGGCAGGGGGACGGTTTCGAAATCCTCAATATTATCGATCATAAAATTGAGGGTGACGTGAAAAATGGCCGTTCCCAAAAGAAGGATGGCAAAAACCTTTAATGTACTGTTCATTTATTTATTTTAACACATAGGAGCCTGGCAAAAAACCAGACTGTGACAGGGAAATTGAGAAATATAAAGCATTTTCAGGGGAAAGTAATCCCAATAAAAACAAATATTTTAACAAAATGGAGATTTTTTATGGGAGGTATGATAAATTATAAATGACTATTCTGTGGTTGTGATTTCCCAGCCACTTTTTACTTAGCGCCCAAAAATCAGCTTTCTTTTAAAAAATGTCGGTAGACCGGGAATTTCAGTATAAAAAAAGTCAAATTGAAAGCTATCTCAAGACGGCTTTTCAGAAAAAGTTCCGTGGCAATGCCCGGATTTCGATCCGCAAACGGCAGAAGTTCATGGAAGAAATGACCCAGAAAATCAGTAAAAAATTTGGCAAGGATGTGTTGTGCCTGGTCGATTTCACCAAACAGGGGTTTGTGACCCTGGTTTCTCCTGCGCGAAAAATAGCCACAGACAAGGGAAAATTGACACAGTCGTTTTCCCATCCCCAGGTATTTTACACCTCACATTGCATCGACCGGTTCAGCGAAAGAACCCAGACGCAGGACAACTGTGTGATCGTCCTCGACTCCTATATGCACGATGCGTTATTGTCTTATGGTGAGCATGAAGGCTACCTCACCTGTCCGGCGGGAGTTTTTGCCTGCGAAATGGAAAACGAACGGATGGTAACCAAGACCTTTATCAACTTTGAACTGCTATCATCCGAGCAGATCAAAAAGTTTTACGGTCCGGGAATGATCTCTACCTTTCCAGAAGAGTTTCTGGCGGAGGACAGCGCTGAAAGCGATTTCATTATTGCGGACGAATTCCCCCATCTCACCGATCGATCTAAAGTCTGAACACATTACCCAGTTTTTGCAATCTAAATAAAGACCATTCATACTGCTTCCATTTTTTGATCCTTGGATCACCACCACTTAATCCCTCGTTCGCATGATCCAGCTTTTTAACGTTTCAAAAACATATGGCGGAGTGACCCCGGCCTTGATCGACATCACCTTTTCGATCAAAAAAGGCGAGTTTATTTTTTTGACCGGACCCAGTGGAGCCGGAAAAACCACGCTCTTGAAAATTTTATTTGGCGCGGAGGTTTTCGACAGGGGGCAGGTTCTGGTGCATGGGATGAATATCGGCAAAATTCCCGAACGCCGGCTTTACAGCCTCAGAAGGAAAATAGGCGTTGTGTTTCAGGATTACAAACTTCTCGCCAGAAAAAGCGTGTTTGAAAATGTCGCCTTTGCTCAGGAAGTCATCGGTGCGGACAGAAAACGCATCCGCTATAAAACCTGGGAAGCGTTGAAAAATGTCGGCCTCACGCACAAAAAAGATTTTTTCCCGCCGCAATTGTCCGGCGGAGAACAACAGCGGGTCGCCATTGCCCGCGCATTAGTCAATTCACCGAGAGTTATCCTGGCCGATGAACCGACAGGAAACCTGGACCCGGAAATCTCCCTGGAGATCCTCAAATTGTTCGAGCGGACCAAGCAAAAGGGAGTCACCATCATTTTTGCCACGCACAATCAGGAGATGATTCGCTCACGCAACCACAGAGTGGTGGTCCTCAACCGGGGGATGCTGGTCTCGCAATGATCCGAGCTTTGTCATAGATGCTAAATACCATTCAAACCACCTTCTCCAACATCAAGTCCAACAAGCAGACGTTTCTCGTATCCATCGCCACGATTACCGTGGCGTTTTCCATCCTCGGTTTGTTTCTCGTCATTTTTGTCAACCTCAACACGTTCCTAATGACCTGGAGCAAACAGGTCCAGTTGATCGTCTATCTGGAGGATAAAATCACCGGTGATCAAAAACAGGGATTGGAAAAGCTGATATCGATCAATAGCGATGTCGAGTCCATGACATTTGTGTCCAAAGAAGCCGCCTGGCAAGGCTTCAAGAACACCTTTTCCGGAAACTCGGAAGTCATAGAGGATCTCGAATTCAACCCATTGCCCAGTTCCTACAGCCTGAAATTCAAGCCGGCGGACGATCGCTTTTTGAGGATTCGCCAATTTGCCGACCTTTTAAGTAAAAGGCCAGGAGTGGAATCCCTGGAATATGGCGAGAGGTGGCTGGGGGCTTTTGAGAAATTCATGGTGTTCATCCGCATCTTCCTTTTGGCCGTGGGATCGCTTCTGGCCATCGGGTTGACTCTCATCATATCCAATACTATCAAGCTGTCCTATTATTCCCGGCAGGATGAAATCGAACTCATGCTTTTGATCGGCGCGACTCCCCGTTACGTCAAGATTCCTTTCCTCATTGAAGGTTTATTGCAGGGGTTGACCGGCGGAATTGCCGCTCTGGCTCTGATCAAAGCCATCCAGCTTTATATCAGATATCAATTCCAGGGATCGCTGGAATCCATCGCCCGCGGCATCGAGTTTCAATATATTCCGCAATCAATGATCCTTACCGTCCTGGCAACCAGCGTGTTCATCGGCTGGCTGGGCAGTTTTATATCCATTCGCCAATTCCTGCATGTCGAGCGAAAATAATGCGCGCACGGGTCAAAAAAGTCTGGGTGTTTTGCCTGCTTTCCATTTTGATAGCGGGATTGAATTTCCACCAGGTTTCGGCAGACCCCGATGCGGAAGTTCAATCTCAAATCGAACAGGAAAAAAACGAACTTGAAAAGTTAAAAGCCAAAATTGAGGCCCAGGATAAAGCCATTTCCATTGCCGGCGCCAAGGAAAGTTCTCTTCTCAAGACCCTGCAAAAAACCGAAACCCGTTTGAAGCTGAAGGAGCGGGAACTCAAAATCTACCAATGGAACAAAACCATCAATCAAAAGAAAGTCGCCCGTTTGACGCAAAAAATCGGGGAAGCTGAAAAATTTCAGAACCGGCAGAAGAAAATCCTGGGGAAACGCATCCGTGCCATCTACAAGGAAGGCAGCATGTTTCCCGTCAAAGTTCTTTTTTCCGCCACCAACTTTCACGATCTTCTGCAACGAATAAAATACATGGAGACCGTAGCGGAATACGATTCCTCTGTGTTCCGGGAATATGGGAATCGATTGAAGCAATTGGAGGAAGAAAAAAGAGCCTTGCTCAATGCGCGGGCCAAGCTGGAACAGCTGGAAAAAGGCACCCTGAAAAAGCGGAAAGAAATAAAAAACAAGACTCAGGAAAGATCCGCATTCCTGCAAAGACTGAAAAGAGAAAGAACCTTGAACCTTCGGGTCCGCAAGGAACTCCTTGACGCCGCCACAAATTTAACCAATCTGGTTTTCCAGCTGGAAGAGAAACTGGATCGGGGCGAGGGGATTGGCCTTGGCGATAAGAAAGGGCGCCTGGCCCTCCCGGTGTCAGGTAAATTTCTCAACAAATTCGGCAAAAAAAGGGATAAACAGTTCGACACCTATATCGTCTATAATGGAGTCAATATCAAAGCCCCCAAGGGGACGCCGGTCCGCTCCATTTTCGAGGGCAAGGTCTTGTACGCCAATGAGCTGGAAGGCTACGGAAACCTGATTATCGTCGGTCACGGAAAGGAATACCATTCACTTTACGGTCATCTGGATGAAATTGTGACGAAAGTAGGGCGAACGATTCGATCCGGCCAGATCATTGGCCGATCAGGGGATACGGGGTCTCTGGTAGGAGAAACCCTCTATTTCGAACTGCGTCACAAAGGAAAACCGATAGAACCCACCAGTTGGTTTCAAGTGGCCAAACGGTAACATCGGAAGCATCTCTGATGCATGAGCGTCCTATTTACGCTATAATTTAACTGGCTTTAAAAACCTTTTTGGGAGAAACCAACTTGACTGCCGTTCACCATAAACCAAAGTTTGATGACATCTTTTTGCGCTCCAGAATTTTGCAGGCCACCTTTGTTCTGGCGGTTTTGATCTGTTTTGCAACAGTGAATATTGCCATCGCCGAGGACGGGAAGGAAGAGGGCGGAAGACCCTCTCTGAACAGCTATGAAAAGTTAAAGGTTTTTTCCGAGATTCTTTCCCTCGTGGAATCCAATTATGTTGAGGAAGTGAATTCCGAAGAGTTGATTGAGGGAGCCATTAAAGGCATGGTGAAATCCCTCGACCCGCATACCAGTTACCTGCCACCAAAATCCTATAAGGATATGCTGGTGGACACTTCAGGAAAGTTTGGTGGGTTGGGCATTGAGATCAGCCTGAAGAATGGAATTTTAACAGTGGTTTCTCCCATTGATGACACTCCCGCTTTTAAAGCCGGCATTCAGGCAGGCGACAAAATCATCAAGATCGAAGACGAATCCACTCTGGACATGACCCTGAATGATGCTGTCAACCGTCTGCGGGGGGAACGGGGCGCGGCGATCAAGATCACGATTTTCAGGGAATCTCTGGAGGCGCCCAAGGAATACACCATTGTGCGGGATATCATCAAAGTCAGAAGCGTTGTCTCCAAGCTCTACCGCGACGATGTGGGTTATATAAAAATCCGCAACTTTTCCAAATCCACCAGTAACGATCTGGATAATGCTCTCGAAGATCTGGAGAAAAAAGGCATCACAAAATTGGTTCTGGATGTCCGCAACAATCCGGGCGGATTGTTGAATCAGGCGGTGGAAGTGACCGATCGTTTTCTGGATCGAGAGAATTTGATTGTTTACACCAAAGGCCGGACGGACGACCAGAATATGCGGTTCACCACTCATGAAAAAGGCAAGCGGGTGTCCTATCCGATGATTATTCTCGTCAACGGAGGCAGCGCCAGCGCTTCGGAGATCGTTGCTGGAGCTTTGCAGGATCTGGGCCGGGCCGTGATTTTGGGAACGGCGACATTTGGAAAAGGGTCCGTACAAACCATCATCCCGCTTACGGATGGTTCGGCTCTGCGGCTGACGACCGCCCGATATTACACCCCCAGTGGCCGGGTGATTCAGGAAAACGGGATTGAGCCTGATATCATCGTTGAAATGCCGGCAAAACCGGAAGTCGATGAGGATGAAGAAGCGGAAAAAAAGAATCCGGAGAAAGAGAAACTGCGCCGCTTCCTGCGTGAAAAGGATTTGAAAAAGCATCTCAAAGGCAAAAGCAGTATCGATGAGGTTGACGAAAGCAAAGATCAGGTGGTAGAAGAGCCGGAAGGAAATGAGGAAATGGATGCCCTGGAAGCTTCCAGGGAAGAAGAGCTGGGGAAAGATTTTCAGCTCATGCAGGCGGTGTCTCTGCTCAAAGGCTGGGACATCATGAAGAAAACCATTAAGTCTTTAAAAAGCGGCAATTCTAATATGGTGAAGAATCAAGTAAGCATGACTCAATAAGTTTATCTGAAAAGTTAACCGCGGCAGGAGACGGGAGAAATATACCGACGAGACGTGATTCAGTTTTTCCTATTAGCCGTTTGGTATTTTCCAAAGGTGAAAGGTTAAAATAAAAAACACATGTTGGTTTTGGGTATTGAAACATCCTGCGATGAAACCGCCGCCGCGGTGCTTAAAGATGGCAATATTCTATTGTCCAATGTCATTGCGGATCAGATCAGCCTGCACGATAAATACGGCGGCGTGGTTCCCGAACTGGCGGGACGTTCGCATGTAGAGCGGATCCATCACGTTATCGAGCAGGCCTTGAAGGACGCGAAGGTTTCCCTTGCGGAAATTGATCTGATCGCCGCCACCAGGGGACCCGGTCTGGTTGGTTCCTTACTGGTGGGGCTGAACACCGCCAAGGGCATTGCCTACAGTTCTAAAAAACCCATCCTCGGTATCAATCATCTGGAAGGCCATCTGCTGGCGATTTTTCTTCAGGAGAAGGTGGAGTTCCCTTTCCTGGCACTGGGAGTTTCCGGCGGCCACACCGACTTGTACCGGGTGGATGGATTCGGGAAATACACCCTGCTGGGCCGTACCCGCGACGATGCGGCAGGCGAATCCTTCGACAAAGTGGCGAAGATGCTGGGCCTTGGCTATCCCGGCGGTCCGGTGATCGAAAAATTAGCCCGATCGGGAAAGCCGGATGCGTTCCCTTTTCCCCGCGCGATGCTTGGGAATGAATCACTCGATTTCAGCTTCAGCGGATTAAAAACCGCCGTCCGGAATTTGCTTTTAAAAAGACAAAGAAGGGAAGGGCCGCAACTGAGCGACGCAGATGTGGCCGCCAGCTTTCAAGCGGCTGTGGTGGATGTTCTCGTCAAAAAAGTTTTTCTCGCCTGCGAACAGCAGGACTTGAGTCGCGTGGTGGTCACTGGCGGGGTCGCGGCCAATGGCGCCTTGAGAGAAGCCGTCAAAACCGCCGCCGAAGCCAGGGGGATGCAAACCTATTTCCCCAAACTCGTGTTCTGCACCGACAACGCCGCTATGATTGCCTGTGCCGCATACCACCGCTACCAGAACGGCGGTGTCCCGGATACTGAGGCCATGCAACTCGACGCCAGCGCCACGCTTTCACTGGATTAGAAAAACTCCATTAAGGATAAAGCCCCCGCACCATCATGGCGTCGGCGACGCGTTTGATGCCGATCATCAGGCCGGCGGTGCGCATTCCGACTTTTTCCTGCTGGGAAAGCGTGTAGGTCTCTTCAAACGCATTGTTCATGATTTTTTCCATTCGTTTATAAATGTCGTCTGTTTCCCAGAAGAAACTCTGCATTCCCTGCACCCATTCAAAATAGGAAACCACCACGCCGCCGGAGTTGCATAAGATATCCGGGATTAGGAAGATGTCTTTCTCCTCGAGAATTTTGTCCGCTTCCAGGCTGGTAGGGCCGTTGGCGCCTTCCGCGTAGATTTTGCAATTGACTTTGGACGCGTTTTTTTCCGTCACCTGATTTTCCAAAGCCGCCAGCACCAGAATGTCACATTTCAAGGACAGAAGTTTGGCATTGGTGATTTTTTCCGTGTCCGGGAAGTTGTCCAATTGCCGGTCTTCCTGCGCATGTTGATGCAGAGGGTCGATGGGAATACCGTTTTTATTGTGGACCCCGCCCAGCGAGTTGCTGACCGCGATGATTTTAGCCCCCATCCCCTGTAAAAATTTTGCCGTGTAATAACCGACGTTGCCAAAACCCTGGACCACAACCGTTGCGCCCTCCAACGGCAGGTTGATTTTTTTCGCCGCATGCGCAATGGTGTGCGCCACCCCAAGGCCCGTCGCTTCCATACGGCCCAGCGAACCGCCCATGATCTCCGGTTTTCCCGTGACCACACCCATGGTGTGAAAGCCGGTCTGCATGCTGTAGGTGTCCATGATCCAGGCCATGGTTTGCGAGTCGGTTCCCACATCCGGCGCCGGAACATCCTTTCCCGGGCCGATGATCGGGAAAATGGCAGCGGTGTATCTGCGCGTCAGATTCTCCAATTCGTTTTTCGACATTTCTTTCGGATTGCAGCGGATGCCACCTTTTGCGCCGCCTAGAGGGATGTTCATCAATCCCCCTTTCCATGTCATCCACGTCGCGAGGGCGGTGACTTCTCCAAGGGTGACGCTGGGATGGTAGCGCAGGCCGCCTTTTCCGGGGCCCAGAGCGGAATTGTGCTGGACGCGATAACCGTAAAACGTTCTAAGTTTGCCGTCATCCATGCGTATGGGCAGGCTGACCATCATGCACCGGTCGGGGCTGATGATCCACTCCGCACAATCTTCAGGCAACTGCAGCAGTTTGACCGCCTGGTTAAACTGAGTCAAGGCCATCTGGTAAATCGGAGTGAAATACTCGGGATTGTCTCTGTGGTCGGCTTCAAAATTCATGAGGAATTCTCCGTTGGGTTGCCCCGCGACTTGATCCTTGAGAAATCAAAAGGATGCTGTTAGATTCAGTAGGCCTCGACTTATTAAATTCTAACTTCCTGAAAATTGCAATTTTGTTTTGATATGCGCGCTTTAGTCACAGGCGGAGGTGGATTTTTAGGCTCTCATATCGTGGAGAGACTGCACCGAAGGGGCGATCGGGTCACCGTCCTTGGAAGAAACAAATATCCGCACATTGAAAATGGAATTCAATGCCTTCAATGCGATCTTCGCGACCGAACAGGCGTATTCAATGCGGTGGAAGGTCAGGATGCTGTATTTCACGCGGCGGCCATTCCGGGAGTCTGGGGCGATTACCAGAAATATTTTGAGATCAACGTCCAGGGCACCCAAAATGTAATCGACGCCTGCCACGCGCATGCCGTGAAGAAATTGATCTTCACCAGTTCGCCCAGCGTGGTATTCGATGAATCCGACCTTGAAAATGTAGATGAGACCGTCCCTTATCCAAAAACTTACCTCTGTCATTATCCCGAAACCAAGGCGATGGCCGAAAAATTGGTCGTGGCCGCCAATGGGGTGAAGGGCCTGTGTACCGTATCCTTGCGCCCGCATTTGATCTGGGGAGTGGGCGATCCGCACTTGGTTCCGCGCATCCTCGATCGCGCAGAGAAGGGAAGGCTGGTCCGGGTCGGCGAGGGCCAAAACAAGGTCGATATCATCCATGTGGACAATGCCGCCCAGGCACATGTTCAGGCCTGCGACGCGTTAACGCCGGATTCACCGGTAGCCGGGCAGTGCTATTTCATCAGCGACGGGGAACCTGTCAACCTGTGGGACTGGATCAACGATCTGCTCATTGCACTTGAAAGACCGCCGGCGACAAAATCGCTGTCCTATTCTTCTGCCAAAATTATGGGGGCGCTGTTAGAGAAGGTGTATGGTTTTTTGGGGATCATGAGCGAACCGCCGATGACACGTTTTGTGGCGGCGCAATTGGCGACCTCGCATTATTTTAATATTGCGAAGGCCAAAAA
This sequence comes from Nitrospinaceae bacterium, assembly GCA_029261515.1. Lineage (GTDB taxonomy): Bacteria > Nitrospinota > Nitrospinia > Nitrospinales > VA-1 > JAJDBE01. The sequence continues at coordinate 16,368 of JAJDBE010000121.1, read as the reverse complement.
GGATTTCGGGTATGCTCCGGTGATCACGCAGAAAGAGGGGATGGATCGGCTCATCGCTCACCTTCGGGTTCACCCAGAAGGTTGATCTTGTGCGCCATGCAGCCGGCGCCAAAACCGTTGTCAATATTGACCGTGGCAATCCCCGCGGCGCAGCTGTTCAGCATGGTGAGAAGCGCCGCGACGCCGTTAAAGGAAGCGCCGTATCCGACGCTGGTGGGGACGGCGATGACCGGATTTTCCACCAGCCCGCCGACGACGCTTGCCAGCGCTCCGTCCATCCCCGCGACGGCGACCACCACGCGGGCTTCGCGCAACCGATCCATTTTGTCGAGCAGACGATGAATTCCGGCGACGCCGACATCGAAGATTTTCTCCACCCGGCTTCCCAGTAAATCCGCCGTGATGGCCGCTTCTTCAGCCACCGGAATGTCTGAAGTCCCGGCGGTGACCACCACGATCAAGCCGGCGGTTTCACGCTTTCTCTTATGCCGGATCACCAGCGTTTGCGACGATTCGTGATAACTGGCCTTTGCAGGTAATTGTCGTTTCAATCCCTTAAAAACGTCTGGGGCCAGCTTGGTGGCGAGGATATCGCTGCGGGCTTTCAGCATTTTCTGAACGATCGTCAACACCTGTTTCGGGGATTTACCCGCGCAGTAGATCACTTCCGGGAGTCCGCTGCGTAAATGGCGATGATGATCTATTCGGGCAAACTCCAGGTCTTCATAAGGCAGGGTTTTTAAAATTTCAAACGCTTTTGCCGGACTCAGTTTCTGGGTGGAAATGTCGGCGAGGATTTTTTTCAATTCCTCCTGTTTCATTGCAGACCCTTCACCCCGGAAAATTCCGTGTCGATTTCCACATTCATCAGATCTTTCACAGCCTGTTGCGGCGGTTTTTCCTCGTAAATCACCCGGTAGGTTTCTTCGATGATCGATGCCTGAATGCCGAGTTTATTTTTTAACTCGAACGCAGATTTGACAGTCCAGATCCCCTCGGCGACCATCTTCATATTTTTGGTGATTTCATTTAGCGTTTGTCCCTGGCCCAGTTTGATTCCGACACTGCGGTTGCGGCTCAAGTCCCCGGTGCAGGTCAAAACCAGATCACCCATACCCGAAAGGCCGGAAAACGTTTCCGGGCGCGCTCCCTGAGCGGTGCCGATACGGGTGATTTCGACCAGGCCGCGGGTGATCAACGCGGCACGCGGATTGAATCCCAACTCCATTCCATCACAGATTCCCGTAGCGATGGCGATGACATTTTTTAATGCCCCTCCGATTTCGACACCGAGAACGTCGGTGCTGGTAAAAATTTTTGATTTGGGTGTTGAGAAAATCTCCCGTACGCGCTCTGCCGTTTCCAGCGTATCCGCCGCCGCGACCATCGCCGAAGGCGTTCCGCTCGCAATCTCTTTGGCAAAAGTGGGGCCTGAAATAGCGGCGGAAAAATGCGGTTGGTCCAGTTCCTGCTCCAGAATCTGGTGTATGGTGCAGAGGGTTTCATTTTCGATGCCCTTGCTGGCGTTGATGAGCAGGCAGCCGGGTTTTAGAAAGGGCTTGATCTTTTTTACGGTTTCCCGCATGACATGGGTCGGCACCACCAGCAGGACGATGGATTTGTCCTGCACCGTCTTTTCCAGAGACTGGGTAGGGTGGATTTCAGGCGGTAAGGAAAACCCTGGAAGAAAAACGGTATTTTCCCGATGGGTCTTCAGGTTTTCACACAAATCCGCTTCAAAGACCCAAAGATCGAGAGAGTACCCTTTTCCCGAAAGCAAGAGAGACAAAGCCGTTCCCCAGCTTCCTGCGCCAATAATTCCAATTTTTTCAGAGTTCATGCAAAAAGGTCGTGAGGTTGATTGTTTAACCGCTTATTTTTTGAAGCATTATAGCGAAAGGAAAGCGTGAACCCTAATGCAATTTTCACGGGAAACGGCGCGGAAAAATGCCTTGTATGGGGTATTCCTTTATGTTTAAATTGAAATCAACCTATTGACCCATAATGATTTCCAAAGATTTCAGAGCGCCGAAACTCTTTAATTCACAATCCTTTAATTTCCCGTATTTACCTTATGGCCAAGCGTGTCAAGGTTAGCAGAAAAGAGCTTCTCAAAGAGCAGGATCAATTTTTGACGACCAGTGAAAAAGTGGTTGTATTTTTTGAGGAGCACCGGCTTCCACTTTTGATTTCTGCTGGTGCGGTTCTGGCAATTTTCGTACTGGTCGGGGGATTCAAATACAACCAGCAAGTGAAATCCCTGCGGATGGAGCAATTGTATTTCGAGGTGGAGAAAGTCCATACCGACAAATTGGCGAAAACCCCCGAGGAGGCAATCCCTGAGATGGAGAAGCTGATCGGAGAGTTTCAGGAAGGCCCGCAAAAAATACGAGCCAATTTATTGCTGGCGGGAGGTTACTTCCAGAATGGTCAGTTCGACAAAGCCATCGACCTTTACCAGGATATTCTGGATGGGAATGCCCGCGAAAAAATCCCCTATCAACTGGCACGAGCGGGTTTGGCGCAGTCTTACGAAGGGAAAAAGGATTACAGTAAGGCGATCGAAGTTTACAAGTCCGTTATTGAGGGTTCCGAAGGGTATCCCTTGTTTCAGGTTTATATCGGATTGGCAAGATGTTATGAATTGAATAAAGATCAAAATAATGCTTTGTTGACTTTGCGCGAAGCTAAAAACAAATTTCAAGGCCATTCTCAGCTGGACAACGTAGAGAGCCGAATCCGAAAATTATCCGGTCAAGCCTGAAATTTCATTCACTGCATAGATTATGTCTTTGAGAAGACATTTCATCATTTCCCTTTTCTTGAGTGTTTTACTCCTCCTTCCCCTGGGGATTTTTGTTCTTTCCCCTCCATCCGCTCATTCTATCCCTTTTATCTCATTGGAAACTGAAGTGGCCATGGGCAAAGGCGCTGACAAGCAGGTCATTCAGCAGTATGGAATATATCAGGATAAAGAGCTTCAGCTTTATGTCAATCAGGTCGGGCAAAAGCTGGTTTCCGATCTTTCAGATAAAGTATTCCGGCGTTTCTTTTTCAAACTAGTGGATAGTTCTCAGATCAACGCTTTTGCTCTTCCCGGAGGTTATGTCTATGTGACGCGCGGGCTGCTGGTGACTCTCAACAGCGAAGCGGAGCTGGCAGGGGTCATCGGTCATGAAATCGCGCATGTGACCCTTCACCACGGCGCCAAGATGATGGTTCGAACTATTGGGGCGCAAATTCTCAGTATCGGAGGCGCCATTGCCAGCCCTAAACATGCGGGTCAGTGGCTGGCTGTGAGTTCGGCCATGTTCCAGCAAATCAACCTCGGCTATGGCAGGGAAGCGGAGCTTGAATCGGACGCTCAGGGAATGTTGGCTTCCACGGAATCCGGATACGACCCCGAAGGGTTGGTGGATTTTTTGCGCAATTTGCGCAAACAGGAAGTGATGACGGGGCAGGCTTACCATAGTTTTCAAGCAACGCATCCCGACACCAAGGACAGGATCATCAAAGCCGGACTCATGGCTTCTTCGGTGAGCCGGAATAAAAAAGACCTGAAACACAACCGGGAAGTTTACTTATCCAAGATAAAGGGATTGGCCTATGGAGGCCGGGTCCACCGCGGAGACACGAATCGGTATGAACCCCAGTACATCGATATCTACGAAGTTCAAGCCGGCGACACCTGGCAGAGCATCGCGGAAAAAGAGTTGCAGGACAAACAGCGCGATCTGGAAATTTCGGTGCTGAATGGAAGAAAGGAAAGCAGTACCCCGGTTCCCGGTGAATTGATCAAGCTGGTTCGCGATGGGATCTATGAAGATAATAAAACTTTAAAATTGCAGACGAATTCTCCTTGACTTTTTTTTATGGAAAGAGTTATTACATTAGAAAAAACGCAGTATGTTTATCTTAAAGAAGGGGGAGAAGTTTGCAACCGTTTGAATCGCGGGACGAAGGTTCACCCGTTGAAGAGAAAAGGCGAGTGGATTCAGATCACCTGGAGGAATGGCAAGAAAAAAGGGTGGCTTCATCTCCCCGTCGATATTCCGGGATTGACAGGCCAAAAACCAACTTTTAGTTAAATCGTGACGGGCAATAAATTTTCACCAAAGTGCCTCGTTTTAACCTCATAACCTTTTGTTGAATGTCGAACTTATGGGTGCCCAGAATCTAGAAGATCTTGACGATGAGGATCTGTTGAGTTTATTCGATGCGACAGAAAAGCTGTTGAAAGCCGGCATAGAAAAGAACAACGCTTCCAATCACAATAAAATAGACACGATCAGGAAAAAACTGTCTTCGATCGAACAAGAATTACGGTTGAGAAGCCTGTGGGAAGGCGATTAGGCCACGTGGCAGGAAGCGGGTTCTTAATGATATCCGTTTGGAAATTTACAAGGCACAGCGAAACCCCAGGAAATTTAATCGCTTGGAGGGGTTGGCGTCGGTGCGGTCGGAAGGCCGGACACCAACGGAATAGTTGATCCATGATCCGCCGCGGATCACTTTTAGCTTTCCGTTGTCAGGGCCTCTCGGGTTTTTTCGCGGCTTTTTAGTGTAGTAATCTTCCTCATACCAATCCATCACCCATTCATACACATTTCCGGCGGTATCATAAAGTCCGTATTCATTTGGCGGGAAACTGCCCACGGGAGCCGTATAGCGGTGACCATCATCAAAGTGATTTTCCTTCCATCGCTTATCGCAATGCGTATCACAGAAATTGGCTTTTCCTGATTTCACCTCGTCTCCCCAGGGAAAAACCGAGTCCTTTCCGCCTTTAGCAGCTCGTTCCCACTCCGCTTCAGTGGGCAGGCGTTTGCCCAGGCGCTGGCAATAGTCCTTCGCTTCATGCCAGGTGACATTTTCTACGGGAAGATCGGCTCCAGTATATTCGGAAGGGTTTTTCTCCATGATGCGTGCAAACTCTTTTTGCGTTACCTCATGGGTATCGATAAAAAAACCGTCCAATTGCGCCGAATGGACAGGCCCCTCATCGAGAAACCAGTTTTTCTTGCAGGTGTCATTATTCTTGAGGCATTGCCGGTAAGCCTGGTCCGGGTCGAAACCCAGGAGCGATTCTCCCGCAGGGATGAATGCCATTCCTTCAGGAGGTTTAGCGGCTCCTGCGTCCGCATTCCCAGACCAGGCAAAACCCGGCGTCAACAAATAAAACAGAGATAAAAATAATGACAACGTGCAATTCAGACGGAAACGGAAAATCAAATTTCAAGCTCCTTTAAGCTTTTTGGAACAGGGAAATGAATTGCCCATAACCTTCTTCTTTGAGTTTTTCCGCAGGGATGAAGCGCAACGAGGCGGAATTGATGCAATAACGCAATCCCGTTGGCTGCGGCCCGTCTTTAAATATATGTCCCAGGTGAGAATCTCCCTGTTTGGACCGGACCTCGGTTCGGACCATGAAAAAACTCTTGTCGGTATGAGTCACAATGTTTTCCTCGACCAGAGGCCGGGTAAACGACGGCCACCCCGTTTTCGAATCGAATTTGTCCTTAGAACTGAACAAGGCTTCTCCGGAAACGATGTCCACATAAATCCCGGCTTTTTTGTTGTCCCAAAATTCATTCTGAAATGGCGGTTCCGTACCATCCTTTTGCGTCACTTTATATTGAATTGCCGTCAACTTTTCTTTCAGTTCGCTATCCGAGGGTTTGGAAAAGTTGTCGTTGCTTTCCTGCATGGATGCGTTGATAGGCATGTATTCCCGCTCCTTTCCCCAATGTTTATCAATGAATTGATCCCGGCCTGATCGGTGCCGGTAAAATTTATACCGCACCGGGTTCTTTTTGTAATAATCCTGATGATACTCTTCGGCATTATAGTATTCTTTTGCCTCAGAGATCATAGTGACAATTTTTTTGTCGAAGCGTTTGCTTTTTTCAAGCTCTGCCTTGGATGCTTCGGCCAGCTTTCGTTGTTCTTCATTGTGAACGAAAATCCCGGTGATGTAAGAATGGCCCCGGTCGACAAACTGCCCGCCAGCATCTGTAGGATCGATGTTCCTCCAAAAAACTTCCAGCAGATCCTTATAGGAAATCTGATCTGGATTGTAGTGAATCTGCACGGCTTCGACATGCCCGGTAGAACCGTAAGAGACATCTTCATAAGTCGGATTGGCTGTTTGCCCCCCGGTATATCCTGAAACGACTTTTTTCACACCGGCCAGCTTTTCAAACGGAGGTTCCATACACCAGAAGCATCCCCCGGCGAAGGTGGCGATTGCACTTTGGCCGCTCATTTTTGCTTCTGTATTTTGGCTCCGGCTTTCATTCATCGAGGACGCGTTGACCTTCACCAGAATGAGCGCCAGAAAACTAAAAACTATTAAACAGGGTAAATAGCGCTTAATCATTTTCCTTCTCCTTAATGAAACGCCTGTTAGTTGCGCGGATGATTATCTAGATTAACGCATCGCAATTCGCTGGTAAAGTCGAAGAAACCGGGAATTGCTTACAGACGGTTAATTGGCCCAAAGGGAACATTAAAAATAATTAATAATTGGAGTTTTTTTCGGCCAAAGGGTGGGATTTTGAGTCGATTTTGCGGGCAAATCAAGCGGAGGGCTACTGCAAAGAAAAAGGGCTTATGGGTTTTCCCCATAAGCCCTTCGAAACTTTTTTCTAAAACAATTACTTCTTTTGCTGGCCGACGTAGTTGAGCGCCGATCCAGCATTGAACCATTCGATCTGTTCCTTGTTTAGTGTATGGTTCACGGTCAGGCTTTCCGTCGAGCCGTCTTCGTGCTTGACCGTCATGGTGACCGGTTTGCCGGGAGCCAGTTGATCCAGCCCTGCAAAGGAAATCCGGTCTTTTTCCTGGATCTTGTTGAAATCCTCTTTGTCGGAGAAGGTGAACGCCAGCATACCCTGTTTTTTCAGGTTGGCCTCAAAGATGCGTGCGTAGGACTTCGCGACGAACGCTCTGCCGCCCATGTGTCTTGGCTCCATGGCGGCGTGCTCGCGGCTCGATCCTTCGCCAATATTCTCATCGCCAAAGGCCACCCAACCGACGCCCTGTCCCTTCAAATCGCGGGCGATCTGATTGAGTTCGACCTCTTTTTGGCCTCCGTTCAAGGGATGATTCCCGGTTCCTGTCTCACCGGTATAGGCGTTAGTAGCGCCCAGAAACATATTCTTGCTGATATTGTCGAGATGACCGCGGAACTTCAACCACGGGCCAGCCTGGGAAATATGGTCTGTCGTACATTTCCCTTGAGCCTTGAGCAAAACGGGGAGGTCCTGGTAATCCGCAACCGGGTCCTGCTTGGGAAATGGGTCGAGAAATGCCAGCCGTTCACTGGCGGGGTCGATGACGACTTCACCAGACATCGTCGGTGATTCATAACCGCTGTCTTTCGATGCGTAACCATTGGCCGGAAGCACTTCGCCTACGGGCGGCTGAAATTTAAAATCCTTGCCGTCTTTATCCTTCAACGTATCGGTCAAGGGATTGAACTTCATGGACCCGGCAAACGCCATCGCCACGACCAGTTCCGGGCTGCTGATGAATCCCAGCGTTTCCGGGTTGCCGTCGTTTCTCTTGGCAAAGTTGCGGTTGTAGGACGTGAGGATGCTGTTCTTATCGCCCTTTTTAACGTCATCGCGCTTCCATTGGCCGATACAGGGGCCGCAGGCATTGGCGAGGACCGTGGCGCCGACTTCTTCAAAACTTTGCAGAATGCCATCGCGCTTGATGGTTTCAAAAATCTGCTCGGAGCCGGGGGTGACCATGAAATTGGACTTCACTTTGATTCCCGCTTTTTTGGCCTGTACGACCAGGCTGTTGGCGCGGGTCAGATCTTCATAACTGGAGTTGGTGCACGAGCCAATGAGCGCCGCGGACAATTTCTCCGGATAGCCTTTCTCATCGACTTCACTGCTCATTGCAGAAACGGGGCGGCCAAGGTCCGGCGTGTGCGGCCCGACGATGTGCGGCTCCAGCGTGGCAAGGTCGATTTCATAATATTCGTCGTAATACTTCTTCGGATCGGCTTCCACTTCAGGATCGGATTGCAGGAACGATGCGTATTTCTTACAGAGGTCCGCAACAGGCGCTCGTCCGGTGGCCCGGAGATACGGGTCCATGGACTCGTCGTATCCGAAGACAGAGGTCGTCGCGCCGATTTCCGCGCCCATATTGGTGACGGTGCCCTTGCTGGTGGCGCTCAAGGATTTCGCGCCTTCTCCGAAATATTCGAGAATTTTTCCGGTGCCGCCTTTAACGGTCAGCATGGTGGCCACTTTCAGGATGACATCCTTGGAAGCGGTCCAGCCGCTCATCTTGCCCTTGAGTTTGATGCCGACCAGTTTCGGCATTTTGGTCATGAACGGTTGATCGGTCATGACATCCACTGCGTCCGCGCCGCCGACGCCGATGGCGATGGTGCCCAATCCGCCAGCGTTCGGGGTGTGGGAATCGGTGCCGATCATCATGGTTCCGGGAACGGCGTAATTTTCATACACCACCTGATGGATAATGCCGGAGCCGGGTTTCCAGAAGCCCATGCCGTATTTCATTGCCGCCGAGCGGAGAAAGTCATAGACTTCCTTGTTGGTTTCCTCGGCAGCCTTGAGATCCGCCATAGAGCCTGTATAGGCTTGAATGAGATGATCACAGTGGACGGTGGTCGGCACGGCAACCTTGGGAATGTTGGCCGACATGAACTGTAGAATCGCCATCTGCGCAGTCGCGTCCTGCATGGCGACGCGGTCGGGTTTTAACGCCACATCGGAAACGCCGCGTTCCAATTTGGAGTAGTCGGTCGGCTCCATATGGGAATAAAATATTTTCTCGACGAGCGTGAGCGGGCGGCCCAGGTTTTTGCGGGCACTGTCGTGACTTTTTTCCAGAGACTGAAACAACTTTTCAATGGGTTCGATTTCCAACAACATTTGATTTCACCTTGAGTTTAGATAATGATTAGTTGCACTAAAATTGACAGACAATAAACTGCTTGAATTTATTTCCGGGATAAACGCTTTAATAATGTGGGAACTGTTTGAAATCGTGAATTTTTGCATGATTTGATGAAAATTTCAATAGATTTTGACTTCCGAAATTAAAGAAATTGTTTAAACTCATGGATCGCGGAACAGGCTTTTAACCAACAGAAGGATTTTTGATGGACTCCCTATTTGATTCGCCACAGTTTAACCAGAATCTGTTCTTCCCCCGGTACGATTCTTTTCCCTCCCCCAGAGGAACGGAGGATATTTACATCGAGGTCGAGGCCAATGTCCGCGTGCACGCGAGGAAATATCCCTTGCCGCAGGCGCGCTTCAGCCTGCTGTTTTTCCACGGCAATGGCGAGGTCGCTTCGGACTACAATCAAGTCGCCGGTGCGTTTCTACTGCTGGGTGCGGAAATGATCGTGGTCGATTATCGCGGTTATGGCAAAAGCGAGGGCAATCCCACGTTGAGAAATACCCTGGAAGACGCGCATATCGTTTATAACTATTTGCAGGATAATGGGGAATTGCTCCCAAATGTCTGTATCATGGGGCGGTCCCTGGGAAGCGCCCCGACCATCGAACTGTGTTCCAAGCTCGACAGCATCGCCTGCTGTGTCATCGAAAGCGGCTACGCCGATCCCCTCCCCCTTGTCGAGCGCAGGGGGTTGAAGATCGACCAAACCACGCCCGAGGAGGACGCGCTTTTCAATAACAGCATAAAAATCAGGAAGGTCCAGTGTCCTCTTTTAATCATGCACGGAGAGGAGGATTACCTCATCTCCCCGAAAGAGGCGGAGCTGAACTACCGGGAAGCCGGGTCGAAGGTCAAATTATTGGAAATTCTGGAAGGGGTGGGGCACAACGACATGATGATGGCTCAGGATGACGCTTATTTTTCCTGCCTCCAAAGTTTTTTCGACTCCCTGCCGTGGAAAGAGCGATAGTCCTCTAAGTATTGATTTTGAAGAGGTATCGTCATGATATAAAGGGAAGGGTGTACAATGAGGGCACCCAAGCGCACAACACGTTTTTGAGGAATATTAAATGAAGAAGTTTTACAACATCGAGGGGATCATCCGCAACGGCTTCAAACTGAGCCGGGACTATGAAATCCTCGATTTCAATTTTGTCAAATTGGGGGATTCCGGGGTTCAGGAGCTGGCAAAATCCAAATCCATCAAACAGATAACGCGGCTGACCTTGAGTGGCAACAAACTGGGACCCGAATCTCCCAAAGCCCTGGCAGGTTCCGAGTTTTTAGGCAACCTGCAATCGCTCAAACTCTACAAGAATAAAATCGGCGACGAGGGCGTCAAGTACCTGTGCGATTCGGAGAAATTTCCCAGCCTGACATCGTTACGGTTGGCGTGGAACGAGATCGGCCCGGAAGGTGCGCGGTATGTCGCGGAATCGAAAAACTTCAAAGCCCTTACGAGCTTAAGTCTGGCGGAAAACAAGATCGGCGATGATGGCATCAAACACCTGGCCCACACCAAGGAGCTTGAGAATCTCGAATATCTGGATGTGAGAAAAAACGGCATCACCGACGCCGGGGCGCTCGAATTTGCCAAAAGCCGGGAATACCCCAACTTGCAATCGGTCGATATTTCCGACAACCCGGTGACCGAAGTGGGGAAAAGCGCCCTGTCGGAATTCCTCGTCATCAACCGCATTCGTCATAAACTGAATGAGGACAAAACCATTCTCGATCTCAGCAAGATCGGCATCGGCGATCTGGAGTGCAGGGCCGTCGCCCATTGCGAAGATTTGGAAAACCTCACCCACCTGTACCTGGAATTGAACAAGATCACCGCAGAAGGCGTCCGCGCCCTGGCCGAATCCCCCTATCTCAAAAACCTGGTGTTGTTGTCACTGGACCGCAACCCCATCAAGGACGAAGGCCTCAAGTTCATCGCCGCATCGGAAACCTTGCCAGCCTTGCAGAACCTGATGATCGAGCATTGCCTCGTCACAGATGAAGGTTTGATCGCCGTTGCCGAATCGGAGAACATGAGCAACCTGGTGCGTCTCTACATCGAAGGCAACGCCTACACCGACGATGGCTATTACGCTCTGGGCGATTCCGAATTTCTCACCAAGTTGGAATACCCCGAATTCGAGCGCGAGGAAATCGAAGTCGAGGACGAAGAGGACGAGGAAGAATTTGAAGAGGTCGAGGAAATCGTCGAAGTGGAAGAGGAGGAAGACCTAGACGACGCCGAGTATGAGAAGTAGGAGAATTTTATGAGGAATTTTATTCCTGAAATTGAGAGATTATTTGGAATGGAGCTTTCACCCGACCTTATTGAAAAAGTAAGAACTGCTTCTCGTATCGAACTTGCTGACCTATCAGAAAGTTATAGGAAATGGGAAAAAGAGTATGAATTTGAAGCCCCGGATCGAAAACAAAATGAACTCCGTCCTTATTTCCCCGCGAATCATAATTATGTTAATTGGGCAGTAGGAGGAATTGCAATTCGTAGTAGTAACTTTCGAGATCAGAATGGAATTTGGCAAATTGTTGATAATCTAACACAGCGACTCCTTTATTGCCATTCGGTTGCTATTGACGATCCGGGGGCATACTTTCTAGATGTTTTTCGAACTGATACTCTTGATCAACTATTTGAGCGATGCAAACAAGAACTAATAAACTATTTAGCTTTTCTTTACCATTTGCGTCCATTGATTGACTCGGGTGTTCTTGTCTTGGTGAGTAAAATGGCATATATCGATGCCAGAAAAGATCAGAATACATCTGATTCAAAAAAAAATAAAATTGAGTTATTGGCTGAATCCAATTGTTTCGATGATTTTGTCATAGTTGCGAAAAGTTATAATAAGAACTTTCAAGATGATTTATTATCTCGACAAGTTATTCTTAATGTAGTTCATAAAGTTATTGAGAGTGTTAGCGTAGTCAATTCCAAAATAAATGGTGGTGTGGATTTTTATCTGCCTTTTGAATGCTATAGAGAAGTATTGTCTCAGATTTTGCAACCAGTAGAGCTTAAAGAAGTGCCTGAAACTCCTTTAACACACCTTCGAGAACTTGTTCAGGTGGAGATTCCCGGTCTGATGGGTTTGGATCCAAAAGATTTAGTCTCTTTACGGATTAATGAGGAAATATTTGAAGATTGGAGAAAAACCTTAAGAAGTGCGTTAGAAAGAATTACAGCATTGCCAAAGGATCGAATGGACCGAGGAAATGAGGCTTTTCGAATTTTAAGAGAAGAGGTTCTTAATGAGCAAAAAGCTCTAATGTTGAAATTTAACAAAAACAAATTTCTTAAAGCTTGTGAGTCGGGGGCAAAGACATTTACTGTGGGAACATTGGTTGCATGTAGTACCTCTTTACAGATGGAAGATTTTTTTGCTCGATTAAAAGTCGTTGGATATACAAGTTTATTATATAGCTTATGGGATTATTTGAAATTGGAATCGTCCAAGAGTGACGAAAAGGCCAAGTTTCAGCATACCATTGCAATTTGTGGGAAAACTTGAAATAAACTCTGGAAAGTTAAAGTTTTTGGAACGGCAATCGTAGTATTTTTTCATCCATTCTATTTCCTACCACGAAGTCATCCAGATTTCCTTTTGCGATTTTATTTTGAAGATACAGTGGACACGGCTGACTAACTTTTCTCAGCTTTTGTTTTCAAGGCCTCGTTCATCGAATTCAACATTGATGGGACGTGTTTTTCAAATTTATTCCAAAAGACAGGCACGAGCATTCCACTGAACAATTCTTTATGAATTAACCGGGTGCCGGAAGCTGTTTCTTCAAGTTCGAAGACTTTGTCGTTGGTCATTATAAATTCGGCCATCATTTTGCCCCGCCAACGAAAAAACTTTGGTTCATCGAAGCTTGTTATGACAGGCGCATATTTCGGTCCGTCTTTGCCATCTTCGCCACGCATCATTATGCTCAACTCAGACCCAAGAGAAGCGACTCCACTTGCCTGATTGATGATGGGACTCCATTCCTTCCAGTTATCAAAATCAGTGAGGATGCTCCACACTTTTGTGGGTGGAGCCGCTATTTCAATTTCGGTTTTAATTTCTCGCATGGAATTTCCTTGCGTCCACAAAATAAGGCCAGACGCCAAAATGAGAATAAAGAGTAGCGAAATTATCTTTTTCATAAAGTTACCTGCATCTTAGTTGTTTACTTACCTTTGTTCGGTTGATTTCAATATAAGAACAGGACTTTACGATTGAAATTGCAACTACCACGAAGTCATCCAGATTTCCTTTTGCGATTTCATTTTAAAGATGGAATTGATCCGGCTGGCGAACTCCTCGTCGCTGAAGGTTTTGTTGTATTGATCCGCAGGGCCGCGGTAGGGATTCCAGCTTAATGCTAACCGCTCGACGAACATCTCGTCCAGCGGTACGCGTTTGATCTTGACGATCATATTGGTCAGGGAATCGACCAGTACCGCCACCATTTCCGAATCGTCCTTTCCGAACATCGCTTCTATGAATCCCGGCGCTTCCTTTTCCTGCTGAGCCGGGTTACAGGGGGTTTCGAGAATCCAGTCCTCACTTCCCACCGCGAATATGGGGATGGAGGGAAACTCCGACTCGGCACACAGCTTGGCCCGCCATTTGCCATCCCAGGCTTCGATCTGCGCCTTGGAGGGGCTGGGGAACCGCCCGATCAACAGCATGTCCCCGTTGGGTGAGAAGGACAGGCCGCCGCCTTCTCCCTCGATTTTTACCGGACAGAATTTTCCTTCTTCGAATCGTATCGTGTCTTCCATCGTTTACCCGCTATTAAAAATTGGTGGTTAATGTCGGTTGGGTTTGATTTATAAAACCATATTGTCTTGTCTGTGCCCGTAAAGTCAACCCAAAATCCACCGGTGGGTTTCAGATGGGGGATATTATCTGGTTGCTGAAAAGTAGGAGAGGGGGTTCATCGGTGTCACCCTGAGCTATGTCATTCTGAGCCTGTCGAAGAACGAAGGGTGATAACACCTATAAATTTGATGTCCTACTTCGACAAGCTCAGCATGACAAAATAAAGATTGCCCCCCCGAATGACCAGCAAGGAAAAGGCTTGAGTTCTCCTGGCGCTTGGTTTATTTTGATGAGTTTGAACCCATCACCTCCTGCAAGACGATGAAGACCACGCTGATAGGGCACGCGACCCTGTTGATACAGTCGAAAAACACCACCCTGTTGACGGACCCGGTATTGTTCGAGCCGCATTGGGAAGAGCTGAACGTGCATTGCCCCAGCATCGACCTCAAGCGGGACAAAATTCCCCAGGTGGACATTCTGAACATTTCCCACCGGCATCAGGATCATTTCGACATCCGCACCCTGGCGTATCTGGCCCGCGACACCAAAATTTTATCGCCCGATGTGACGGTTCTCGCGCCGAAGGATGAAATTCTGCTCGACGTTTTGAAGGAACTGGAGTTCAAAAATATTAAGGTGGTGGCGGATTTTGAACCGATGGAGATTCGGGATTTCACCCTCACGCCAACGCCTTCCCTCAACGAGCAGGATTATTTCCCGGAGCACGGTCTGCTGGTGCATGACGGCGAGGTGACGGTGTGGAATCAGGTCGACACCATTGTCAGTCCGCAGATCATTCAATACATTCAAAAACTCTACCCACAGATTGACCTGGCACATGTACGTTATCTGCCACTATTGGAGGGAAACTTCACGTTTCACCTGTCGCTCGATCTTCCGTTTGAAGAATACAGTTCGTTTCTGTATTCAGCCGGGGCGCTGAGGCCGAAATTCGCCGTTCCCGGTTCGGCGGGATTCCGCTACAAGGAGGAATTTGAATTTTTGAACCACTATTCCTTTCCGACGACGCAGGAGCAGTATTTGCGGGATTTGACGGAATTTTGCCCGGAAGTGGAAAACAGCACGTTTTATCCGGGCGACGTGGCGGAGATCACGCCTGAGGGAGTCACCGTTCACCGGCAGGCCTCTGATTTCGTATGTGTGCACGAAAACGATGAGCATCTCGTCCAGTTCAAACCGGTTCTCGACATTCCGCCGTTGCGCACGTTGACGAAAGATTCCGCCCAGCAGGAAAAGGAGAAACAGGTGGTCACCGATTTTATCGAGAACAAGTTCGTGTCCCTGTTGCTGGAAAATCCGAACGTGGAGAAATGGGTGGAGTGGAGCACCGGGTATCAGCTGGAAGTGTTCGGCGCTGAGGGGTCCGACATTTGGAGCATCGACTTCGCCGGCGAAGATGCGGTGATTCAGAAAAAGCGCATCGGCAAAATCAATCTGTACGAAGCCATCGGCTATTCGGAGTTTTATAATCTGATAGAAAAGAAAATCAGTTGGGATTTTGTCGGCGTCGCCGCCCAGTACCGAACCTTCAAGAACATCTACCGGATCGAACCGGGAAAAACCGAGTGCTACCCCAAGGACAAGCGGTTCCCCCAGCCGTTGATGGAGATTTTCCCTCCGGACAAGGAAATGGACCGGGAAAAATACATGAAGGATGTGCGAAGGTGGAAGGGGAAAGCCTGATTTCCCCGGAAATGGGTTTTTATTGACAGGGGTATGAAGAACAGGTAAAATTTTCCGTTCTTTCTAGTAAAATCAAACAGTTAGCGAAATAATCGCGCCGAGAGGCCGGTTTCCTCATAATTGATCTCTCATACGGCGGTGTAGCTCAGCTGGTTAGAGCATACGGTTCATATCCGTAGTGTCCGGGGTTCAAGTCCCTGCACCGCCACTCTTTCGCGGAGGGCGAGTTTTCTGTTTCCGCCTCTGCGCCAGCTGACCCTTTTTGGGCGCATGCCAACTGGAACGGTTCCAACTTTATCCCCTGGTTTCTGCCGTTTTTCTCTCTATTTAACGCCGGCCTCGCTCGAATTCCACGTAAGGTTTTTCCACGGTTCCTTATATTTCATTCGGACCGCCCTCCCTGCCGGCTGTTTTAAATTTTAATCTTTCTCTTTGAGAATTTTTTGGTTGAGAGGAAGGAAATTTATAGATCAGGCCCCAAACACTGGACAAAGTTCCTGAAAATTTCGAGATCGAATTCATCCGCCATCTGTTTTCCCATCAGGTTGATGGCGGCGAAAGGGGCCAATGCTTTTTTATAGGATCTGCGCGTGGTCAAGGCATCATAGACATCCATGATTTTACAGATTCGCGAGAAAAGCGAAATCTCTTCTCCCACCAGGCCATCGGGGTATCCGTTCCCTTTAAATCTTTCATGATGGTGGTGAGCCATATCGACAATATCCGAGGCGTAACATTTCATGGAAACCAGCATTTCTTTTCCAAGAGGAGAATGGGTTTTAATGGTTTCAAATTCCTCGTCCGTCAGCTTTCCATTCTTATTGAGGATAGCGGCATCAATTTTAACTTTCCCCACATCATGCAGCATGCCGCCGAG
>JAJDBE010000120.1 GCA_029261515.1 Nitrospinaceae bacterium | reverse complement strand
TTTTTGCGGTGAAACCCCTCCCAACCTCCCCTTGGTAAGGGGAGGATTTTTTGTTCCCCTCCTTGCCAAGGAGGGGCCGGGGGAGGTGATTTTCTTTGATTTTTCTCTTGACTAACTAGTAAGTTAAGTCTATTGTGAAGCCATGAAAACGCGAAAACAGTCCCACACCCGGCAGAAAATCCTCGACGCGGCGTTCGAGCTGTTCTACGCCCAGGGCTATCAGGCCACTCCGGTGGACCAGATCATCGCCAAGTCCGGCATCTCCAAACCGACAGTGTATTCCTATTTCCCCACCAAGCAGGATCTGTGCGTCGCCTACGTGGAGGAGCGACATCGGCAGGAACTAGCATCTCTCAAAGAGGCTATTGAGCGGGAGAGCGCTCCGCGCGACCGTTATTTGTCGGTCGTCCACTGGCTGAAACAGCGGCTGGTGGCCTCAGGATACCGTGGCTGCGGGTTTTTCAACATGGTTTCGGAGATTCCCGATCCGCAAAACCCCATCATTCTGGCAGCGAAAAAATACATCGACGTTTTCCGCAACACCATCCGGGACCTGGTCGTTGACCTTAAAAACTCCGACCCCAAGCACAAGGATCTGGACCCCGGCCGCATTGCCGATGCGTATTATCTGATTCTGGGCGGGGCGATCATGGGCAGTCAGGAATACCGGGACCACTGGCCCACGGACCGGGCTATTGAGGAAGTCAAACGGCTGATTGACTCGTAAATTTTTTTTATTAAAGAGTTAACTGACCAGTCAGTAAGCCGCAAGGAAACAATCTCTTAAACAAGGAGAGCGAAAATGAATCAGGCAACCGCAAATCCAAAAGAAGAAATCGTCAACGGCGTCAACGTCACCCAGCTATTCGACACCATCGGAGCAGTCAAGGAAAAGCCGGAAATTGCCAAGTTCAAGTTCAAGGCCACCAATCAGTGGATAAAGGGCGGCCACAACCGCACGACGATCAAGGAATTTTATGGCGCCTGCGCGGAAGACACCACCCGCACTGAGCCGTTTGTTCTCGATGCAGACGAGCCTCCCATTCTACTGGGAGAAGACATCGGCCCCAACCCGGTGGAGTACGTATTGAAGGCGCTGGCGGGCTGCATGACCACGACGATGGTGTATCACGCGGCGTCGCGCGGCATCAAAATCGAGGAAGTCGAATCCACACTGGAAGGCGATCTCGATTTGCAGGGGTTTTTAGGCATCCGCAAAGATGTCCGAAAGGGCTATCAAAACATTAAGGTGAGTTTTAAAGTGAAATCCGACGCCGATACCGAACTGCTGCAGCAACTGGCGAAAAATTCTCCGGTGTTCGACATTGTCAGCAACCCCGTTCCCGTCACCGTGACTGTAGAGAAAAAATAATATTGAAGAGCAGGAATCAATCCGCCGGGTTAAAATGATTGAGCACCATCATTTTTTCCTGCGTCATGTCGTGCATAGTGTAGCCGATGCCGCCAATGCCATAGCCGGATTCCCGGCGTCCGGCAAACGGCATCCAGTCGACGCGAAATGCCGTGTGGTCGTTGACCATGACAGCTGCGGCATCCAGTTCGTGGACGCATTGCATCGCCGTGTCCAGCCGGTTGGTGAAACACGCCGCCTGAAACGCATAGGGCAGGGCGTTGGCCTGCTCGATTGCCTGGTCGATCGCGTCATAGCCGTAGACGCAGACCACAGGGCCGAAGATTTCCTGTGTTGATACTTGAGAGTCTTCCGGCGGATCGAGCAGGACCGTCGGGGCGTAAGTGGTCTCGCTTAATTGTTTGGCGCCGCATAGGGCGTTAGCTCCGGCGTCGATAGCGTTCTTTACCCATTCAGCGACGCGCTCCACTTCCGGCGGTCGAATGAGCGGGCCGACCTCGGTGCTTTCTTCGATGGCGTTGCCGACCTTTAGTTTTTCTGCGCCGCTTGCCAGTTGTTGCGCGATCTCTTCCGCCAACGATTTTGGCGCGAACACTCTCTGGACCGAAACGCACACCTGACCCGCGTGGTAGAACCCGCCTTTTAAAAGTGGCGCTATCATGGCATTGATGTCGGCGCTGGCATCGACGATGACAGGCGCTGCGCCGCCGTGTTCCAGAGCATAGCGCGTACCGGGAGCAAGTTTGCTTCTCAACATCCAGCCGACTTTTGCCGAGCCGACGAAACTAAAGAACGCAACGCGCGCATCGGTCACCAGTTTTTCCGCAGTGGCAATATCACATGGGGCAAATCGGCACCAGTTCTCCGGCAGTCCCGCTTCGTATAAAATTTCCACAAACGATTTCGCCGACAGTGGTGTGTCGTCCGCAGGCTTGACGATCACAGGGCACCCCGCCGCCACTGCAGGTCCCGCCTGATGCACGATCAGGTTCAGCGGATGATTAAAAGCCGACACTGCCACCACAGGACCGATGGGTTCGCGGAAAGTGAATGCCCGGCGGCCCGCGCCTGCCGCCGTCAGGTCCATGGGAATTTCCTTACCGGAGAGATTGCCAAGCTCTTTGGCGCAAAGCTCCACGCCGTCTATGGCGCGGGCGACTTCCACGCGCGCGTCGATCAGCGGTTTGCCGCCTTCGTTGGCGATCTGCAATGCCAACTCTTCGGACCGCTCTTGCATTAAACTTGCGGCTTTTTGCAGAATTTCAATGCGCTTGTAGGCAGGGAGCCAGCGCTTGCGGTCTTTGTAGAGGCGGCTGCCGTCAGTCAGCATCAGGTCGGCTTCTTCCCATGAAGTAAGCGGCACCGAACCGATGGCTTTGCCGTCGTAGGGATTGACGACTTGCAGTATTTTATCGTTGGTTTCGTTCATATCAGGCAGACCTTTTGTTTCAGCTCCTCGATCAGAACTTTGGTGTTTTCGGAATAATCCATCGGCACATCCACCAGATGCACGCCGCCTGCGGCGAAAGCATTTTCAAAAGTTTCTTTCAGCATTTCCGCGCTTTCGATCCGGTGCCCGGTAGCGCCGTAACTTTGGGCATAGGTAACGAAGTCCGGATTGTTGTATTGCAATCCCCAATCTTCAAAGCCCATTTGCGCCTGTTTCCAGCGGATCATGCCGTAGGAGCCGTCGTTCAGCACCGTCACCACGAGGTTGAGGTCGAGACGCACGGCGGTTTCCAACTCCTGCGAGTTCATCATGAAGCCGCCGTCGCCGCAGAGGGCCATGACCCGTTTGCCGGGATTGAGCAGGGCCGCCATCATGGCCGAGCTGAGTCCAGCGCCCATTGTGGCCAAGGCATTGTCCAGCAGAATGCTGTTGGGATGATAGGCTTTATAATTGCGCGCGAACCAGACCTTGTAGATGCCGTTGTCGAGAGCGATGATGCCGTCTTCATGCATGGCGTTGCGCACGTCCGCCACCAGCCGTTGCGGCGTGATGGGAAAGCGTGATTCTTCGGTTCCTTGCAGAACATGCGCATCGATTCCCTCTTTCACGCGCATGAAATAAGAGAAGTCGGCATCGACCTTTCCCAGTTTTTCGCCCAGCAGTTTGATCGAAGATGCGAGATCCCCAACCACTTCGATTTGCGGGAAGTAAACCTGATCGACTTCGGCGGATTTAAAGTTGACGTGTATGACGGTTCGGCCTTCCGGCACCATGAAGAAAGGCGGTTTTTCGACAACATCGTGCCCGACATTGATGACTAGGTCCGCATAATCGATGGCGCAGTGAATATAGTCGCCGTCGGACAGAGCGGCGGTGCCGAGAGAAAGCGGATGCCGTTCGTCGATCACGCCTTTGCCCATTTGCGTATTGAAAAACGGAATACCGGTGCGGTTGACAAAATCCTGCAGGGCTTTGCATTCCTTTTTCCGGTTGGCGCCGGCGCCGATCAGGAGCAGGGGGTGTTTCGCCTGCTTGATCCGGGTGGCGGCCTGGTCGATGATGCTTTCTCCGGCCACGGCGTAGCGGCGTTCGTGCGGTTCGAACAGGTGCGTGTCGGTGGCTTCGGCGGCGATATCTTCCGGCAGTTCGAGCAGAACCGCGCCGGGGCGTTCCTCCTCGGCGATGCGGAAGGCCTCCCGCACCAGTGCGGGGATGGTGCTGCCGTGGACGATTTGCTTGGACATTTTGGTGACCGGTTCCATCAACCGGACGATGTTCACGATCTGGAAGCGGCCCTGTTTGGATTTTTTGATCGGTTTTTGCCCGGTGATCATGATGAGCGGCATAGCGCCCAACTGCGCATAAGCGGCGGGAGTGACGAGATTCGTGGCGCCGGGGCCGAGGGTGGCGAGACAAACGCCGGCCTTTCCCGTCAGCCGTCCATAAGTGGCGGCCATGAATCCCGCTCCCTGTTCGTGCCGGGTCAGGACCAGTTGTATTTGTTTCGATTGCCGTAGGGATTCGAGGAAGTCCAGGTTCTCTTCACCGGGAACGCCGAAGATGTGTTGAACGCCTTCCTTTTCCAGCGCCTTGACCAATAAATCCGAAGCCTTGACCTCTTTCGAGGTTGTCATAAAAACCTCCCTCTAGTGGACGAACGGGTATCGAGAATAAGATACCATCAATTGCAAAATCCAGGACGTACCGAATCGTGCATGAGGAGTCTCAGTGTCGGCAGGGTGGGGCGAAACCTTACAGAAGCTTGAGACTCACCCCTCCCGGCCTCCCCTTGGTAAGGAGACCCTTGCCTAAGCCGTCATTACGAGGAACCAACGGTGACGAAGCTGTGATATTCCACCTTTGCTTTCTGCCCCGAAGGGGTAAATCCAGAGTCTCTGGATCGCCACGCCGCTTCGCGTCTCGCGATGACGGCTTAGGCAAAGGTTCTCTTGATAAGGAGAGAGAGGCCGTAGGAGGTTGTCTGCCTAAAGAGAATCGATCCAGGCGATGGCGTCGTTGAGGCGGGATATAGTCGTGTCGCGGCCCAGAAGGGACAGCGTCTCGTAAATGCCGGGGCTTTCCTTTTTTCCGGTCAACGCAATGCGCACCGGTTGCGCCAGCTTGCCGAGCTTGATGCTCTCCTGCTCCATGATTTCCTTGAAAGCGGTTTCTAAGGTCGGTTCGGAAAAATCACTTAGACTGGACAACTTGGACACCAGCAATTGCAGAAGCGGTTTGGCATCCGGGGTCAGGAATTTCGCCCGGGCGCTTTCGTCAGATTCGATATTCTCTTTAAAATAAAACTCCGCCTTATGCGCCATCTCGACGAGAGTCTCGGCCCGCTGGTTGAGCGCCGGGATGGGTTTGGCGATTTCCTCCAGGCTCAATCCGTGCCCCTCGGGCAATACTTTTTCCCGAACGAGAATTGGCTGCCAATATGCGGCCAGTTCCAGCGGCGGGGTTTCCTTGATATATTGCTGGTTGAGCCAGGTGAGTTTTTCCGGATTGAACACCGCCGCCGAGGTGGTGATGTGCTCCAGTGAAAAATACCGGATCAATTCGTCGCGCGTGAAGATTTCCTGATCGCCATGCGACCAGCCAAGACGCACGAGATAATTGATC
>JAJDBE010000119.1 GCA_029261515.1 Nitrospinaceae bacterium | reverse complement strand
CTGGCGTTGTTGCAAACACTCAGCTTGACGATGGTTCATGGAGATATGGTTCCGTTTTTCAACCAGTACCCGATGAAAAAGTTCGCCCAGGAAATCTCAAAATCGGGAACCGGAGAGGAACGAATCGGCGTTTACCATATGGGGAGTCATCAGGCCCGGATGGGCGTTTTGACGGGGCAGTTTTCCAAATTCATTTTCACCCCGGAACAGTTGATGGAGTTTTTGGAGACCGACAAAAAAGTATTTGTCGTGATGCGGGAAACGGTATGGGAAAACAACTTCAGCCACCTGCCTTTGCTCCTGCTTTCTGAAGACAAAATCTGGGAAAAACAGCGTGTTGATAAAACCTATCTCAAAGAGCTTTGGAATCGAAAACTCAAAATCGATTCTTCCGATCTTTTTGAAACGGTTTACCTGTTCACCAATCGCTGAAGACTTTAACGAATGAGAGGAAGCTTTCTGGCAGAAAAATCATAACTGATATTGGGTTTGTTTTTTTGTGAGGTGAAGTAGGCGTATTTGCGATTCGCCTGAATCAGACACACTTTCTCCGGGTAACTGCGCTGCAGTTCGTTGAATTCCGCGGGAGAAGTCAACCAGGTGGATTGCGGATGTTCCTCGAGCAAGCGCAATAGCTCCAAGGAATCGTTGACCGGGTCATCCAGAAACCGGTCCGAATAAAACAGCAGTGCCTGCCTCGGGTTGTGCATGGAAAGCCGGTAGCTTCTCAGTTTCTTATCCTTTGGCGTGTTCAAGTTGATAATGGCCGCCAGCTGCTTGACCTCGACGCTGTTCGGCGACAGGGTCACCTTGACTTGAAACGGCGTGGCGTTGACAAACAACACCGTCAACATGACGATCCCCACCATATAAGGTAGCAACTTTTCTTTCATTCCGTCTTTCAGCCAATCCGCCAGAGTCTTCGCCGTCACAATCGCCAGAGCCGGGAAAATCATGAAGAGGTAGCGCAGGGTCTGGTTCGTGCTGGTGCTCATCACGCCGAACACCACTGCGATCCATAAAAACACCATGAGATAGCGAATATCGTTTTCGGTGAACGCCCGTTTGCCGAATTTAAATGTTCCAATCAGAGCCAGTGGCAGCCAGGGCCAGTAATTTTTGAGAAAATCGCTGGCATAACCGAGAAAGTAAAACGGATCGGCATTGCCCTCAAATCCCCGGTTTAAAATTAACGTGCCAAAATGCGTCTGCAAAAACGAGTCACCCAGGACCAGCCAGTTGACCAGATGCCAGCTGAAACCCGCAAACAACGCAATGGCGATGCCCAGCAAAAAATAAGCGCTGAACAACTCTTTCCATCGGCGGCTCAATGCCAGGGTCAGGCAGGCGATCATCAAAGGGAAAACTCCCAGCACGCTTTTGGTCAGGATACCGAGCGCCGTCATGCAGCCAAACAGCAAATAGTACTTTCTGTTTTCAATGCCCTTGATGAAACAAAACATCGCCCCGATCACGCAAAAAGCCAGAGGGATATCCACCATGCCGCGGCGGGAGGAATCGGCAAACATGCCGGGGAAGAGCAGCACAAAAGCGGAGAAAAAAGCCGTCCAGTCGTTTTTGAAAAGATGCAGGCAAAGAAGATAGGTCAGGTAAACGGTGCCGACGCCAAACAAGGCAGAAAAGAAAACCGCCGCATAGCCGGAGACGCCAAACACCTTGAACGCAAGCGCCGTCATCCAAAACGGAAAAGGCGGATTGGCCTCATCCGGGATGCCGTTGTGGGTGATCACCCAGAGGTTTCCGGAGGCGACCATCTCCTTGGCTTTCTGGGCATAATAAGCATCGTCAAAATTCGGCAACCCCACATCCAATTGCCGGCCCCAGAAAATAAGCGCCGCAGAGTAAAGCAGAAAGATGATCTGAAAGGTTCGGTTTTTTAATAACGCGGTCAAGAGGCTCTCTTTTCTCGGAAGGGTTCAGGCGGCAATTTGCGATGCACAGATTTTCTGCATTCTACTTATGCGAAAAGGAGCCATTAAAGATAGGTATTCAAACGCTGCTTTGTTTCTTCACTTTGACCGGGCAGATAAAGAAATCCGAAGGTTTCCAGCCGCCAGACCAGAACGTCCAGCCCCTTCAGCATATACAGCCAGTAAATCACCGCGCTGAAAATGGATTTCCGATTCATGCCACTGCGGCAAAAGAGAAAATCCCGCAGTTGCTGGCGGGAATGCCGGATCAGCGGCCAGTTTCCGCGTTCTCTTAAAATCCGGATCAATTTAACAAGATTAGTCAGCCGGTCGATCATACAATGGGCAATAGAAATAAACGATTACAAAAATTTCAGGAATAATTCCCGCGCAATGAGGGCCTGCGGGTGTTTATAATATAGCATTACCAGAACAGAAGATAAATAAAGCGGCCAAATAAGGCCATGAAAGGAATCTCCATCCAAAATGAACTGGAATGAAATCAGCCAAAACGCAAGCCTGGAAATTCAGCCTGACTCCGAACTGGTGCAATGGCACATGGATTTTTTACAAAAAATGGTGGCCATCGACAGCCGCAGTTTTAACGTCAATGAATTTGAAGGCGATCGGACCGCTCCCAGCGATATGAAGGAGATTCTTGAGTGCGCCGAGGATTATCTCAGGCAAATCGGATTTTCTTACATCAAGATCAACCAGCCTTCATCTCAGTTTCCTGACGCCACTCCAATTTTAATGGCCGAAATCGCCGTGTCGGCAAATAAGCCCACTGTTTTGTTTTACGCGCATCTCGACAAGCAACCGTATATGGACGATGGCCGATTCGAAAAATGGGACGGCGTTCCCCCCACCCAATTGCGCTGGAATAAAGACCGGACCCGCGCTTACGGCCGCGGCGCGGCGGATGACCTGAGCGGCGTGATCGCCATCGGCATGTCGGTCCATGCGATTTTGAAATCTCTTGGATATGATCCTCTAAATTCATCGCCATCGGTTTTGAACGACCTGCCCTGCAGTTTTAAGGTGATCTACGAAACAGAAGAAGAATGCGGCTCGCACTCTCTCATGGATCAAATCCGCCAGAACTACGATTTTTTTGCCCCTGTGGATTGCGTTATTATCACCGATGTGGTGAACCCGGCCACCGGCGTCCCCGGTCTGACCACTTCTTTGCGCGGCATCATTCAGTTTGAAACTACTGTCCTGCCCAAAGAAGAAAGCCGGATCGACACCCAAACCGCTCTCTACAAACTGCTGGCGACGCTCATTCACGAGGACCACTCTCTCGCGGTGGAAACCATTGCCGGGGCGGATCAACCGGTCACCGAAACTGAAATGCAAGGCTATGCCAACGTACCTGTGACAATCGAAATGATAAGAGATGCTGCCGGGTTGTTACCGGAAACTAAATCCACCGTGCCTGAAACCGTTCCCGATTTGCTGATCGGTCAGTTGAGAAAATCTTTCGTCAATGTACGTCCGGGAAACCGGGTATCGGGGTCGATCATTTTCGGCGCAGCGGGAGTGCGTCTGACATTTGCATCTTGTAAAGACTCCCTACGGCTCAAAACATCTTTGCAGCGTCTTTTCAGCCAGTGGAATTTGTTCCACCTCAAACTGACCTTAAACGAAATTCCCACTGATGCTGGTAAAGCGGTCTTCGATCTGATCCTGCAATCCGCCACTCAAGACCCTCACTCCGGAATGAATGGCGGGCCCTTTCCTATTCCTGAACTACAACTGGCACGGATGATCGACCAACTCATCCAAAATAACGGAGTCCTGCATCCTGATATTGCCCCTTACGTTGAGTCCAATGCGGGATGTCTGAGCGTTCAAGCCTTGAAGGTCGAATCCAGTGGCGAGGGCAAACCCTTCGAAGATTCTACGGCCAAAGCCATCGTCGAAATCCGTCTGGCGCCAGGCAACGAGGAACAGCTGGCGACAAATCATCTTAAAAATTTTCTCGAAGAACAAATGCTTCCAGGATTTGAGTTGATACTGCATTCCGAGAAAGGAGGTTCGCCCTGGATGACCCCCATAACCCATCCCATTTTTCCTTTGGTGCTGGCATCGCTGGAAAAAGGATTCGGCCAGAAAAGTTGTCTGTACGGATGCGGCGGATCGATTCCCTTTGTGGCAAAACTTCTCGATGTGCTGGGCGAGGTTCAGCCCATATGTCTTGGCGCCTACGATACCGAAGCCCGGATGCATGAGCCGGGAGAAAGTTTGTCGATGACCGATCTTCTCGGCTGTACCCGGTCTATTGTCCATTTAATCGCGAAT
>JAJDBE010000118.1 GCA_029261515.1 Nitrospinaceae bacterium | reverse complement strand
GGTCCTGCGCATTGAAGGTGACGAAGGCTACAACGTCGGCATCAACGAAGGCAATCTCTGCGCCAAGGGCCGGTTCGGCCACGGAATCATCCACAACGAGGACAGAATCAAAGCGCCTTTGATGAACTTTGGCGGCAACTTCAAGGAAGTCACCTGGGACGAAGCGATTCAAACTATCGCCGAGCGGTTTCAGTCCACCGTCAACCGCAGCGGGTCAGAGAGCATCGCCGGTATCGGTTCTGAAAAAATGACCAATGAAGAAGCCTACTTGTTTCAGAAGCTGTTCCGCGGCCATTTCGGTTCCAACCAGGTCACCAATCTGGCCAATCTTCGGGCTCCTTATGCCAACCAGTTCATGATGGATTGTTTTAAAAACGGCATAAACTCGAAACCCATCACCGAACTGGAACACGCCGATGTGGTTCTGATTTTCAATTCCGATCTGCCTTCGGAATATCCTGTCGGCGGCAACTCCATTCGCAAAGGCGTGGTGTTCACCGGAACCGACGTCATCATCGCCAATCCACGCGATGTGGTGTTCAACAACGAAGCCCAAACGGACATTCGCCTGACTTTCAAGCACGGCGCGGACCTCGCCGTAGCCAACCGGCTGGCACAGATCATCCTCGAAAAAGAGCTGGTGGACACCGCCAAAGTCAAAACCGCCATTCCCAACTTCGATGCATGGGTCGAGTCTTTGAAACCTTACTCCGCCAGTGAAGCTGAAAAAATGACGGGATTGTCGGATGAGACACTCACGCATGCGGCGGAGCGGTTTGCCAGAGAAGCGGACCGGTTCATTATTATAGGCAACGACATTCTCGACACGGGACAGGGGGAAGACATTCTAAAAGCCCTGCTCAACTTGTCGATTCTGGTGCATTCCGGCGGCAAAGGCAGCATCAGCATTTATCCGCCGAGAGAACATTGTAACTCGCAGGGCGTGAATGACATGGGAGTGACGCCGGATTTTCTTCCGGGATACAAATCCCCTGAGGACTCTACGACATTGGACGCACTCGCCAAAGAATGGGGCGTGGAATCCCTGAAGTTCAACACCGAAAACCTGGCGCAGGATTTGTTCGAAAATTGCGTCAAGGGCAAAGTCAAACTGCTGTATGTTGTGGGCGAAGACCCGGTGCAATCGTATTACAAAGCCGCTCTGGCGAAGGATGCGTTGCAGACGGTACCTTTTCTCGTCGTGCAGGATGTGTTCATGACGGAGACGGCGAAAATGGCCGACATCATCCTCCCCATTTCCACGTTCGCGGAAAAGGAGGGAACCTACACCAACATGACACGGCATGTGCAGAAAGTTGCTTCGGCAACCCTGCCGCAGGGAGAGTCGAAACCGGATTTCGATATTCTGGTGGAAATTGCGGAGGCTCTCGGAAAACCGTTTCAATTCACCAGCGTCGAAGAGGTTCAGCAGGAAATCGAACGGGTCGTCCCCATTTATCAGGGGACGATGCCGGGAGACGAATCAAAGCAATGGTCGCCCTCCGGCTTCGAAGCCAAAGCGGAGTTTCAGATTTGCCAGCCGTATAAAGAAACCAAAGGCAAAAAAGTCTATCCGTTCCACCTGCAAACCAACAATCACATGTTCCACATTGGCAGTTACACACAGCACGCAAAAGCCCTGGTGGACATCGGGCCGGAATGTTTCGCGGAAATTCATCCCGAAGACGCCGAGAAATTAAAACTTGAGGAAGGCGACCGTATTGTCGTCGAATCGGCGAATTCCAAGGTAGAAGTTGCAATCAAAACCAGCACCATCACAACGCCGGGCATGGTTTATATTCCCAAGAACTGGCCGCAGGTTCCAGTCAACCAATTAAGAAACGGAGAAGAAGGACTGGTGCCGATCAAGGTTTCCAAAGCCGATTGAGACCTTTTCTGAAACAATCCTTTTTCCTTTATCGAGATAAGTAACGCTCATGGCTGATCTAAAAGAAAAACTGCATACCGAGCACATGCTCCTCAACATGGGGCCGTCCCATCCCGCCACTCACGGAACAGTCAAGTTTCTGCTGACGCTTGACGGGGAAACCGTGGTGAAAATGGAAGTCGAAGTCGGCTACCTGCACCGCGG
Source organism: Nitrospinaceae bacterium (assembly GCA_029261515.1). Lineage (GTDB taxonomy): Bacteria > Nitrospinota > Nitrospinia > Nitrospinales > VA-1 > JAJDBE01. Next base: position 1,505 of record JAJDBE010000118.1, on the reverse strand, counting down.
GTTTGAGAAAATGTGCGAGAGCGTCACCTACTCCAACGTATTCCCTTATACCGACCGGCTGAACTACTGCTCCGCCATCATGAACAACATCGGTTATGCGCTTGCAGTGGAAAAACTCTGCGGCATCGAAGCGACCGATCGTTGCAATTACATTCGCGTGGTGACCAATGAACTGGCGCGCATCTCCGACCATTACACCAACATCGCCGCGGCGGCCCTGGAACTTGGCGCTCTGACAGCATTTATTTATTTCGTGGAAGCCCGTGAAATCCTCTGGGATTTTCTGGAAAAAGTCTGCGGTGCACGGCTGACTTCCAACTACGTCCGCATCGGCGGCCTCATGTGTGACCTGCCTCCCGGATTCGACGAAGAACTACAGGCCGCCTATAAAAAACTGGATTCTCTGTTTGAAGATGTCGACAAACTGCTGACCAAAAACCGGATTTTTCTCGACCGGATGCGCGACACCGGAGCCATCTCCGCCGAAGACGCCATCAACTGGGGATTCACCGGTCCCTGTCTGCGTGCCTGCGGCGTGGATTACGATGTCCGCAAACAACACCCATATCTGGTTTATGACCGCCTGGATTTTGACATTCCGTTAGGAACCACCGGTGACAATTTCGACCGGTATCTCGTGCGCATGGAAGAGATCAAACAGAGTTATCGAATCATCAAACAAGCCATGAAGGACATGCCGGAAGGCCCCATCAACGTGGCCAATCCCTACATGCGGGCTCCGGCGAAGCCAGACGTTTATGCGCGCATGGAAGAAATGATCGCGCATTTTAAAATGGTCATCGACGGATTGAAACCGCCTGTGGGTGAAGTTTATTTTCCAACGGAAGCAGCCAACGGGGAGCTGGGATTCTATCTCGTCAGCGACGGAACCGGAAAACCTTACAAATGCCGGGTTCGCCCTCCCTGCTTCACCATGACGGCCTCTCTGGAACAGATTTGCGTCGGCGGCATGCTTGCGGATATCATTCCCACATTCGACATGCTCAACATGATCGGCGGAGAATGCGACCGCTAACACCCCTTCCTTTTCCCAGGCTCTGAGCTTCGCTCAACGCGCACTTGTGTTTTTCCTCTTGGGAATGATATGCTTTATTCGATAGTTTTTTCCCGCAGCAACCTTAGAAATCCAGCCTTTTCCGTTCATGAGCAAAATTCTAAAAACCCTTTTTCTACTGGCCGGTCTTTCCCTCTTCATCTGGTCTTTGCAAAACGTCGATACTTCTAAAGTCTTCAAACTCCTGCTGGAACTGGGCGGCGGCTTCCTCCTCATTTTGGCGGTTTACGGAGTGGTGACCTGGATCGACACTCTCGCCTGGAAATTTAATTTCGAGCCCGAAGAGGCGTCCCACTTCAGCTTATGGGAATTGTGGCGAATTCGGCAAATCGGCGAAGCCTACAACACCATCACTCCCTTGGGAACAGTGGGCGGTGAGCCGATCAAAGCGCAGCTTCTGAAGGATTACCACAATCTGAGCTTTAAACAG
>JAJDBE010000117.1 GCA_029261515.1 Nitrospinaceae bacterium | reverse complement strand
GCACTTTCGATGTGTCGATGGCGACTTCCCCGCCAACCGCATAGCGCTTGCCATCAGGCCCGGTTTGATATTCAAAGGAGGGGGGGCCTTTGGCATAGGGCCCTGCCGCGGCTAAATGGGCCTGTTCATGCGACCGAACTTCCCGGTCACGTGCCCGTAGTTCATCCAGCACTTGTTTTTCTTCCTGGGAGTGCTCGGTTTCCGGGCGAATCCCGGCGGTCAAGCCGCTTTTATCGCTCTCATTTTCCGGCGATTCTCCCAGCGCATCCTCTGAGGAAGATTCCGAGCGGATGTCCTTTTGCAGCGGCGATTGTCCGGAGAGGGAGACCCGGTCTTCCTCTATTAAACGCTGCTCTTGTTGCTTTTTGAGCCGCGCCTCCTCTTCGCAGTCTTTACATTCCGGGCTTGCGACCGTCTGGAAAACGGTCCTGGTTTGAACGACTTCTATTTTCATTGGGAACTATGGGCCTGCAGTGCTAAAATGACCCGCGAAAAACTATTGTAAGTTCTTGAAAAATAGTAATTTTGATAAAACTATCCTTATCTTTGATTGCGGCGGTTTGAGTGAAAACTTTAGGGCGATGGATAGAATAATTTGCTTTGATCTGGAGTTTTTAGGGATGTTCAAAAGGCAGACCTATTGTGATTCTCGCCCACCGCTAACAGGATTCTCACTCAACCCAGGCTTGATAGAGGATGAAAATCAAATAATAACCTGATAACAAACTACAGATTATGTCCGGAGAAAAGATTCTGGTCGTCGAAGACGAAAAAGACATTCAAGAACTGGTCCGTTATAACCTGAAAAAAGAAACCTACGATGTCACCTGTGCGGATACGGGAGAAGACGGTCTCAAACAAGCGAAGGCCCTGTTGCCCGACTTGATGGTGCTGGATTTGATGCTTCCGGGAGTCGATGGTTTGGAGGTATGCCGGCGGCTGAAACGGGAGTCCGCGACGGCGCAAATTCCCATCATCATGCTCACCGCCAAGGGCGAAGAATCGGACATCGTGACGGGCCTGGAACTGGGAGCCGACGATTACGTCACCAAACCTTTTAACGTGAAAGTCTTTGTCACACGGGTGCGGGCGGTACTTAGGAGAAACAAAAAAGAGCCAACAGAAGTTCAGGGCGTATTACGGTTTCCTGAGTTGGAAATTCACTCCGGTCGTCACGAAGTCCTTGTGGCAGGAAAACCGGTTTCATTGACGTACACGGAATTCAATATATTAAAGTTTCTGGCGGCTCGCCCCGGCTGGGTGTTCACCCGCTATCAGATTGTCGAAGCGGTCCGGGGGGACGATTACGCCGTCACCGACCGCTCGGTGGACTTCCAGATTGTAGGATTGCGTAAAAAATTGGGCCAGGCCGCAGAACGCATTGAAACCGTGCGCGGAGTCGGTTACCGGTTCCGGGAATAGCCATGCCGAGAAAAAGGTTATTATGGCAGCTTTACCCCACTTATTTACTCATCACGCTTATCGCCATTCTGTCAATAGGCTGGTATGCCGTGAATTCCCTGCGGCAATTTTATTTCGACCGCACCGTCACCGACCTTGAGGTGCGTGCTCACCTGGTAGAACGTCTCGTATCAAAAAACTTCACTCCAAACAATCTTTCCAGTCTGGATGCTCTGAGCAAGGAAATCGGCAAGAGCGCTTCCATGCGCGTGAGCTTGATCCATCCTTCAGGGCAGGTTCTCGGGGATTCGCACGAAGACCCCGCTCGCATGGACGATCATGCGGCCCGGCCGGAAATCCGCGAGGCGCTTTCCGGGAAAAAAGGCATGTCCATCCGGTTCAGCCGAACCCTGCAACGGAAATTAATGTACCTTGCCATTCCGGTTTTTAGGCAGGGTCAAGTGATCGGCGTGGTGCGGACTTCCATACCGGTCACATTCATAGACAGCGCATTGCGCTCGATCGAAATCAAGATCGGTTTGGGGGGGGTGGTCGTCGCCCTGTTTGCCGCTGGCATCAGCCTGTTGGTCTCGCGCAGGATCACCCGGCCTCTGGAAGTGATGCGCCGCGCGGCAGAAGGGTTTGCGCGAGGAGATTTGACCGGGAAAGTACCGGTCCCGGACTCTCTTGAAATGGGGGAGTTGGCGGAAGCCCTGAATGAAATGGCCAGGCAACTCGACGACCGTATTCGTAGTATTACTGCTGAGCGCAATGAACGGGAAGCGGTTTTGTCCAGTATGGTGGAAGGCGTTTTCGCGGTGGATGCCGCCGGGCGATTCATTAGCATGAACCAGGCCGCCGCCGATTTGATCGGGGTGGATTCGGAAAAATGTCAGGGAAGAAATATTCAGGAGATGGTGAGAAATAACGACCTCCAGCAATTCGTCGAAAAAGCTCTCAGCAGTCGCCAGGTTGTGGAAACGGATATTATCTTGAGCGGTGTTCAGAGCCGGAACCTGCAAGCGCGTGGGACGATACTAAACGATGACAATGATAACAGCATCGGCGCGTTGATCGTATTGAACGATGTCACCCGTCTCCGACGGCTTGAAAATGTACGCCGCGATTTCGTGGCCAACGTGTCGCACGAACTCAAAACCCCTGTCACTTCCATCAAAGGATTTGTCGAGACCCTGCTTGAAGGCGCTCTCGACAATTCGGAAGATGCTAAGCGTTTTCTGGAAATCATTTCCCGGCAGGTGGACCGGTTGAACGCGATTATCGAAGACCTTCTCAGTCTTTCACGGCTGGAGCAGGACCCGGATAGTTTCGCGCTGCAACTAGAAGAGGCGCCACTCAAAGAATTATTGCAGTCCGCCATTCAGGCTTGTGAAAATCAGGCAGTCAAGCAAAGTGCGACGGTGCGGTTGAAGTGCGAGGAAAGTTTGCGGGCCAGAATCAATCCGCCTTTGCTGGAACAGGCCGTAGTGAACCTGATCGACAATGCCATCAAATACAGTGGGCCTAAAAAGGCGGTCGAAGTGGTGGGAGAGGAGCAGGAGGATGCGATTGTCATCCAGGTTCAGGACTGGGGGAGCGGCATCGGCAAGGAGCACTTGCCGCGTCTGTTCGAACGGTTCTACAGGGTCGATCAGGCCAGAAGCCGGGAACTCGGCGGGACTGGACTCGGCCTTGCCATCGTCAAGCACATCGCCCAGGTCCATAAGGGCTCCGTTAAAGTGGACAGTGCTCTCGGAAAAGGCAGCGTCTTTTCCATTCATCTCCCGAAAAAACCGGAAAACCTCTGATTTTTCAAGCGGATCTCCCCTCTCCTATAGTCAATCATTGGATTGGCATAGCGCTATATTTTGTTGTATATAACCTATGCATGCGTTATATATATAAAAATATAACGTTTTCCTTGTGATCTGAATCGGTTGGTTTGGGAGAAATAAGATGCGGTTTGTTTTGCTGGTGCTGATTTTTTTAGCGAGCCCAATTTCCTCTGCCCGGTCCGGAGAGGTCAACGTGGCGGTTGCGTCCAACTTTCTGGGGCCGCTCAAGGAAATCGCGCTCCGGTTTGAGAAGCAAACGGGGCACAAGGCAATTCTCATTTCCGGTTCGACGGGAAAATTGTATGCCCAGATAAAAAATGGTGCGCCATTCGACTTGTTTTTAGCGGCGGATTCTTTGCGCCCCGCGCTTTTAGAAAAAGAGGGATTTGCGGTTTCGGGATCATCCAGAACCTATGCCATCGGTCGACTCGCGTTATGGAGCCGCGATCCCAAAAAGATCCAAGGGGACGCTGCAAAAAATTTAAAAGAGCGAAGTTTTAACCATCTGGCGATTGCCAGTCCAAAGACCGCACCCTATGGCCGGGCGGCCTTGCAGACCTTAAAGAAACTCGGCGTCTGGGATCAGGTTCAGGAGCGTGTGGTGCAGGGAGAAAATATTGGCCAGACGTTTCAGTTTGTGGCGACGGGAAATGCGGACCTGGGTTTTGTCGCGCTGTCACAAATTCTCAATTCAAGAAACAAATTTAAAGGCAGTCGCTGGGAGGTGCCTGCCACATTTCATGATCCAATTCAGCAGGACCTTGTATTTTTGAAACACGGTGAATCCAATTCAACTGCCAGGGAGTTGATAAAATTTATTGAAAGTGATGCGATACGAAAATTAATCGAAGAATTGGGCTATAGAATAAAATGATCCTGCCGCCTCAAAATATTCTTTACGGAGACGCCGAAACTCATCTGGAGATTTTTGTTTATGGACGTTGCGAATTTTGATTTCACCGCCATTGGGTTGACATTAAAGCTTGCGGGAATCACCGTGATCCTGCTATTGATCGTGGGAACGCCCGTTGCCTGGTGGCTGGCGCACACGCGTTCCAGGGCGCGGGTGTTCGTGGAAGCGGTGGTGGCTTTGCCGCTGGTGCTTCCCCCTACGGTGCTGGGATTTTATCTCTTGATCGCGCTTGGTCCCAACGGTTGGATCGGCGGCCCGGCCAAAGCGGTGACGGGTTCGGCGCTTTCGTTCACATTCACCGGGCTGGTGATTGCCTCCACGTTGTATTCCCTGCCTTTTGTGGTTCAGCCCCTGCACTCTTCATTTGAAGCGGTGGGAAAATTGCCTTTGGAAACAGCGGGGTCGTTACGCGCGTCCAAATGGGATGCATTTTTTACGGTGATTTCGCCGCTTGCTTTAAGAGGCTACATCACCGCGACCGTATTGGGATTTGCGCATACGCTGGGCGAATTCGGGGTGGTCTTGATGGTGGGCGGCAGTATCCCCGGCAAGACCAAAGTCATCTCTATCGAGATATATGATCGTGTCGAAAGCCTGGAATACACCCAGGCGCATCTCCTGTCCGGCGGCCTGCTGGTTTTTTCTTTTCTCGTACTGTTGACGGTGTACACTATCAACCGGCGGCTTCCCCTGCATGTCGCATGAACAAAATCACCGCAAATTTTAACGTCCGCTTTCCAGGTTTTAATCTGAGAGCACGAATGGAATTTCCCGGCCAGGGCGTGACGGTTCTGTTCGGTCCTTCGGGTTCCGGGAAAACCACCTTGCTCCGCTGTTTGTCCGGATTAGAACGCTCGCCGGAGGGATTGTTTAAATTCGGCGATGCAACGTGGCAGGACGAGGCCAGAGATATCTTTATTCCGGTGCACAAACGTCCGATCGGGCTTGTCTTTCAGGAGCCGCGTTTGTTCGGGCACTTAAACGTCCGCTCGAATCTCTTATATGGATTCAACCGCACTCCGGAAAGTGAACGCAGAATTTTTCTCGATCAAGTGACCGAAATCCTTGGCATCGCACATCTTTTGGACAGGAGGCCAAAATTTCTATCCGGGGGAGAAGGACAGCGCGTGGCGATCGGCAGGGCGTTGCTCACCAGCCCGCGGCTGTTGCTGATGGACGAACCGTTGGCTTCTCTCGATCAGCAGAGGAAGCGGGAGATATTGCCTTACATCCGCCGTTTGCAGAATGAATTGAAGATTCCTATTATTTATGTCAGTCATTCGTTGGGGGAGGTTTTACAGTTAGTGGACACGATGGTATTGCTTAAACAGGGGCAAGTGGTCGCTAATGGTCCGGTCGAGACGGTTTTCTCACAACTGGGACTTCGAGGGCAGATCGACCCGACCCTCATGGGAGCGGTGTTCGACACGACTGTCGAAGATCATGAACCGGAGTTTGGCCTGACGCGTCTGCGTTTCATGGATCATCTGTTACACGTTCCCAAGCAGGAGGCAGAAGTGGGCCGGCCCATTCGCATTCATATTCATTCCAATGATGTGAGTATCGCGACCTCGTCTCCCAACAACCAGACCAGTGTGCTGAATATTTTGGCAGCCGAAGTGATCGAGGTGGGGCCTCTGGACGCTCCTGGATATTCGGTCGATATCAAGCTGAACGTTGGCCAACCCATGCTGGCAACCATCACCCGGAAATCCCTGGCGAGACTTGGAATCGTGCCGGGCCAGAAAGTATACGCTCATATTAAAGCCCTTAAAATGGTGCATGAGTGGGACGATCACCCGATGCAATAATTTTATTTTGGAATAGAAAGACAGAATTTTTCAGGCAAATTCATGAAGTCATTTCCATGTATTTTAATTCTCTCCGCACTCGGTATTTTTTCTGGCGTTCAATCCGTGAATGCCGACCCAGTCAGTCTTGAAGATCGCGTTAAGGCATTAGAAGAAAAACTAGAGAAGAATCCAAGAGACTTTCGTGTCTATTGGAAAAACGGTTTGAATCTGGATTCCAGAGACAAACAATTTAAGTATCGAATCGGTGGGCGCATGCAATACGACTGGGCGTTTCTGTCTGCGGACTCCCGGCTGGAGTCTCTGTTTGGGCCTCAGAACAACGGCGCCGAAGCCCGCCGGGCGCGTCTGTTCATTTCCGGACTGCTTTACAACCGCGTGATGTTCAAAGCCCAGTATGATTTTGCCAGCGGCTCTCCCGCGTTCAAGGACGTGTTTCTAGGCGTTCTTCGCGTTCCGGTGCTGGGTAATTTATTGATCGGTCATTTTCAGGAGCCGTTTTCTCTCGAAGAACTCACCAGCAACAAATACATCACCTTCATGGAACGGTCGCTGTTGTTTGAAACGTTTAATCCCGACCGGAACCTAGGCATCGCGTTTTATGACCGGGAATTAAACGATCGCTTGTTCTGGGCAGTGGGGGTTTTTCGCGATACCAGGGAAACGCCGCCTGTGACGCAGGGGGGTGACTATGCCCTGACTGGGAGAGTGGCGGGGCTTCTCTGGGTTGCAGAAAAGGGAAGAAAGTTATTGCATCTCGGTTTAAGTTACAGCCATCGGAAACCGCGTAACGACAGCATTCAGTTTCGCACCCGGCCCGAAGTGCACTTAACCGACAGCCGGTTTGTGGATACCGGCGTTTTGTTCTCAGGTGATGTCGATCAGGTGAACGGGGAAGCGGCTGTTGTTTATGGACCCCTCAGTTTGCAGGGGGAATATTCGCGAGCGTTTGTGACGGTGCCGGCAGCGCCGGATGCAGATCTCGACGGATTTTATGCGCAGGTCAGCTGGTTTTTAACAGGAGAGCATAGGCCCTACAAAGGTGGATCGTTTGCGCGTGTGTTGCCTAAGAAAAATTTCTTGGAAGGCAATGGCGTTGGTGCCTGGCAGATTGCGGTGCGTTATTCCCAGGTCGATTTGAATGATTCGGCGGCAGGCGTTCGCGGAGGATTTCAGGAGGACGTGACCTTTGGCCTCAACTGGTATCTCAACCCTCACGTAAGAGCGATGTTCAATTACGTCAATGCCGATCCTCAGGCGGCAGGAGAATTGAATGCATTTCAGTTCCGCTTCCAGGTGGATTTTTAAAATGAAAGAAAGGAATGTCATGAAGTTTGTAGTCGGGATAATCGTTATTTCAATCCTTCTCATTGGATTCTGGATCGGAATCGCCGCCGCAAATGATTCCGACCTGGAGCACCGCGTGCGCACACTCGAACAGCAGGTGAAGACAAAGGACAATGATTTCAGAGTCTATTTTAAAAACGGTCTGCGCTTTGATACGCGCGATAAAAAATTCAAGTATCAGATTGGCGGTCGCATTCAAACCGATTTCGCTTTTTACAATGCCGACAGCACGTTTAAAGCCAATTTCAACGAACCGGGAAACGGCGCCGAGTTTCGCCGTGCCCGGTTTTTTATTTCCGGACTATTGTATAACCGCATTGTGTTCAAGGCGGAGTATGATTTTGCCGACCAAACCAGCTTTAAAAATGTTTACCTTGGGTTCATCCAGCTGCCTGTGGTCGGTAACTTCAACGTGGGTCATTTCAAGGAACCGTTTTCTCTGGAAGAATTGACCAGTTCCAAATACCTCACGTTCATGGAACGTTCCGTGGCCAATGCATTTGCTCCCGGTCGCAATGTTGGGGTTGCGATTTTTGATGCGGTCACGCAGGATCGAATCACCTGGGCGGTCGGGGTGTTCCGGCCCACGGGTTCTGCTCCGCCGCGGATTCAAAGCGACGACGGATACAATGTGACGTTCCGGGTGACAGGCGCTCCGTGGTACCGGGAGAAGGGTGCGCAACTGCTGCATTTGGGGTTTGGCTACAGTTTCAGCACACCGGATGGACCTACGTTCGACTTTGACACGGAACCGGAATCGAATCTGACCGCAACCAAATTCGTGGATACGGGAGCCTTCTCTGCGGAGAAGGCCAACCGGTTTGGCTTTGAAGCCGCCGCAGTTTTGCATGCCTTCAGTGTTCAAGGGGAATATTTTCTTGTCACGGTGGACCGGCCTTCGGGGCTGGCCTCAGTGGATTTTAATGGCGGCTATATGGAGGTCAGTTATTTTCTCACCGGTGAACACAGGAAGTACAAGAAGGGAAAATTTGGCCGCGTGACCCCACGCAAAAATTTTCTAGAGGGCAGTGGTTTGGGTGCCTGGCAGGTGGCCGCCCGATTTTCCAGCATCGATCTCAACGATGGCGCCATCACCGGCGGCGAAGAGAACAACATCGCCCTGGCTCTCAACTGGTATCTCAATGCCCACACGCGACTCATGTTCAATTATGTAAGAGCGGATATTGACGGAGCGCCGGGAGTCGATTTCGGCAATCTCAATACCTACCAATTCCGCTTTCAGGTCGATTTTTAAGCGGTTCTTTTCCCAGATTTCTTTTCCTCTCTAGTGTTTTCCAATTCCTTGTCCTGTCTTTGTGCGGATAACGCACTTCTAATTCCGTTCTAACGTCTTCCTAATAACTTTGCCCTACTCTCTGCATGTTCATTCTGCAAATCAGTGGTTGTTCGTGCGTTTGTTGAGGAGGAACCATTCATTTTTATGAGAGGAGAAAAAATGAGGAAGAGAAAAGTATTGTGGCCTAAGCGAGTATTTATTTTTTCATTGTTTTTGACGCTTTTAAGTTGTTCCGTTCAGGCTTTGGCCATGTCTCAGGAGGAGCTGCGATTGCGTGCTCTCGAGGAAAAATTTGCAGCCCAGGAAAAGAGTTTTGACTGGATAAAAAATTTCAAGCCTTCGGGAGATTTAAGACTAAGGCAGGAGAACCTGATTCGCGAGGGAGATAACGGCACAGGAAGAATCTTTAGCCGTAGCCGTCAAAGAATTCGGTTTCGTATCGGCGGTGAGTATTTTTTTGATAAAAATTTAAAAGTCGGATTTCGCCTGGTCACCGGCAGCGACGACCCCATTTCCACCAATCAGACATTAGACGATGACTTCGACACCAAGGGGTTCAACTTCGACCGCGGCTACGCCGACTGGAAATACGGGCCGATGCAATTGCGCGGCGGTAAGTTTGGCAATCCCTTCATGGGTTCGGAACTGCTCTGGGAC
>JAJDBE010000116.1 GCA_029261515.1 Nitrospinaceae bacterium | reverse complement strand
CAGATCGACACGCCGGAAGGGGTGTTCTACCACAGTGATAACGGCTGGGAAAAACTGGATGTCGATGCGGAAATCTCCGCTCACCGCTCACGGACGATTGGCTCCAGGGAAAAACGCCTGCCCAGCATTCTGTCCCTCATCACCAAAGACCAGTTTGAGATGATCACCTCGGACCCCGACCGTCCGGTGATTATTCAGGGCTCGGCGGGGTCGGGGAAAACCACCGTGGCGTTGCATCGGCTGGCTTGGCTGTTGCATGAGGAAAATTCCTTTGCTCAGCCGCAAAAAACCCGTGTCCTGGTCATGAACAAGTCTCTGCAACTTTACGTCGGTGCGACGCTTCCCTCGATGGGCATCGACGAGGTGGAAACCTCTACCTTCAATAGCTGGGCGATATCCATCATCCGCAAATTGACCCGTGGCAAAGCCTTCTTCAAATTTCACAACCTGCCGGCGTTTATCGAGGAGATCAAGTTTTCCGAGGAGATTCTTGCGGCTATTTCCGGGCAGGTGGAAAGACAAGCCCAGGAGGCCAACCGTGTCATCCGTCAGGCCTTTGCCAAATGGCCCAGCCTGATTCAAAGTTGGGAGAAGGACCATGAGTCGGCGATTCTGCCGCGAGTGCGGAACTTTACCCATGCGGTCAAAACCTCCGGGTTGAAGGAAGATGAAAAAAGGCCGGGATTGGCTTCGCTGCGGACTCTGCAAGAACGGCTTGAAGATTATATTGGCGATCTCTACGACCTGTTATCGGATTCGGAGCACCTGCGTCCCCATCTTCAGCCGCACCCGAAGCTCGACACCCATCTCGACTACTTAAAAAATCAGACTGAGAAAAACCGCAAGCACAAGAATCTGGACTATTTCGATATGTCCCTCATCCTGCGCAATATTCAGCTCAAAAACGGAGGACTGCCGGGTAAAAACGGCGAGCTCATTTCGCTCGATCATCTGGTGATCGACGAAGCGCAGGACTTCGGTCCCGTGGAATTCGCCATCATGGTCAGTGCGGTCAAAGATAAGCGGCATTTGACCATCGTCGGCGATGTGAGTCAGAAGATTTTATTCTCCAGAAGATTCATCGGCTGGGACAAAATCATCCACAATCTCGGGTTGGACGAGGCGGATTTGATCCGGCTGGAAGTCTCCTTCCGCTGCACGGCAGAGATCATGACTCTGGCCAGCCGCGTCGAAGGCAGTGCGAAACAAGTGGAGGGCCGGAAGGGGTCGCCGCCCACCTGGCATAAGGCGGACGACAAAAACGATCTTTTGGAAACTATCACTAACTGGGTGGAGATGCTGCGGGCGAAAGATCCCAATAAATTGATTGCCCTCATCTGCCGTTACCCCAGGCAGGCGATGGAATTAAAGGAAGAGTTGCAGGAGATGATTCCCGAAGGTCTGCGTCTGGGGCACCGGGACCAGTTTTCTTTCGAGCCGGGAGTTCTCGTCACCAACGTGCATCAGGTGAAGGGGCTGGAGTTCGATGCGGTGGCGATCGTCGAGCCGAATGAGGAAAACTATCCGCAACAGCGTCCCGAAAGCCGCAATATGTTGTATGTAGCCATCACCCGGGCAGAGGACGATTTGATGCTCATCAGCACGAAATCCTTTGCCAAATTTCTCCAGGGATGACTTATTAGTTTCTGCAATTTTTGTGAAGAAAATGACTTGCGAAATTGAGCGGCAGAACTATATTACTGTTGGAGGGTTTGAAACGAACTTGCAACCAGGAGGTGCTATTTGGGAGCTGAGAGTCCACCTGTTTTAAGAAGTTTAAAAGAATTTTAAAGATAACTCCCTAAAGTCCATTTATAAATTTGGACATGCCCGGCCAGGGATCAGCGACCGGGTCTAAAAAGAGAAAAAACGCGTTGGCAGGCTCGCAACGCGTTTTTTATTTTTTATAATGGCCCAACCACAACACAGCGGCAATAAATAGAGACCAGAGATTGAGGAAATTTAAAATCATAATCGAATACGACGGCACTTGCTACCAGGGCTGGCAGTCTCAAACCAACGGAATCGCCATTCAGGATATTCTGCAGAAGTGTCTTTATAAGATCGTCAAGAAAAAGACCTCGGTAGTCGCCTCAGGCCGGACCGACGCAGGAGTGCATGCAGAAAACCAAGTGGCGCATTTCAGGGCGGATACTAATATGACCTGCCACGAGCTCCTGATGGCCTTCAACAGTTTGCTGCCCTTCGATATCGCAATTAAGAAAGTAGAAGAAGTGCCCCCCGATTTCCACGCGCAAGTCCTCGCCACCCGCAAACGTTACCGTTACACGGTGTTAAACCGGAAATATCCTTCTGCACTGGAACACAACCGCTGTCTGTTCGTGCAGACGCCGCTGGATATAAGAGCCATGCGGCGGGCGAAAGCTTATCTGGTAGGCAAACATGACTTTTCCGCTTTACGCTCTTCCAGTTGCGAAGCCAAAAACCCCGTACGGGAGATCTATGAAATCGATATCTCGAAGCAAGGCGATTTCATCTATTTCACTTTTGAGGGCAACGGATTTTTAAAGTACATGGTGCGCAATATCGTCGGTACCTTGATCGAAGTGGGTAAGAAGAAAATGCGGGCGGCGGAGGTCAAGGAAATACTGGAATCGCGAAACAGGAGAAAAGCCGGCCCGACCGCAAGGGCTCAGGGCCTCTGCCTGGTGAAGGTGTTTTATGATAAGAAAAAGCCGGTAAAGAGGACAGGTAAGAAAAATTAAAAATGAAAGCTCTTATTTAACAAACAAAGTGACAATCCAGGCGAGAACCATTTCCGGGTTATTGAAGAACGCGTCTTTGAGACTTCCCGAACTCACGCACCAAAACCCGCCCTGATTTTTGGAATCTTTCATGATCGACCCGCCGCGGCACGTGCCGGGCTTTTTGCCGGCGGCCTGCTTCAAAAAGAGATAATTGCCTTCCCAGTTCAGTTCCAGCGTGCCTTTTATTTCATCCGTTGTGATCTCAAAGTCGATGAGGTCGTTGATCTCGTTTTCAATGGTGCCGGAGATGAACCATTCGGGATCGCGGAATTCCGCCTGCGCCGAGATTCCACGCTCGTCCTGAATCAAGCCGCCGTAGCTGATGAAGCGGCCCAGGTCCCATCGCTCAATGGAATAATCGTTTTCTCCGATGCTGAAGGTGAACAGCTTTGGCCCATAACTCGCCTCTACCGGAGTGACGACGGTCATGCCTTCGCGGATTTCGCCAAAAAATTTCCCGTCTTCTTCGTGCAGGATGAGTTTGAAACGGCCTTCATCGGTCTTGGCGATCAGTTTTAAATGCCCCAGCGCCCAGCATTGGCTGGCCATTAGCAGTGAAAAAAAGAAGGCCAGCGCGGAAATTCCAGATTTACTTTTTAGTGAGTTCATTGAATCCGCCTTCGAAAGGTTAGCTTTATTTAAGATGGGTGGGCGTAAGAATTATTCCTCTTTTTGCAAGTAATAATGGGCCAAAAAAATGATTTACAACAGACAATATGCCGCTATACTACCTTGTTTTTGCCCTGCCTGAGGCTGGAAATCAGGGCTTCCTGAATAGAAAACTAATTCGACAATTGCAACGAGTTTGACTGACCATGAAAAACGAATACACCATAGCAGTTCTTCCCGGCGACGGCATCGGCCCGGAAGTCACCGGTGAAGCTATTAAGATACTAAAAATTCTGGAATCCAGGCTGGGTTTGAACCTGACCCTGAACGAGGTTCCCGTCGGCGGGGCAGGGTACGAAGCCACCGGCCATCCCCTGCCAGAGGAAACCCTAAACACCGCGAAAAATGCCGATGCGGTGCTATTGGGCGCGGTGGGCGGACCCAAATGGGAGAATATCGATTTTTCCCTGCGTCCCGAACGCGCGCTTTTAGGGCTTCGGTCTTCTTTGGGGCTGTACGCCAACCTCAGGCCTGCCAAGATTTTTCCGGCGCTTGCAGATGCTTCGACACTGAAGCGGGAAGTTATCGAGGGACTGGACATTCTCGTGGTGCGGGAATTGACGGGTGGCATTTACTTTGGTCAACCGAGAGGCGTCGAAACGCTGCCGGACGGCACCCGCAAGGGCGTGAACACCCTCGTTTACACCGAAGGCGAGATCGAACGCATCGCCCGCATCGCCTTTGAAGTGGCGCAAAAGAGGGACAAAAAAGTGATGTCGGTGGACAAGGCCAACGTACTGGAATGCACCGGCTTCTGGCGCGAGATCGTCACCCGTACGCATAAAGAGTATGCCGATGTGGAACTTCAGCACATGTACGTCGACAATTGCGCCATGCAGTTGGTGCGCAACCCCAAGCAATTCGACGTGATCTTGACCACCAACATGTTCGGCGATATCCTGAGTGACGAAGCCTCCATGCTCACCGGGTCCATTGGGATGCTACCCTCGGCCAGCGTGGGCGGGAAAACTGGAATGTACGAACCCATCCACGGCAGTGCTCCCGATATTGCGGGACGCGGCATGGCAAACCCTCTGGCGACTATTTTGTCGGTGGGCATGATGTTCAAATACTCGTTCGATAGGGAAGAGCCGAATGCCTGGATCGAAACCGCCGTCGAATCGGTCTTGAACCAGGGCTACCGGACGCCGGACATCATGTCTCCGGGCATGAAGGAAGTCGGGACAACCGAAATGGGGGATCTGGTCGCTAAAGAAATAGAGCAATGAGCTTTAAGAAAAAAGAAAAATACAATGTCGGCATCGTCGGGGCCACGGGCGCCGTGGGTCTTCGAATGACAACGATTCTGGAGGAAAGGAATTTCCCTGTCGATCGTTTGTTTCCGTTGGCATCCAAGCGTTCTGCCGGCCAGCCGATTCAATTCAAAGGGGAATCCGTCATTGTAGAGGAACTGACGGAAAAATCCTTTGCCGGGCTGGACTTTGCTTTGTTCTCGGCAGGGGCCAGCGTCAGCCGCCAGTTTGCAGAGGCCTGTGTCAAGGCGGGCTGCATCATGATTGACAACAGCAGCGCCTTTCGTATGGAGCCGAACGTGCCGCTCGTGGTGCCGGAAGTCAATCCGGACGCGATTGGCAATGATCCGAATATCATCGCCAACCCCAATTGTTCGACCATTCAGATGGTGGTGGCTCTCCACCCCATTCACCAGAAATACCGGATCAAGCGGGTGGTGGTCTCGACCTATCAGTCCGTTTCCGGGTCCGGGCAAAAGGCGGTTTCTGAACTGTTGACCCAATCCATGGCTGTTTTGGATAACAAGAAGATCGACAAGCAGGTTTATCCGCATCAGATTGCTTTTAATTGTCTGCCTCATATCGACGCTTTTCTGGAGAACGGCTACACCAAGGAAGAAATGAAAATGGTCAACGAGACCCGCAAAATTCTGGGCGACGAAAACATTCAGGTGTCGCCGACCACCGTCCGCGTCCCGGTGTTTTACTCGCACTCCGAGGCGGTGAATATCGAAACCGAGCACTCCATTTCCGCTGAAGAAGTGAAATCACTTCTGGCAAACGCTGCCGGCGTGCGCGTGGTGGACGGTCCCGAGAAAAATGAGTACCCCCTGGCCATCGACGCGGAGGGTAAGGACGATGTTTTCGTCGGGCGCATCCGCGACGACATCTCGCAAAAAAATGCCATCAACCTTTGGGTGGTGTCGGACAATCTGCGCAAGGGAGCGGCCCTGAACGCGGTTCAGATTGCTGAACTTATCATTCAGCGGGTTTAGTTTTCCGATAATTAAAATCCGACCGCAAATCACGTCTTTGCCCGCACTGGCTCTTGACATTAGCCCCCACTAAGTTTATATATAATTTGCGATTATTTTAGCAAATCCAGTTTTTTTCCTCGATTCAACCTTCCTTCAAGGGACCCAACCATGGCAGAAGATCAGAGAACTGATAACCCAGAGGAGATATCCAGGCAGGAGAATCTTCCCACTTCCGAAAACGTCAACCTGACTGAATTCAGGGAGCTCATGGAATTAGCCTCGCAGGAGCGGCGAAACCTGCAGATGCTCGTCGAGTATTTCGAGCAAAGGTCGGACGATCTGGAAGAAAAGAAACACTTCTTTGACAAAATCAACGCTCAGGTTCCCGACACCTTGCAGAAACTGGATACCTTCGACCAGCGTTTTCAGGAAATCAAAACCTTTGACGTTCGCGTTCGCGACTTTCAACGCATCTCCAAAGAGCTGGACTCCAATTACAATTCGCTGAAACGCGAACTGGACGAATTGCATTTGCTGAGTGAGCACATCGATCACAAGATCAAAAGTCTGCATCAGCAGCGGGTGTTGGTGGAAAAAGCCAACGAAGACGCAGGCAAGTTGAACGTTCTGGTCTGGGATATGGATTCCAAGGTCAAAAAACTGCGCGAAGAAAACAAGCTCATCAAAGGCGCCGACCGCGGCATCAGCCGCCTTGAAAACATGCTCGACACGATCTCCGACCGGGTGGATGAAATCGTCAATTTTAAAGAGATGATGAAAACCGGTTCCGCCAAGGTGAGTGAAATGAAAATCACCCTGCAGGAGTTGGATTCCCGGTTCTCCCGCATCATGCAGGAGAAGCAGGTCATCGAAAACTACACCCGCGACACCGAGGAACTGAAACGGACCCTGGAAGTGGTGAAGGAGGATTACGAGAAATTACTGGGGCAGAGCCATCTGGTGCGGGAAACGCAGGATTCGGTGGAACGCCTCAGCCAGGAAATCGGCGATCTCAAAGTCGAGTCAAAAAACATCTCCGTTAAAAATGAGATGATCCGCAACATCAGCAGCCGCCTGCGCGATCTGGATGCCCTGTCGGTCGATGTGGAAACTAAAATTTCCCGAATACTGGACGAAAAAGTCGCGGTCGAAAAGACCGAGGAAAAAATCAACAAGTTGAACTCTTTCCTGATGGACAATCTTTCCAACAAGATGATGCTCCTCAAGGAAGAGATGAAAAATATCGACGTCGCCAATGAAAAGATGAGCCGCTTCAACGTCATGGCCGAAGAAGCGGAGCAAAAGGTCAACCTGCTTGACGATGAAATCAAGAAGGTCGATTCGATTGGCACCATCCTCAGACAGATCGAAGAGATCAGCGAATCCACCCGTCTGCAGATGGATGAGATCATCCGCAAGCAGAATCTGGTTGATCAGGTCGACAAAAAAATCAACGACCTCGGCTCGATGGTCATCAGCCTCGATGTCAAAATGGAAACCCAGATGCAGCGCAAGGCGCTGATCGAAAAGCTGGAGAAAAAAGTCGACGGGCTGGACTTTTTCATCGAAGAGGCGAATATCAAGATCGCCAAGGTCAGTAAAAAAATCGACTTCCTCGAAAAAATAGATCAGAAACTGGAAGGCCTGAAGTCCATGGCTAACTCGGTGGAGGAAAAAATTCTCGATATCGCCAAGGAAAAAGCCGCCATCGACGATCAGGAAAAACGCATGAACAACCTGGCGTCGAAACAAAGCATCCTGGAAACGGAATTGCGTTCCAAATTTAAAGAATTGTCCGAGGCCAAGGATGAAATCAACAAGATCAATGACATCAGCGAAGGGCTGGGCCAGGTTTCGGAAAACTTTGAAAATAAGATGGAGTCCATCACTCGGGAAATGAGCAAAGTGGACAATCTGGATAAGAAACTAAAGGACATCGCTCTTGTCATGAAAGACCTGAAGATGCGCCAGGATGTTCTGGATGACAAGGAAGAGGGCATCGTGCAGGCGGAAAAGAAGATCGAACAGTTGAATACTATGATCACCCAGGTCGAAAGACGCCTCAAACAGGTTTCCGCCAGCGAAGTGAAAGTCCGCGATACCGAATTGGCTCTCGGCAAACTGGACACCGTCATCGCCCGCGTCAATTCGGAAAAAGACCGCATCGATAAGGAGCGCGATAATCTCAACAAGATCAATCTCAACATCGAAAAACTCACCGCCGTCACCGAGGAAGCCGAAGCGAAAATTGATGTGCTGAACAATAAGATCGGTCAGCTCGATGAAGTCGACAAACGGCTCAGCCATCTCAACCTGATGGCCGAAGATGTGAATATGAAAATTCAGAGCCTCAAGAAAGAAGAGGCGACGCTTAGAGTGGCCGGTGAACAGATCTCAGAGCTTAAGTTCCTGTTGAGCCAGGCGGAGAAAATAAAAGACTCTTCAGAGCAGGATGATCTTTAAAGTTATCCATTGTTGAGCTTTCTTACCTTTTCCCAACCTTTCATCATTCCTAAAAAGTTTGTTTGAATAACCCATCCCGTATGTTTAGAATCTGTCCTTTCTAACGGTGCGGGGCAGGAGAGAGTTTTGCCTCGATGAGATCAAATAAATCAATAGAAAAAGGAGCCAAAATGCTGGGAGTCATCGGGGGTAGCGGACTTTATCATATGAAAGAGCTGAAGATACTGGAGAAGGTTTCCGTCGAAACCCCCTTCGGGTCGCCTTCAGACGAAGTGGTCCTAGGGGAACTGCATGGCGTAAAACTGGCATTTTTACCGCGCCACGGTACGGGCCATTTCATTCCGCCTTCCGAGATCAACTTCCGCGCCAATATTTTTGCCATGAAAAAAGTGGGTGTCGAGCGCATCGTCTCCGTCAGCGCCGTCGGCAGTATGAAGGAGGCCGTCGAACCGGGCCATTTTTCCGTGCCGGATCAATTCATCGACCGGACCACCCGCCGCATCAGCACGTTTTTCACCACCGGCATGGTGGGCCATGTCTCCCTAGCGGACCCCATTTGCGCCGAACTCGCCGGGGTCGTGACGGAATCCGCCAAAACTTCCGGCACCACCGTGCACGAAAAGGGAGTTTACATCTGCATCGAGGGACCGCAATTTTCCACCCGCGCCGAATCCAACCTTTACCGCCAATGGGGGGTGGATATTATCGGGATGACCAACGTAACCGAGGCGAAACTTGCAAGGGAAGCGGGGATATGTTATTCCACCCTTGCTCTGGTGACTGATTACGACTGCTGGCTGGTGGAAGAGGAGCCTGTCACGCTGGAGGCGGTCCTGCAAATCATGGGCGAAAATGTGGAACGAGCACAGGGTGTGGTTAAGGATCTGGTGACCCGGCTGGATAAAAAACGCAGTTGCCAATGCGGCGCGGCGGCGGAAACGGCCATTGTCACCGATCCAAAAATCATTCCCCAAAAACTCAAAGACGAACTTTCAACTCTATTTGGAAACTTGTAAGTGAAACGAAATAAATCAGAAGAATTATTTTCCCGCGCTCAAAGCGTCATGCCTGGCGGCGTCAATAGCCCTGTCCGCGCGTTCAAAGCGGTCGGAGGCAATCCCTTATTCATTGAAAGGGCCGAGGGAACCCGCATCACCGATGCCGATGGCAATGAATTCATCGATTACGTCGCCTCATGGGGACCGTTGATCTTTGGTCACGCTCATCCCGAAATTGTCAAAGCGGTGCAGACTCAGGCGGAGTTGGGAACGAGTTACGGCACGCCTACGAAACTGGAGATCACTCTGGCGGAAAAAGTGGTCGATGCGGTGCCATCCATTGAAATTGTGCGCATGGTCAACTCTGGCACTGAAGCGGTGATGAGCGCCATCCGCCTGGCACGCGGAATCACCGGACGGGACAAGATATTAAAGTTTGAAGGCTGCTACCACGGCCATGCCGACAGCCTTTTGGTCAAGGCCGGGTCGGGGCTGGCTTCCCTCGGCATCCCCGATTGCCCCGGAATTGTCGCCGATCTCGCTAAAAACACCCTCAATCTGCCGTACAACGATCCAGACAGTGTCGAAAAACTGTTTGCCGAGCAAGGACAGGAAATCGCCTGCGTGATCGTCGAACCCATTGCCGGTAATATGGGCGTCGTGCCTCCGAAAGACGGTTTCCTGCAAACCCTTCGGGAAGTAACGGAGCGGGCAGGGGCCTTTCTGATATTCGATGAGGTCATCAGCGGATTCCGCGTGGGTCTCGGTGGAGCGCAGGCGTTGTTTGACATTCAGCCGGACATGACCTGTCTTGGTAAAATCATTGGCGGCGGGTTGCCGGTCGGCGCTTATGGCGGATCTAAAAAAATCATGGATCAGGTAGCCCCCACCGGGTCGATCTATCAGGC
>JAJDBE010000115.1 GCA_029261515.1 Nitrospinaceae bacterium | reverse complement strand
CCCAGGGAACCGTGGTAATCGAACTCGAAGCCAAACGCGGGTTGGATGGAAAAACAGACCGTGAGACAGAATAGAAAAAAGACCCCAGCAAAACGTTTCATGAAATACCCCCTCTGATTGTAAAAAATGCACACCTTATTAGAGAATAAAGAGGTTTTCAATAAAAATTTATTCCCGAAAAGGTTGTTTTTTTAATTTTTTTCTAAAAAACTTGCCTAAGGAGGAGGCAGGGGGCCTTTTTTAATGGGAAGTGGAACATAAAGAACGATAATGCAATCTATCCATCCATATCAGGCGTTAAATTTAAATTTTTCGCGTATAATCCATTCATGCTCGAACAATCCAAAAAAACCTTCGTTTAAATCATGCAAAACATCGATTACCAGGATTTCTTCGAAAACGCGCCGGATATGCTCGCCTCGGTGGACGTTGAAACGAAAAAAATTATCACCTGCAATCAGACCTTGCACAACAAACTGGGTTATTCCAAAAAAGAGATTGTCGGACAAAATGTGGAATTCATTTACCACCCGGATTACCTCCCCAAAGCTCGGTCCCTGTTTGAAAAGTTCAAGGAAAAAGGCCGCATTGAAAACTGCGAGGTGATCCTGAAAACGAAAGAGGGCGACGCCTTATACGCGACTTTAAATGCCGTTGCCGTCCGTGACGTAAATGGAAAGCCCATAGCTTCACACTCCATCTTAAGGGATATCACGGAGTTAAAAAAACATCAGGAGTCGTTTTATATTTCTAGCAAAACTCTGGCGATCATGGAGCAGACGCGGTGCTATATCTCTTCGGGCAAAAGCATAAAATATACTTTCCAAATTTTGTTGGAAAATATTTTGGAAATATCCGCCAGCGAGTTTGGCTTTATTGGAGAAATTCTTTTAACCAAAAAAGGCGATCCGTATTTAAAAACCTACGCCATTTCAAACATCGCCTGGAACGATGAAACCCGCGCTCTTTACGAGGAAGGCACCGAGCGGGGCATGGATTTTCATAATTTAAATACCCTGTTCGGCGCGGCGATCAAAACCGGAGAAGCGGTGATTGCCAACGACCCTCCCATCGACCCGAGAAGCGGCGGCCTGCCGGAGGGCCATCCGCCGTTGAACTCCTTTCTGGGCCTCCCCATTAAAATCTTCGACAAAATGATCGGAATGGTGGGGCTGGCCAACAAACCCGGGGGTTACGATGAAGAGTTTGTGGATATATTGCAACCCTTTCTGGCAACCTGCGGTTTCCTCGTACACTCTCACAAGAATACTCTGCGAAGAAAAAAAGCCGAGGAAAAAGTAAAATCGGCGGCCCTGTGGGAGAGCGAATTGGTAGAGTTTGGCCGGTTTGCCATTAAAGAAAATAATGTCCAGCGAATTTTCGATAAGGCCTTAAAAGTTCTCGTTAATTCCCTGGACGTTCCATTCGCCAAAATCCTCAAATACAATCCGGAAAAAAATAATTTTGTCATGCAGGCGGGACTGGGCTGGAAACCGGACGTCGGACCGGGAACCGCGGTTCCCGGAGGGAAAGACTCTCAAGCGGGCCACACTTTTAGCGCAAATGAACCCGTGATCGTGGAAGATTTTTCGCGGGAGGCGCGCTTTTCCGGACCGGATCTATTGACGCGCCACGACGTCAAAAGCGGTTTGAGCGTTCTCATAGAAACGGAAGACGAGCCTTACGGCGTCTTGGGCGTTCATAGCTGGGAAATCAAAAAATTCAGCGCTGGACAGGTGGATTTTGTCGAGTCCATAGCGCAGACCGTTGGCATGGCAATCGCGCGGGATACTCGGGAACGCGCATTTCAGCAAAGCGAGTCAAGGTTTCGGACCTTCCTGGAAAACAGCGCGGACATGATTATGGTTCATGATTTGACGGGAAAGTTTTTTCATGTCAATAAAACTGCGGTTGAAAGTCATGGCTATTCGGAAAAGGAATTTTGCGATCTATACATCTGGGACATTGAAAAAAACTATTCAAAAGAAGAATTATTTGAGCTTTGGAACAATGTAATACAAAACCGGGAACCCTTTCGGGCCGAGGGAATCCATCAAAGGAAGGACGGTTCCCGGTTCTGGGTGGACGTCAACGGGCGGATGGTTGAAATTGGCGGAGAAAAATACATAATTGCGGATTGCCGGGATTTAACCAAGAGAAAAACGCTTGAATCCGAATTGAAGATAATCACCCAGGCGGTCGAGCAAAGCCCCATTGCCATTTTGATTACAAATTTTAATGGGGTGATTGAATATGCCAATAAAAAACTTTATGAAATTTCTGGATACGGTCCGGGCGAGGTGATTGGGAAAACTCCGAAACTATTTAAAGGCGAAGAAATTCCACAAGAACAGTACGAGAGTTTACGGAAGACCATTTTATTCGGTGATGAATGGGCGGGGGAATTTCACAACAAAAAGAAAAACGGGGAATCATATCGGGCGGATTGTTATATTTCGCCGGTTAAAGACGAGGATGGAAAAACCACTCATTTTATCGGACTCGCGCAGGATATAACGGAGCAAAAAAAGACTCAGGCAAAACTCGAAACCGCGGAAAGAGAAATTATCGCCTCGGAAAAATTGGCGGGGATTGGACGGCTGACGTCCGGGGTGACGCATGAAATTTTGAATCCCCTCAACATCATATCCCTGCACACGCAAATGATGTTGAGAAATACTTCCCTGGATCCGGCGGTATTGGAAAAAGCGGAAAAAATTAAAAACGAAACGGAACGGATAAAAAAAATCTGCCAGCAACTGCTTTTATTCACCAGACAGAAACGCGTCGAGGACGACGAAATATTCCCGGTTCAAATCAATTCTGAGTTGGAGGAGATTATTTCCCTGCTTGAAAAAGACTTTAACCTGGACAACATCAGGTTCGTCCGGCGTTTAAACCCGGGTTTACCAGAAAGCCAGATCAACAGGGACGAAATGCGTCAGGTATTTTTTAACCTGTTCAACAACGCCCGATACGCCATGCAAAAGAGGGGCGGAGAGTTGACCGTCGCCACGGAAGAAATAAAATTGAACGCGTTTCCTTATTTTAGAATCCGGATTTCAGACACGGGTTCCGGCATTAAAAAAGAGAACATGGAAAAATTGTTCGAGCCGTTTTTCACCACCAAACCGGAAGGAGAGGGCACGGGCATGGGGCTTTCCATGGTCCACGGCATTATCGAAAAACACGGCGGAACGATTGACGTGGAAAGCGAAGAGGGCAAGGGGACGGCTTTTACCATAGACTTGCCGGTTAAATAAACTTTTAATGCCAGGTAGTTATGACGAATAAAAAGAAAGTTTTGATTGTCGACGACGAGAAAGAAACCTGCGCCGTTCTGGAAGAGTTTTTAGGCGACGCCTACGAAATTGCAATTGCCAACGATGGCCGGGAGGCTTTGGCAAAAATCGACTCGTTTCAACCGGATTGCGTTCTGCTGGATATACGAATGCCCGATTTGAATGGGAAGAAGGTTTTGGAAACGCTCCAAACCAAAGAATCCAAACCCAGGGTCATTGTGATAACGGGTTCTTTGGGAAGCAACGCTGAAAACGAATTCCAGACGCTGGGAGCCTATTCTTTTATGTCGAAACCTATAGACCTGGACGATTTGGAAAAAAAAATTGAATCGTGTCTGAACGATTAAATGGGGCAACGGGCAGGCTGATACTTGTCGCCAATCCCCCCGTTACTTGCCCAGCCAAAGGGAAATGATATGCCAGAAAAAGGAAAAGCCGACCAGCGCCAGGGCGCACAGAACCAGCGCAATATTTAAATTGGCCTTCTTCCGGTCTTCGGGAGAGAGTTCTGGCTCTTCGAGAAGTTCTTTTTCCCTGAGAAGTTCTTGTTCTTCGGAAAGGTCTTTTTCTTCCGGGTCGGGCATGAGCGTCAATGGGGCGAGGAACGGCTGTCAGGCGTTGTGTACCAATTGGTTCAAATAAGCCACCAATTGGGTGCGGGTATTGACGCCAAGTTTTTTGTGAACTTTTTTGAGATGCGTCCGCACCGTATGCGGGCTGATTCCCAGGCGCGCGCCGATTTCATCCTTGCCCAGCCCGTCGTGGATCAAACAACAGATTTCCATTTCCCGCCAGGTGAGGCCCGCCTTCTCGCTCAACGCGTTCATTTTGTGATATGGATCGGACGCCTGCTCCAGGCCCAGATGCCAGCAGGGAGCCGAATCGCCGGCGTCAGGATAAACCGGAT
>JAJDBE010000114.1 GCA_029261515.1 Nitrospinaceae bacterium | reverse complement strand
ATACTTTCATAACAAAAATCAATTACAAAGAACCTTGAAAAGCTGTAATAATAAACTAAAACGTTGTCCCGAAGTGAAACCTAGCGGTGTCCTTCCAGAGGTCGATCATCACGAAGTGGAACTCTCTTTTGACAGACTTGTGAAAAACGATTTCCTGCGCCAATGTATGGAAAGCATGGAAACTTCCTTCAGCTTAAATGAAAATAAAGTAAATCTATTACGCCAGGTGGCCCGTCACCTTTTAATGCAGTCGAAAGATTTTGAAAATGCCATGCAATCTTTAGATAAAAACTGGACGCCCGCACCTTATGATATCGATCCTGAGTTGATAAAAAGAACGTGTCCCAATTATCCAGATTCCTCAGGAAGTTGAATCCCCAGTCACCGAATAGCGACCTTTTTTCGTTTCCTCCACGATAAAATAATTTCAAGCCATTATGGCGGACATTGATCAGAACAGCATCATTCTCACCGTCAACTCCCGTCTGGCCCGATGGCTCCTCCTCGCACATAACGAAAAGCAGAAACAGTCCGGCAATCAGGTCTGGGTCACACCGAAAATCCTTTCCCTCAGCGCCTGGCTGAAACAGGTATGGGCTCAATCCTGGCCAGAAAAGTATTTCCTCACTGAACTGCAATCCAGAAAATTCTGGCAGGAAATCATTCAACAGAATCCGGATTCTACGAGTCTGGACTTACTGCACGTTCAAGGAGCCGCCGAGCAGGCCGCAACCGCCTATTCCCTGCTCAAAGAATACCGCCTGCCCGTCTCCTGGCAAATGTTTTCTCAGACGGCAGAGTCCAAAGCATTTTGGCGCTGGATGCAGGCCTACGAACAACGGCTCAAGGAATGGGGCGCGTTGGACCCCGCTGAAATACTCGATGCGGTTCAAGAGGCGATGCAAAAAGACCGCATTCCGATTCCTGATAAAATCCTGCTGGCAGGATTTGAAGAGATCACCCCGCAACTGCAAGCCTTAATCGATTTTCTGAAGAGTAAATCCGTGAGTATAAGATTTGAGCCGGACATCTCCAACCGTACTTCGCCTTCTCTGGCATCCTCGGCACAAGATCGAACTATTAAGTTTCTTCAATACAAAAACAAAAAAGAAGAAGCCATCCATTGCGCCCGTTGGATACGTTCGGTTTATCAGCCGGGGAAACGAGTTGGCGTGGTGGCGGTCGATCTGAAAAAATACCGTTCCCTGCTCAAAAGGGAATTGAACGCGGAACTTACGCCAAATTCCGTTTTCCCCTGGGTCCCCAAAGAACAGCCCTTCAATCTATCCCTGGGAACACCACTCGCCGAAGAACCGATGGTCCATGTGGCCTTACAACTGTTATCCATACACAAACCTGTGGTTCCTCTGTTGGTTCTGGCAACCGTTGTCAAAAGTTCGTACTTGTCGGCAGGTCAATTCGAATCCGCAAATGCCTTCGCCCTGGAACAGAGACTCTGCAAAAACAATTTTACCCATGTCTTTCTCTCCAAAGTCACAGAACTGATCGACACGGCCAAAGCCCCAAAACTTTCGCAATTACTTCTGGACTGGAAAACTTTTATCCAGCAGGAAAAATATTTATTGCCCAGCCAATGGGGGAAGATCGTTGCCGATTTTTTAAACTCACTGGGGTGGCCGGGAGGTGGACGCGCCTTGAACCACCGGGAATACCAGGCTTACGATGCCTGGAAAGAGGGTCTCGATGCGCTTGCCTCGCTGGACAACATTCTGGGAAAAATCTCCCGGCAAAAAGCGACGGCCACCCTGACTGCGATCGTGCAGGAACATCCCTTTCAAGTCAAAACAATAGACTCGCCAATCCAGGTGGTGGGACTGTTAGAATCCTCAGGTATGGCGTTCGATCACCTTTGGGTCATGGGCTGTCATGCCGACGACCTCCCTGCCCTGCCGGCGCCCAATCCCTTTCTTCCGGTTGAGATGAGGAAAAGTCATCGGCTGCCTCGTTCCACACCACAACGGGAACTGGAATTTGCGGAAAGCTCCTTGCACCGGCTAATCATGTCTTCACCAAATCTTGTTTTCAGTTACCCCGCATGGGAAGGGAATACCGAGTTGAAACCCAGCCCGCTCCTGACTGCGTTCATGCCATCGAAGGACAAAGCGCCGGAAGACTCCCTCTTGACTACCTCGCATCGTTTGAAAGATCAGATTTTTCTTGCGGGAGATCTGCAAATTTTCCATGAAGCCTCCTCTCTTCCCGTCACCGAATCCGAGCGCCAGCACTTTCGAACCAATGCAGTGGCAGGGGGTTACAACGTTCTCAAGGATCAGGCGGAATGCCCCTTTCGCGCATTTGCCAATCATCGTCTCAACACCAAACGAGAGGAGCTTCCCGAACTGGATATCGACAGCAGGGAACGCGGCATTTGGGTACACAAGGCGCTGGAGATTTTCTGGAAAGAAACCGGCGATCGGGACTCCCTGTTGACTCTGGCAAGAGAAAATCGTTTGCAGGAACGCATTCAAAGCGCAGTGAA
>JAJDBE010000113.1 GCA_029261515.1 Nitrospinaceae bacterium | reverse complement strand
AAAGTCGCATCATCTCAATTCGTTTTTATCGGCACCGGAACGGGGATCGCGCCGTTTCATTCCTTTATCCTCAGTTATCCGAATCTGGATTACCAGATAATCAACGGCATCCGCAGCTTGGACGAACGCTACGATTATCAGGATTATGATGCCTCGCGGCTGGTCTGTTGCGTTTCCAGAGAAAAGTGGGACGGCTTCAATGGCCGGGTGACGGATTATTTGAGTCAGGCCACCATTGATCCTGAAAAGATTTATTATCTCTGCGGCAACCAGGCGATGATCCACGACGTTTATGACCTGCTAAGAAAAAAAGGCGTCTCTGGAGACCGGATATTCACTGAGGCATTTTTCTGATTTTATTGATTTTTTACTGCACAAAATTCTGAATTAGGTTACATTTGTTCCGCATAACGATGATGGTCTTATTCCATTAGCAATGTCATTTGCATCTAACCTCAAAAGCCCGCAACCATCATGAAGATAGCCATCTCCTATCCCCCCATAATCAATCAAGACGGCCAAAAGGCCATGGTGTCCCAAAATCGCAACGTTCAATTCTTTAAAAAACCCACTTATCTGCTACCGGTGGTGCACGGTCAGGCCGCAACCTGGTTACGGGACTTGGGATACAACGTTCTCTGGGACGACGGCAACTCCCAGTTAAAGACTTACGAACAATGGTACCAGGACCTTCTCACTTGGAATCCGGATGTCGTCGTGTTCGAAAGCACCACGCCGGTGATGAATTTCTACTGGCGGTTGATCGACCAGTTAAAAACCGACCGACCCAACTGCATCGTCATCATGACAGGCTACCATTCCATGCGCAAACCAGAAGAAACCCTGCGCATGAGCGCCACGGATATCGTCCTGCGAAGCAATCACATCGATTTTGTTCTCAGAAAACTGATTCCCTACATCGACGAGCATTCCAATTGGAGAAGCGAATGCCCCATCGAGGGTTTAATGATTCAGCGCGATGAGAACGATTTCTTCGATACAGGAAATTTCAAGCAGATCGAACCTCTGGACCTCTCACCGGATATAGACCGGGATCTGGTCCAGTGGAAAAACTACGCCTACGAGAACGGCAATTATCTGCAAACCCCGGGAACCTATGCCACCAGCGTGGTGCGGGACTGCATGTTCGGCAAATGCACCTTCTGCCGCTACAACGGCCCCGACTTGACATTTTCCATGCGCTCGGTGCAAAAGAGTCTGGACGAATACCAACGTCTGGTCGAAGATTACGGAGCACGGGAAATTTTTGACGATTCCGGCGTCTGGTACCGCGGAGCCGAAGCCAGAGAGTTTGCCAAAGGCATCATCGACCGCGGCCTGCACAAGAAGGACTGCTACTTTGGTTTCAACACGCGGTTTGGTTATCTCGATGAAGACACCGTGGCTCTGCTGGCAAAAGCCAACTTCCGTTTTGTACTGATCGGTCTCGAAGCCAGCGACGAAGAAACCCTCGCCCGGCTCAACAAAGGCTACGGCGTAGAAGACGCGGAAAGAAATCTGAAAATCTATACCAAACACGGGCTTTTCCCGCACCTCACCATCATGGTGGGGTATTACTGGCAGACCCGGGAACAACTCAAACAAACGGTCAATAACGTAAGAAAGCTCATGTTCAAGGGGCTGGCGCGTACGCTTCAGGTCACCCTCTGCACGCCTCTGGATTTCACTCCTTATCATCAGGAATGTATCGATAATGGGGTTTTATTGGCGAAGGATTATGATGATTTTGACATGAGCCGGCTCATCGTTAAAACCCCGATTCCGCATGATGAGTATTACGCCGCAGTACGGCAGATGTATGGCATTGCGTTTCACCCGCAATTCATTGCCCGGCAGCTGAGTTTTTTATCTCCCCGGAGTAAAACGGATTGGCAGTTTCTCTTTACCTATGGCACCCGTGCCGTGCGCCGCGTCCGCCAGCATGTTTTCAATCTAACCAAACATGAGGGGAAACCTGTTAGCCCTTGATTCCGAATTGAAGTAGCTAAGAAACATTGATACATAATTAAACCTTATCGCATTTTATGGATTCTGCTGGTAAAAATTACTTTCCTCTTATTTCTGTTGTGATCACAACAAAAAATGAAGAAAAACATATCGACGCCTGTCTTTCGTCCATCGCGAATCAAACCTATCCAAGTAATCGAATCGAAACGATAGTTGTTGACAATCAAAGTTCCGATAGGACCAAGGAAATCGCCAAAGGTTTCACCTCCCTGGTTTTTGATAAAGGACCGGAAAGAAATGCGCAACGGAATTATGGGATGTTGGAAATCGCCAAGGGCGAGTATTTAATGTGGATTGATGCGGACATGATTCTGAGTCCTAATTTGATAGAAGAATGTTTAAGATATATGGAAAATTCGGAGTATGTTGCCTTGTTTGTTCCGGAAATTGTTTTAGGCGGAGATTTCTGGTCCAAAGTGAGGCGTTTCGAGCGAAGTTTTTATGATAATACGGTCATCGATGGCTCTCGTTTTATCAATCGAGATGTTTTTGTTCAATCCGGTGGGTTTTCCAGAGAGTGGATGCACGGACCGGATGATTGGGATCTCGATAAAAAGTTAAAAAAATATGGAAAGATAGGATACCTATCTGATACAAATCCCTATAAAAATTGGGGCGGTCAATCCCAATACATACGAAAACGGGGTATTGAACCTGAAAAGCATGGAGCGGTGATTTATCACGATGAATCCAACTTCCGCGTTGGAAAATATTTGAGAAAAAAACAGCATTACATTACGGATTTTCAAAAATACATAACGCGGTGGGGGGCTAAAGATCCCGATCTAAAAAAACAGCTCGGGTTGTGGTACCGATATTTTGGAGTTTTTATCGAAAAAGGGAAATGGAAGAAATTAATTGCTCATCCTGTCTTGTATTTTAGCATCTTGGTATTGAGAGGGATGGTAGGGGTCACCTACATCCTCAATAAAGGAAAAAGTTAAATTTTTTCACGTAAGGTAAACCCTCATCAATGGAGCTTGGTCGCCCATGAAAAAACAGGTTTGCTTAATTAATCCTCCTTCGGTTTTTTTGCTGGATGAGCGTGTTTTTATGAGCCTGGGCATACTGAAAATTGCCGCCGTTCTGGAAGAAAACGGCTATCCGGTTCATATGATCGATTTGTCAGGAATTGAGAACTATGAATCAGTGGTCCTGGATTATATTAATCAGGAAGAAACCACCATATTTGGATTGACCGGAACCACACCTCAAATGCCGGCCGCTTCCAATATTGCTCAAGCCATACGTTCCGCCCGGCCTCAAGCTAAAATCATTCTAGGTGGCCCCCACGCGACTCTCGTCAATGCCGCTTTCAAGCGAGAGATAAAACTTGGAAACCCACAAAGAGCGGAAGTCGCATTGAATCAGCTCACTTCCTTTTTTGATGTTCTCGTTTTTGGAGATGGTGAAAAAGCAATTTTTGAAGCGTTAGAGGACTCTGCCCCGCAACTCATTGATGCCGATGATCCCAAATCGACCTATTTTTTGTCCAACGAGGATTTAACTCAACTCCCCTTACCCGCCAGGCATCTGGTGGATGTTGAAAGTTATAATTATTCTGTGGAAGGATTCCCGGCTTTAAGTTTAATTGCCCAATTGGGATGCCCTTTTGCCTGCGGGTTTTGTGGAGGACGGGAATCTCCGTCCTTAAGGCGGATTCGAACCCGACCGACTCAAAGCATCGTTTCCGAAGTGTTGCATCTTCATCACACTTATAACACTCAGGGGTTTATGTTTTATGATGACGAACTGAATGTGAGTCCTAAATTGGTCGAACTCATGCATCAACTTCTGGAAGCTCAAAATAAGCTTGGAGTCGAATTCCGTTTAAGAGGGTTCATCAAATCCGAATTATTCACGGAGGAACAGGCCAAAGTCATGTATCAGGCGGGGTTTCGTTGGATCTTAATTGGATTTGAGTCTGGGGCCCCCAGGATATTAGAAAACATTAACAAGAAAGCCACCCAGGACGACAATTCCCGGTGTCTTGAAATTGCGAAAAAGTATGGTTTGAAAGTGAAAGCCCTGATGTCATTAGGGCACCCGGGTGAGTCAGAAAAAACCGTTGAAGCCACCAGAAACTGGCTGCTGAAAACTCAACCGGATGATTTGGACATCACTATCATCACCACTTATCCAGGCACTCCATATTACGATCATGCAATTCAGGATCCCAATCGTCCCGATGTTTGGATCTACACCTATCAGCCAACCGGAGACCGGCTGTTTAGTTATGAGGTCAATTACAATACCACGGCCAAGTATTATAAGGGAGACCCGGATGAGGGTTATCAGGCCTATGTGTTCACCGATTTTTTGACTTCGAAGGAGCTGGTTGATTGCCGCAATGCATTGGAAAGCGAAATCCGGGAAACATTAAAAATCCCATTCAATCCCAAAGGCAAGAAAAACCATTATGACCACTCTATGGGTCAGTTTTCCGGAACCTTGCCGCAAAATATTCTAAGAACCTCTCAATCATTTTCCGCATTGGAAGAGCCTTTTCAGGATTAACCCTCCTGTCAAAAAATATTGAGAAGGGAAGTTCTTATTAAAAAAACCTTAAATGAAGAATATCATTGACGAAAAACCAACGGATGCATTGGAGGGCCAGACATTATTCAGCACTCAATTCGTTTCCGATGAGGATGTTTTTCAAAAAAATATATTAGACGTTGGCTGCGGGTATGGATGGTTTGAACTGAATGCGATCCAACGGGGAGCCTTTTCAATTACCGGGACCGAAGAGAGCGAGGAAAGTCTCGCGACGGCAATAAAATATGCGAAAGATGAAAAAATAAGATTTCAGGTGGGTGACGCGACCGACCTTCCCTTTAATAGCGACACATTTGATACGGTGGTCTCATGGGCCGTGATCGAACACATCCCCGTAAGAAGTGAACTGAAAATGTTGAGTGAAGTTCACCGCGTCCTAAAAAAACATGGGGCGTTTTACTTATCGACCCCCTACGCCCATATTGCCAGCAATGTATTAGATCCCGCATGGTGGCTGATTGGGCACCGGCATTATTCAAAAGATACATTGGTTAAAATGGCGGAAAAATCGGGGTTCTCAGTCGTTGACACCGTGATCAAAGGAGGGTTCTGGGAAATTTTAGCCGTGAACAACCTTTATCTTTCAAAGTGGATATTTCGAAGGCGGCCCTTTTTTGAAAGAACGATCAATGCATTTCAAAATAAGGAATACCAAAAGAATAACGGGTTCACGAATATCTTCATTAAATTTAGAAAAATATAGCGCATAATGGCCAGGGGAAAAACACCGGCCGAATATCTTCAGGGGAAATCCTGAGCTATATTCGATAAGAAATTAACGAACTTAAGGTTTAAGAAAAATTTCTAACAAGGAGTGGTCCATTAGATGAACCTAGCTTTGATTACCGGATCGGGGGGATTGATCGGAAGTGAAGCCGTAGAATTCCTATCCAAGGACTTCGATGCCATTATCGGCATTGACAATAATATGCGAGAACAGTTTTTTGGTGCGGACGCTTCCACCGCCTGGAATGTTGAACGGTTATGCCAAACGGTTCCCAACTATAAGCACATCAGCGCCGATATCCGTGACATCAAAGCTATGGAAGCTATATTCAAAGAATATAGCAATGACATCAAATTGATCATACACGCCGCCGCCCAGCCCAGCCACGATTGGGCCGCCAAAGATCCCTTTACAGATTTCACCGTCAACGCCAATGGAACCCTTACCCTCCTGGAGATGACTCGGCTCAACTGCCCGAAGGCGGTTTTCATCTTTTGTTCGACCAATAAGGTATACGGGGATTCTCCAAACAGTTTCCCCCTGGTCGAATTGGAAAAGCGGTGGGAACTGGATTCGAATCATCCCTACTATAAAGAAGGAATTGACGAAAAATTAAGCATCGACCAGAGCACGCATTCCCTATTCGGAGCGAGCAAAATAGCGGCGGACGTTCTTGTCCAGGAATATGGCCGATACTTTGATATAAAGACAGGATCGTTCCGAGGCGGCTGTCTTACAGGCCCCCGCCATAGTGGCACCCAGCTGCATGGTTTTCTGGCGTACTTAATGAAATGTGCTCTTACGGGAGATCCCTATACGATTTTCGGGTTCAAAGGCAAACAAGTAAGAGACAATATCCACTCTTACGATTTAGTGAACATGTTCTGGCATTTTTATCAAGCTCCGCGGCCGGGAGAAGTTTACAATGCTGGCGGCTCCCGGCATTCCAACTGTTCCATTCTTGAAGCCATTGAAATGTGCGAGGCCATCACCGGCAAAAAAATGAACTGGACCTACAGTGATGTGAATCGCATAGGCGATCATATCTGGTGGATCAGCGACCTTGGCAAATTCAAATCCCATTACCCGGATTGGAATTTCAATTTCGGTATTCATAATATCCTGGAAGAGATTTACAAAGAACTTGACCAGCGTTTATGCAAAAAAACAGGAAGCAATTGCTGAAATTCTTGATCCCCACCTTTGAGCGTTGCTGGATCCGTAAGAGTTCTGATCATTCAATCCACAAAGTTAACCAAAGAGCGAAATGAGCTCCGTCGGCAAAAAACCCCTTCGCACGGTCTTTATCTCCACCTATACATTTATCTACGATGGCGTCAGAACCAATAACAGCGGCCCGGTTAATCCTCTGCTCAACTACTTCACCGCACTAGGCGATCTCACGGTTTATATTCTCGAACAACCTCTCCCAGGGACGGATTTCGGGGAAATCGTTTTCCGAAAGTTTCAAGGGAAGAAAGAAGTGGCTCATGAGATCATGAAAATCCCCTTTTACCCGAGAAAAAACCGGACCTTAAAAAGCAATCAAACCTATATTTCCTTGAAAATCAGAGATTTGCTTTCAAACTTCATAGTTGCCAATCAGCATATAAAGAAAAAGGTTGATCTTTTTATTGGCGTGGAATCGATCAATGCGGGTAGCGGCGTTGTCCTTAAAAAACTGGGTTACGTGGATCAGGTTGCTTACTATATTTTTGACTGGGCGCCAGATCGGTATAAAAACAAGGCATTTAATTCCCTTTACCTGGCTCTGGACAAATTTGTCAGTTACCACTGCGACTATACCTGGAACATCACCTATGCCATCGGGGATGCCCGACTAAACCTTCTGGGATATGACAAGGATAAGATATCCCCTCAGTTGTATGTCCCCTATTCCTATGATTACAATCCTGAAAATATTTTGGCCGACGGAGAAGTCGATCCCGAGTTAATCGTTTATTCGGGAGGCTTCATTTCCGAAAACGGACCTCAATTGCTGGTGGAGGCATTTAACCTCGTGACCAGGAAGCACCCAACCGCAAAATTACTTCTCATAGGAGGAGGGGGAATGGAAGGTGCCCTGCGGGAAAAGGTTGAAACTTACGGGATTGCCGACCGTGTTCGAATCACAGGCTACATCAAGGAGGAGCGTGAAGTGATTCGACTGCAACAAAAGGCGGGAATTGCGGTGGCTCCCTACCCCATGGTTCAAGGATCCAGAAAACCCTTTGGGGATGTGATCAAGATCCGCATGTACTTCGCCTGCGGGCTGCCGGTAATTTCAACCCCCGTTCCCCCTGTAACCAGAGAAATTGCGGCTGAAAATCTGGGAACTGTCACCGCCGACGACAGACCGGAGGCGATCGCTGATGCCGTCATGGAATATCTGAAAAACCCTCAAAAAATTTTTGCAACCAGGAAAAACGTAATTTTGAAAGCAAAGGCAAGCAATTGGCATGACAATTACACCTCCACACTGCAGAAAATGGGATTTAATGGTGTTGTCGATTGAAACTTCCACTTTTATGATTGACCGTTTTTTCTGTGGCGACACAAAGGTAAAAAATTTGAGATATAAAGCAAATCGGGAGGTTACTTGAAAACAGATGAGACTTATCACCATCATGAGGACCAATCCAGTCGCTCAAAAACTAACTTTTCTTTCCAAAATAACTACAGATCTTTTCGGATATCCAAAATTGCCATCACAATTTCAATTCTATAATGTTTATAGAATTGTTTTTTTAGTTTCTAGTCTGCTAGCCACTAATGTACACAAAAAGACCCCCATCCGCAAGACTAGGACATTCCGCCTGAGAGTCTAATAAAAATGTTTAAAAAACAAAGGTTCTGATAGAATTTCTTATGTTTTTTTGGTAAGTTGAGGCGGCAAAAGAATGCCTTTCAGTAGACGCATCAACCAAGAGAAAAGTAAATTTTAATTCCTCAAACCTTAAGTTTAAAGATTTGAAAGTTGGAATACGGGCTTTCGTAATGCTTTAGAAATAGGTTCCCCATTCCGAAAAAAATAACGTAGATTAAACAAGGCTTGAATAAACTATTTCTCTCCCGCTATGCATCCAGGATTTCGGGTACAGGAGAAGAAAAAGGAGACAAGGTAATGAAGATTTTAATGGCCAATTCCGCTGTTTCGGAGGAGATCAGTCCGACTAAGGAGCGGTATTACATAAAGGCCGGAAGTCGCTGGCCTTGGAGTTATGAAAAAAACAAGAAAGATATTTGCAGGCCCCCTTTCCCGTTTTATCTGGCCTATGCCGCAAAAGTCCTCTTGAACGAGGGGTTTGACGTCCACGCATTAGATGGAGTGGCCCTAAATATTTCAAGGGAAGAATTTATTAAGAGGACCGTTGCTCTAGATCCAGATGTTATTGTTGTCGAAACTGCCATGCACGCATTCTTACATGACGTGAACCTGGCAAAAGAACTAAAACGTTTGATTCCAAAAATCAAGCTGGTTTTCGTCGGTCCGCATGCCACCTCCTATGCAGAAAAGATACTGGAGGATTACCCGTTCATTGACTTTGTTATTAAAGGCGAATACGACTTTGCTTTGTGCGAAGTCGTAAAGTTGCTAAGCCAGGGAGCTGAAGAGTTTCCTCTGGATGGGGTGGGCTACAAAAAAAATGGCGATGCGGTTCTCTCAGAAAAAAGAGGTTATATTGAAGACGTCAATACCCTCCCCTTTCCTGCATTTGAAATATTCCCTTCAAACGAAGAGCCGGACATTTCCAGATACGGCGACGGAGTCATCACATACAACCCTTCCGTCACCCTTCATTCTTCAAGGGGGTGCCCCTATGGATGTGATTTTTGCCTATGGCCTCAGGTCATGTACGGCAACAGGGTGTACAGAATGTTTGACCCTAAACGGGTCGTTGACGAGATGGAGTATGTAATAAATAAATTTGGCGCTAAGGAAGTTTATTTCGATGATGACGATTTTTGCGTCAACAAAAAGCACGTAGTGGGCATTTGCAATGAAATCAAAGCCAGAGGGATAAACATCCCCTGGTCTTGCATGGGCGATGCCATGTCATCGGATGAAGAGATGATCAAGGCCATGGCCGATGCAGGGTGCATCTTCATGAAATTCGGCGTTGAAAATGGGAATAAGGAGGTCCTGAAAAAGATCGGAAAGCCCCTGGACCCCGTAAAGGCCATCCAGGTTTCCAGATGGTGCCGTAAATACGGGATCATGACACATGCCACATTCATGTTCGGCACTACAGGAGATACTCTGGATACAATGCAGGAAACTTTAAGCCTGGCCAATAAAATCAAATTTGATTACGCACAAGCATCCATTGCCACACCATTCCCAGGAACAGCCATGCATAACAAGCTTGTTCAGGCTGGGATTCTCAAGGAGGTTGAATACAATAAATTTGATGGCGCAAGAACAAGAGCGTTCGATACGGAAGATCTGTCCACAGACCAAGTTGTGCGGTTTAGAAAGAAAGCCATAAGATCCATGGTTTTGCACAAAGCGATGGATTTGGGCTGGTGGAGAAATTATATCCGGCGCAATCGCATTTTAAGAAGGGAATATGGAATGTCCGTCGTTCTTGATCCCTTCAAAGCTCTATTAAGGCTGTAGACAGCTAAGAGTTGCAGGGAAAAATTTATTTCCCTATAACCACTATCTTTTGTTATCAATATCCCGAAGAATTTTTCTTAGATTCTTTTGATTTAAAAAGTAGTCGATGTTAAAGCAGTTTCTCAAAGGCAAGGGAGTAGACCTAAGCAAGGAACCTTTTTTAAAGGGAACAACGCATTTTTATTTAGAAACCGACAATCTTTACCGCCCGTACCGCAGCCTTGGCTTTGAAGCTTTTGACTTTGCATACTCAAGGGCTTTGATCAATGAATCCAAGTATTATAGGATCCTGTTGTATGAATGGTTCCACCTGATCCGTGCAGGCGGCAGGATCATCATTGAATTTCAGGAAAATGAAATTCTTAGCCATCAGGACCTGATAAAAGAATTAGCAATACTCAATATATACAAGGATAACCATAAGGTAATTTATAATGAGATAAATGAGAGCTGGTGGTCGGTTGTCATTGAAAAGCAGAAACCGGTCAAATATGCCAAGGATGAAATAAACCACTGGACGTTTGGAATCATCACCAACGGCAAGCGAATTGACCAGATAAAAAAGATTATCAACAGCCTGCGAAGACAGAATATTCCCCAATACGAGGTGGTTGTTTGCGGGACTTACTCCGGAGAGATTGAAGAGGATATGCGGTATATCCCCTTTTCAGAAAAGGACGATAAAGGGTGGATCACCAAAAAGAAAAATTTGATCTGTGAGAATGCAAAATATGAAAACATCTGCGTGATCCACGACAGGATTTACTTCGATGACAATTGGTTTGAGGGAATGAAACAGTGGGGACCCGAGTTTGAAGTATTGGGATCTCCCATTCGAGTGGAACATAAGGATACAATTGTCGATTGCAACTGGGAAGTCGCGGATGAAAACTTTCAAATCCCAGATGATTTTAAACTTTTTCACACCAACGGCACTTTAGATATTTCAGATTGGGATAAAAACGTCCATATTTCCGGGCCGATTATAATTTTAAAAAAAAGAATCTGGCAACTTCAAAAGTGGGATGAGGAGTTGTTTTGGGGCGAAGCGGAAGACAT
>JAJDBE010000112.1 GCA_029261515.1 Nitrospinaceae bacterium | reverse complement strand
CCTTTTGTGGGTCAAAAGGGTTTCGAGCAATTCTTGCTGGCGCTGTCCGAATCCATAAAACATAGGGTGTCTTTCCCAATTTCAGAAGTATTGCAATGACCAGTATACCAGCAATTTAACGGGCTTTACCGCATAAGCCTGGAAAGAGGGGGGACGGGGATGAGAAATCAACTGCAATAGGGCGGGATGCCTTCTTCCACCCATTCGCCGGCGCGGGAATTCTGCATGTTGACCCGGTTTTTCATGATGCCGGCGGCCATGATTTTTCCCGATACCGCAAATTTTTCGAGAATAGCTTCCGGTGAGTCTTTCAGCAGGTTGCCAAAGCGCGGCTGGCATTGCAGGTTGCCCACATCACAGCAGGGCGTCATGTCCCCATTCTGGCGGACGGTCATGATGTCGATCGACCCGCGCGCGGCGGGGCATTCGATCAGATACGTGTCCTTGGGAAACGGGACGGAGGTCATGGCTCGGCGGCCAAGTGCATCGACCTTGAACGCCGGTAACAAATTAATACCGAAGATGAATTCCTTCTTGTTGGCGAAGGACCCGGTATTGCCCATGGCTTTCGTGAACTCGGCTTCGTTGCAATACGGGTTGGTTTCCAGCAGACGCGAAACTTTGTCGTGATATTCCTTGAGCAGGGTCATGACGTGTTGGTAGGTTTCGCCCCGCTCGTGGAAAAAACCGAGAAGCAATTCGAGTTGGCGTTTTAAATCTTCGATGTTTTCGTAAACGACATTCACCAAAAGCCGGTCCTGCAACTGCAACACTTTTTTGAGCAGAGGTTCCTGAAACCGCTCCCAGGAAACCGGGTACAGGGTGATGTCGATTCTGCCGCCCAGTTGCATGATCTCCACCAGCCGCTGCCAGCGTTTGGAATTTTCCGAGTTGATGTCGAGGTTGGTGTGCAGGCAGACGTTGGGCGTCACCGTGCGGAAAATTTTAAAGATCTCGACGATGTCAGGATTCTGCGACGCTTCGCCTCCGGTCAGGTTGATCTCCTGCTGTGCCAGAGTGTTCAGCACGTCCACCTTGCGAATATTGTCAGCCATGAGCTTGGCATCCTCCGGCGGCATGTGCCACTCGGATTTGGGCAGATTGCCGAGCGGCTCATAGACATGGCAATCGATGCACTCGTCCCGGTTATAGCGGTTGCAACTGGCTTCGACAAAAATACTGAGCATTTTTTAGGATAGGGGCTTCAATTAAATTGAGTCAAACTGGATCAAATTCATTATAGGACGATTTGCCAACGTGCCTCAAAGAAATTCCCAGACGGCAGGGGAGGGTGTGCTTCGGTTCAGCGAAAGTGAATGGCGGTGAAAGCAATGGCCGGGGGGTGGGAATGAAAAACCCTCTGCAGGTCTTTCTCGCGGTAGCCGAGCTTCCTGAGCGGTTTTAAAGCCTTAAACACCTCGCTTTCGCTGACATAAGCTACAGTATCGGGCACACCGTAGGGGTTCAGCTTTTGCGCCAGTTGCGCGATCAATTTCCGCTGTTTTTTGGGCGTGCCGTCCATCGGCGGGTACTCCAGTTTGTTTTTGTAAGGACTGCGGTAGGTCGTGTTGACCGCGTGGATCGTTTGCAGCATTAAAACATCGCGGTCCCAGGGCGCCATCTCGGCCACCTGCGGATGATTTTGCACCAGTTCCACAAGGCTCACCACCGGGCCGTCCAGTTGCCGGCCCACGTATCGGTCCTGGTAGTCTTTGTCCACTTGACCGAATCCAATACTTTTGCCCACTCGGGCCAGAAGATCGAAATTGACCATGAAGGTGTATTGCCCGCCGTAGAGATTGAAGTAGGGCCGCCCCTCCTGATTGAGATCGTCGAGGCCGAACATGCCGTAATCGAATCCCGTATATCCCTGGCTGTCAGGTTTTAAAAGGTGGTGCGCCCGTTCCAAAGTAATGAAGGCGCCGGTATTGATGGGCAGCGGAATTTCATCGCCGCATTGTTGCAATTGTTCTTCAATGGCCTCGTGGTAAGGCCAGTCGTTGATATCGACCCGTTGAAAACTGCGTTCCCACACGATAGCAGGCAGCAAAGACGCATGTGCCTGAAGTTCTTCGAGATTCTTTTCGTCGAACCAGTCTTGCAGGGAATGGAAGTCGGCATCCACAAGAGAGGGATCAAGCTGTGGTTGCAGGTATTCTTCGTACACCGTGCCGTCGTGCTTTAGCAGCACTTTGGTGGCCAGATCGTCCCAGATTTCGTTGGAA
The DNA here is from genome assembly GCA_029261515.1 of Nitrospinaceae bacterium. Lineage (GTDB taxonomy): Bacteria > Nitrospinota > Nitrospinia > Nitrospinales > VA-1 > JAJDBE01. The sequence goes on along the minus strand of JAJDBE010000112.1, from coordinate 11,918 downwards.
ATGATTTTATCCAGCGACTGGGGCTTGAAGCAGTCGAGATGACTGGCGTCCACCCGAACGGTGGAAAATCGGCCCCGGTGTTCTAAAAGCCTGGGGTTTAAGCGCACCCCTTTTAAAATCTCTTCTGAATAATCGCAGAGGATGTAGTGGGTGAACGGGTACACCCGTTCATCGGCGTCGAGTTCCTTAAGACGGGAAAGAAAACTGGCGGCCAGATTGCCGTTGCCCACGCCCCACTCCTGAATGAACCGGGTGGTTTGTGTGGGTGAATCGCAAACCTGCTGATAATAGTCTTCCGCGAGGGTGTGGGCCAGCCGGTAGTCCCGGCTGACGTAGGTCTGAAAATGGTTGTGGATCGCGGGCCCGAGCGTCCCGTAAAAAATGAAATTGATATGGGTCTGCCACTGATCCGAAGGCTTGAAATCCCCAAGGGGAAGCGTGTTTTGGGGATTTTGATTCATCGGCGCCGCTCATAAGCCCCAGTCAGGGGATTGCAAGATCACTCCGGTTTCTTTTCGTCGGCGAGGGTCTCCATTCCTGCGGCGTTTCCAGACATGCCGCCGCCGCCGGCATAGGCACCGCTTTGAGAGACGCCACCAGGGATATTCGAGGGATTTTCGCCCCCGGCTCCCTCACCACCAGCCGCGCCGTCGAGGCCTTTCATCAATTTTTCGTAGGTGCGGTAGGCCTCGTTGCCCTCCTCGGTCCTGCCGACTTCTTTATAGCAGTTGTAGAGGTTGAACCAGGCCAGGGCATCGCTGCGATTCAGCGACGTGGCCATTTTGTATTCCTTGATGGCGCTTTCCAGACGGCCCATGGTGGCATAAAGACTGCCGAGGTTGGTGTGCGGAAGATTGTATTCCGGGTCCAGCTCGCTGGCTTTTTTAAATACGGTCACCGCCTCGTCGATCATATTTTTAACCGAATAGCAGCTGCCCAGGTTGCAGTAGGCCTGTGGGTCTTTATCGTCGAGTTCGACCACGCACAGAGCGGCATTCAAGGCGTCGTCGTAGTAACCGGCGTTGAAATACGTCGTCGACAATGCCGAGCGCAGTATTTTGTCTTCCGGGCTGAACATCAACACCTTCTTCAATACTGCGATTTCATCATCGTATTTCATTTGCAGGTCATAAGCGGCGGCCAGATTCGCATACGCCATCGTGTCGGTTGGGTCCAGGTCGATGACTCTTTGAAAACTGCGGGTGGCATTTTCAAACATTTCCTTGAGCATGTAGACGCCGCCAAGGTTGAAATGCACTTCCGGGTCATCAGGCGCCAGTTCCGCGGCGCGGTTCAATTCACGAATGGCTTCATCCTCATGGTGGGACAGACTGTAGGCGGTGCCGATGAGCTTATAGGCCTTGGCGTTTTTATTGTCTTTGTTGAGAACTTTGCGGGATTCCTTGATGGCGTCCTCGTAGTTGGCCCCGTCGATATAATAAGTCGCCAGTTCATTCATTTTCTCGAGGTTGTTGGGATCCGTTTTCAGTTCTTTTAGGACCTGGCGGACTTTCTTCATGATTTTGGTTTCCAGCTTGATTTGTTCTGGATCCCGGACTCCCAACTCGTCAAAAATCTCCGGGTCGATTTTCATGGTGACCCAGTCTTTAGGATTGCCTTTGGCTTCGCTCATCTCGCAATGACTCCTGGAAAATTTGGCCTGAACTCTAATTGTACTGAGCAGTGTAATCGAATTTTAGGGCATCTCCCTGGGGGTGTCAAGAAGCGAAACCCTTTGGAAGTTTATGGGAAAATGGATTTTTCTCGGGCGGGAACATGGGTTTCCCAAGAGAGTTCCCTTGGCCGAACTTGTAATGAGAACTATTTTCGCGGCGATATCAGATTTGCCCGAGTAATTCTTCGTCGCGGGCCATGTTGAGAATTTCTTCCTTGCCGAAACGGTCGAGGTAAAGCAAAAAATGTTCGCGCGACAGGTAATTCCAAATGGTGCGGGAGGGGAAGTTTTCCTCAATGATGTTGTTGAAATTCTCATACACCTGCATGACCTCGTCATGCGGCATTCCAAGCTTGATATCGAAATCAAACACAATCGCCATGTCCCGCTCCGGGTCGTGCAGGATGCGGTCGATCTTGAACTTGCCTGGATTGTGGTAGACGGCGGAATCCTTTTCCAGCGCGAACGTGGACTGACCCACTGAATGGATGATCCCGCTCCCGGATTCCCCATTTTCCACGGTGAATTGGATGGTGTCCTCGGCTTCGTGCCTCTCTTCCGTGGGGAAGCCGAAGAACAGGTAAAGGTGGTTCCAGATGCCGGCGTCGGAACTGTTCTTCAGCACCAGTTTTTCGGTGGCCTGATCGCAGCCCTTGTCGATGATAGAGAGAATTCGGTCGTTGGCGCTTTCCAGCCCGAAGAACAGCATGATGAATCCGGCACGTTGCATCTCCTCGAATAATTCCGGAGTTTCCACATTGCCCGACTCAAACTTCAGCATTCCCAAAGCCCGCATGTCGACGCCTTGAGAGAGGATCGCCGCGGACATTCTGCGAAATGCGTTCGGCGAGATGGCTTCGTCCGAGAAGGTGAAGTATTTCGTTTTGTAACGCTTGCCGAGGTAATCGAGGTCTTCGGCGACACGGCTCTCGTTCTCCTTGCGGTAGTAGGAATCGTAAATGAAACTGTGGGTGCAGAACGTACATTTGCCCCAATAGCATCCGCGGCTCGCCATATAGGGCAGGACGGGGTAGGGCATCAGGTATTTGTCCAGCGGCAGTCCGTCGAATGTCGGGCGGGTCAACTGCTCGTAAGGCAGAGACTTGGCTTTTTCGTTGCCCCGGATTTTGCCATTGTCCAGATAGATCAGATTGGGAACGGTGTCGAGAGGCTTGTTTTCTTTGAGATGCACGATGAGCTGGTCGAGGGGATGTTCGCCCTCAAACAAAATGATGCTGTGAAAGAATTCCTCGAACAGCGCTTCCTTACCCTCGAGAATATCCTGATGGCGGGCGAACACACTGCCGCCGATGACGATGTGCAAGTGCGGGTATTGCTTGCGCAACAGCCGCGCCAGCGTCAGTCCGGGAATCACTTGCCCGACATGGATGATCGAGATTCCCACCAGGCCATAGTCCTGCCATTCTGCCTGGGACAATAGATAGTCCTCGTATAAGGCCAGAAACGGGTTGCGCACGCTATCGACGGTGGCGGAAAGAATGCCGCTCAGGTTCTCTTCCGGCGTTCCCTGCATGAAAAACGATTCCAGGTCGATTTTGCTTGGAAAATGCGCATACGAAATGAGCTTCATGGCGATTTTCAGGGTGGTGAAGGCTTTTTTGTACAGGGGGAACTGGAAAAATAATTCTTCGGTGCGAAGCACGTTGGCCGCCTCTTCGACCTCGGAAAATACGGTTTCGAGATAGTCCGGGTCGGACAGGATCTGTCTGTAAACCGATTTGACCTCCTGCTCTTCCGGGGTGTAGGCCGGCTGGGAAAGGCGGTCGCGGATGATGTCGACACAGCGGGTCAGGTACTGCCGTGACAGAAAGACCTCATAAGTTTCGATGTTGAAGTCGAGTTGATCGACCTCATGCCCCTTGGATTCCAGATAAGCCTTGAGCGTTGGCAAAGCCAGGTACGGCTGACTTGGGAACCATTGCGGCGGAAATACCAATGCCGATTTCATGGGTTCATCCCTATTAAAACGATCTGGATTAAAACGATCTGGATTAAAACGATCTGGATTTTACGATATCGTTGTTTCAATTAGCTTTTTTATGAGTAGAGAATATACCTGCAATGCCCCCCTGTCAATCGAGGCTTTTTGCGGTAAAACCGGAATGCGTCCGTAGGTTCCGGCAACGGAACTTCCCACTCACACCCCCGCAAAACCCTTATTTTATGGGCGGTGTAATCGCTTGACACCCCCAGAGCGAAAGTCTATACTTGGTTCCAATCCCAAATTTGATTGCAACATATTGAATTAGCAGTTTTAAAACACCGCGTTTGAATAGGAGGTTGTGCCTTGAGTGACCAGGAAACTGAAACCAAAAACGAAGAAGAAAATAAAGATGCCGCCGGGACGGAGACCAAGGATGTCGATTCCCTATCGGATTTGAGTGAGCTTGAAAAAATCAAGCTGGAACTGCAAAAGGAAAAAGAAAAAGCCGCCAAAGAGATCGAAGCAGGCGAAGAGGAGGAGGAAGACCTCCGTGAAGTCGATTACCTGCAAAAGCTGATCACCCTTTCCGTCAAGTTCGATCACCATTGCAGCATGTGGCTGATGCCGGCATACATTGATTGCGGTTTAAAATACGATCATCGCTTGGCAGAATCCTATGCCAACCAGCTGAACACCATCCAGTCCTTTTTGCGGCTGTTGGAAAAGGTCGACGGCGTGACAAGAGAATTGGTGACCAAGGATTGTATATTGAAGTTAAGAAATGTGCTGCAGTTGGTCCATAAAAACATGGTGAAACCGTTGATAAAAGAAGTCAGTCTGATGAAGAAAAAGCCGAAATCCGAAAGCCTCGACAATTTTAAGACCAATTGGAATGAAAGGCTGGAGGAATTGCAGAAGGCATGTGACTTTGAATACCAGGTTTTGGATTGCAAAGCCTTTATGATCAAGGAATAAAGGTCTTGCTTTGCGGGGTTTAAAAACTTGAGGAGGCGCTCTCTCCGAGGACATATGCCCCCTTGGGGAATAATTTTTAAATCTTATTTTCTCTCCTTAGCTTAGTCCGTGTTGGGAACCATTCCCAAGGTTCGTCAACGGCAGTTTATGGAAAGCCGCGTTTGCGTGAAGGTTGAAAGACATCCTTTTATTTTTCCTCCTAATAACAGAAGATTTTTCAGGGAGCTGAACCGGTTTGGGCAAGGTGCATCCTGATAGCCGTCCTTCGATCAGGTGCTGTATTTATCAAGAAGATTTAAAGTCAGATAAAGGTGTTTATGTCGGAAGAGTCGGAAACAAAAGAAGAAGAATTGACGGGTCAGGAGGAAACGGCCCTTGAGGTGCTGGATCGTGAAACGCTTCCGGAAGAACAACCTGAAGAGATTGCGGTCGACCATTCCAAGCTATATGTGTGGGTGGCCGATGCTGGAAACGACCGGATTCAAAAGTTCGATGGCAATGGTAAATTTTTGTCTGCCTTTGGCAAGTCGGGGGGAACGCGTCCTCCGTACAGCCCCGGAGAGTTCAAAACTCCGAGTGCTGTGGCGGTGGATTCCAACGGCAACATCTGGGTTGCGGATACTGGCTGCCACCGTATTCAGAAGTTTGATGTTGATGGCGATTTTCTGTTTGAGTTTGGCGGGGAAGGCTGGGGGCAGGAAAAATTTTACTGGCCGCAGGCGATCATCGCTGAACCTACTGGAACGATTCTGGTTGTGGACACCTCCAACCACTGCATCAAACGCTATGATGATGACGGTGATTTTCTGCTGAGCTTCGGTTTTGCCGGCGATTTTGACGGGTTTCTCAAATTCCCAGGCGGAGTCGCATTGGATAAAGAGGGCAACATTTATGTCGCCGACCGGGACAACCAGCGGATTCAAATTTTTAACGAGGACGGACAGTTTCTTTCCAAATTCGGTGAGTACGGGTTTGAACAGGGCAGGCTTAATTTCCCTAACGGAATTGTGGTTCGCCGCGATGGCACGATTTTGGTGGCGGAGAAAAGTCAAAATCGTTTGCAATTGTTTTCCCGCGAGGGGGAATCGCTTGGCGTCATCGGGGAAGCCGGAAAACGAGACGGGCAGTTCAATTGCCCCATGATGCTGGTTGAAGACCCTTACGGCTACGTATTTGTCGTCGATACGATCAATCAGAGAATTCAAAAATTCGATCCCGATCTGAATTTTGTCTCCAAATGGGGAGTGGTCGGGAAAGAGCCCGGCCAGTTCAAAGATCCTGCAGGACTCTGCCTTTCCTGGGAGCCCGATTGGGCGCCACAAGAAGAATAATTAGAAAAATATTTCCTATGCGTCTAAAAGAATCCAGTCAAAGAGAAATTGAGGCAAAGCCGCGCATTTGTTGGAGATATTTCAGAATGACCTTTCCGGAAATCGCCCTCCTGGCTTTTCTATTGGTGCTGGCGACGGTGACCCCGGCAGAAACGGGAAACGACGATCTGTTCGATAACCAGATTCGATCGCTGACAGAACCCAAGGAACCCCTGACGCCTTCCAACGATCCAAGGTATCAGGACAACCAGGACGGAACCGTAACCGACCTCAAGCACGGCCTGATGTGGAAAAAGGATGACTCGTATCAGGAGTTGAAAAAATGGCTCAATTGGGAAATGGCGCAGGGGTATATTAAGGACCTCAATGAAAAACGTTTTGCCGGTTACGATGATTGGGAATTGCCGACCCGCGAAGAACTGACCACGTTGTATGAAGAAGAAAAGATCATTCCCTGGAATTACTATTGGACCGAAAACCAGGTTCATATGGACCCGATCTTCGGCTACACCAGTTGTTGTTTCTGGACCAGCGAATTGTACAAGGATAAATACGCGTGGACGTTTAATTTCATCCGTGGCAAGGCGGTTTTAAGCCCCAAGGGAGGTCCCGGACTTTCCTTGTCTGTGATTCGCGGGATACGAAAATTGGAACCTATAAAAAGCACACAAAAACGTTGAAGCGGTTTTGCCGTGGACCGGGCGTCCATTCATATTACCGCCCCGATCGCCTCTGGATTTGATAGAATCGTTACACCGTTAATCGACACAATTCTTTTTGGTTTTCTATGAAAAATGACGAGACTGATAAAGAAGAATTGAAACCTTCCGGGGAAGACTCTGCAACAGAGGAAGAGTCCAGTCTTGCATCCCATGCCACCGGGGAGGTTGAGGAAAACCAGCAGGCTTCCCTGGAAGCGGAAGAATCCGATTCCGAATTTGGGGAAGACGAGGAAGTCGAATTTGACATCGACGCTCAGATTGAAGAGTTTCGCCAGCAGATCGAGGAAGAACCGGAAAATTGCGTCCATCACTATAATCTGGGAGAAGCTCTTGTTGAGGTCGGAGAGCTGGATGAAGCCAAATCGGAATTTGATTTGGCTTTGGAATATGACGAAGAGAAAGCCTTCAGTTCCATCATTCACTTCGCTATCGGCAATCTGTACTACCATAAACTGATTTCCGGAATTCAGGGCACCGTGGTGCGCAGTTCCGTAGGGCTGCATTCCGCGCATAAGGCTGGGGGTACCATCACCCAGGTGGAACGGGAAGACTACGAACTGCCCATAGCGGAATTTGAATCGTCCATCAAGTATCTCGACAAGCTGAAAGCAGACGATGAAATTGCCGAGTATGTCAGTAAAAATGCGCCTCAACAGATCGCCGACATTTACTACAAATGGGCTTCAGATCTGATCGACAAATCACGCCAGATCGATCTTTATGGCGAGGAAATCAAGGATGTTAAGGAGGCGGCCAAGCATCTCAAAAAGACTCTTGAAATTGATCCCAACCATTCGCAGGCGATTTTGATGGTCAAGTATGCTAAAATGATGTTGCAGGAAGGTTGGCAGGCATACGACGAATATGGGTTCGAAGCCAAGAAGATCGAAGGAAGCGGCTAAGGAATTGATCATTCGGAAAGAATAAGGGATTATGGCAAATATTGAAGAACTGATACGGGATAATTTGAGCAAAGACGGGCAGGTCCTGAATTTGAAAGCCAAGTTCATCCGTGAAGTGGGCACGCGTGCGCTGGCGCAGAATGAAGAGTTAAAGAACCTGAGAGCCTTGGATTTATCCCAAAACAGCATTGGCGATGCAGGAGTCAAGGCGATTGCGGATTCCCCGATTTTTTCTAACTTGCGGACGTTGAATTTGGCTTCCAACAGTATCGGGGATGAGGGCGCCGCCTACCTGGCCGAGGCAAAATATTTGAAGAATCTACGGGCTCTGCAGTTGGTGGTGAATGATATCTCCGAGGATGGGGAAAAGGTGTTGAGGAACTCCCTGGCTCTGGCCAGCCTGACCACCCTGAAATTCAGGGTGTAAAACAAAAAAACCTTTAGAAATATAGGGTTGCGTGTTTTTGTTGATTTTAAATGGGTTAGTATCGTTGATAAATCGTTCTTTAATTTATTCCTTGACTTCCACTAGCGCCTTTGCTATTTTTGCTCGACCCTAGAAAAGCCAACATCAGGTGGCAAGGGTATGTTTTGCCATAAAACTTAAAATTGTTTTCAGATTTTTTGAATATCAAGATAAAGTTTACCGATAGGAGGTGGTTTAGGTTTTCTTGATTGGAGAGTTTAGCTAATTTTACCTTTTAATTCCGCTTTTGAAAGGGGGAGCAAATGAGAAGGACGGTCGTTAGTTTAACTACAATTTTTGCATTTTTTTGTTTCGTAGGGTTGGCCAGCGCCAACGTGGTAGAAGTTAAGTCTGGGGCAAGCACCATTTGTGAAAATGCATCCTGGATCGTTTACAACCTGAGTGAGACCGAAGAAACCGACATTACATTTGACATTGGCCCATTTGCCTACGCATGGGAAAAGGTTTTTAAAGCGACCTTGGCTCCTGGTGGATACGAGACCAATGCAATGGCGATGAAATCCATCATCACCAACAAAGGTCCTGGAGACATTTCGGTAAACTGTCAGCGGCAGACGTTTGACCGCCATGACTGGAAAATCGATCCCGGTTCTGGAAAAACCTACCAGAACAACTATCATCTGGATCATGTTAGGCCGAGCACCTATGTTGAGCCTGGCTTGGGAATGCCCGAAGGAACTGAAAGAGGGATCTTCAGTAATATGGGTCATAAATCTGAGGGTGAAAGATAATTTTAGCAAGTTCAAGCATTACGAGCTGGAAGGCGAAAGCCTTCCAGCTTTTTTTTTGTTTTTTCCTTTAACGAGTATTAAAATCAGAAAAAAAATTACTCATGCGAAAAGTGTGTTTGGAGCGAATATGATATGGCCGACCCAAGATTTGTAGACAATGGCAATGACACCATTACGGATACTCTGACAAACCTGGTGTGGATGAAAAACGATTCGTATCTGGATACCCTGAAGTTTTTAACCTATCCACAAGCGGTCAAGTTTAAGGATCACAAGAATAAAGAGGCGTTTGCCGGATATGACGATTGGCGGCTCCCTGATAAAAAGGAGGCCCACAGCTTGTTCGATAAAAATAAAACACTGAAGGACAAATACGATTTGGATATCCATATTGATCCCGTATTTGCCCCAGGATGTGGATACGATACCTGGACCAGTAATACCCGAGGGAAAATTACAGCCTATGTCTACTCCTTTAACAGCGGGACCGGAGGCCATAAGGAGGTCGAAGACCTGTTGAATACCAGTGTCCGCCTTGTGCGTGGAGAGTTCGACAAAAGCCGTATTAAATTGGAAAAAATCCCGGAGGTCCGGGATGTTATCACCCAGGGAGGCGGTTGGCGTTGATTCCTAAACTCTTTTAACGCACCGCAATGCAACCGGGCTACTGTTTCGAACTTTGTTTTCTCTGTTGTTTCGCGATACGGATAATTACAGAAAATCCCGGTGTTCCACAAAGCACCGGGGTTTGGTGCCGCCACTCCTGCCGAGGGGTTTTGACCGCTTCAATTTGAGTTGTAAAATAGGGGCCCCGATGGTATTTTGTTGAAATAACATCCCTTTTAATTCTTTGAATAAGCATTGTTTTAGAACTAGGACACTCGTTTTCTACGTTTCATTCATTGATGGATGACCAGGTTCGGAGGCCTCCTCATGATAAATCATTGAGATGGGTGTTCTTCTTGGAAGGGGGATGAATGAACTTTGGAAACAGGGTGTTTTTTTTCAACCCATTTGGAAGAGGTGACCTTTGCCGCAAACCCTTAAGCATTTTCAAATCAATGATAATGGCACGGTGACCGACACCGAGGAAGATTTGCAATGGACCCTCAAGGACTCTCGCCAGGAATTGGGGAAGTGGTTGAACTGGGATGAGGCGAATGCTTACGTTCAAGCTTGTAACGAGCAAAAATATTTAAGCTATAATGATTGGAGACTCCCCACAAAAAGTGAGGTGCGGTCCCTTTTAAAATATGAGGACGCGTATCGACAGATATTTCTGAAGTTGCCGAAAAAACCGGCGCGTTCGGTTGCTAATTATCAGTCCGGTGGGGAAACCAGTTTCTGGACTTGCGAAACGCGGTTCGACTCTTATGCCTGGAAATGTTATTTCCCTGGCGCTAGAGAAATTTGTGTGGAACAAAGCGTGTCCACTACAGGAACATCTGTGCGAATGGTCCGCGACGTTTAGAGGCATACTCAATTGTACTGAATAGACATAACAGGTTTTCTTTCAGGTTCGAAAGTCGTTATAAAACTCAATGGACAACAGGAGATCATAATGTCCGAGGAAGAAAAATTCAAAACCGAAGATCTGGATGAAGAAAAGGCCGAACTGAATTCAGAGCCTTCCGACGAAGACGGCGATGATGAAGAGTGGGTAGGTGAAGAAGACTGGGGCGAAGAAGAAGATGAAGATGCCTTAGTTCTGGAAGAGGAAGTCCCCACCTTTATCGACAACGGAGATGGTACGGTAAGCGATACCCGGAATAATTTGATGTGGAAAAAATCCGACTCTTACGACGAATTCGGTTATGGCATTACCTGGTTTGAAGCGCACGATTACTGCGAATCGGTCAATGAGAAGAAATTCGCCGGTCACGACGACTGGCGGCTGGCGAGTTTCGAAGATGCTCAATCGCTTTTTTCTTTTACCAAGACCAATCGTGACAAGGACGGAGCCGAGATCCACATCGACTCTCTTTTCGATTCCGGTCAGGGACACAATACCTGGACTTTCGAGGAAAAGCCTGATTACCATCAGTATGCCATGAAATTCAGTTACGTGACAGGTAACGAGATCTGGGAGCATAAGGATAATGAATACTCGCACGTCCGCCTTGTGCGGGATGACGTTCAGGACGAATGGGAACCTGAATGGCGTAAGGAAACCAAAAAATTCGAAAGGTGAGGATTGCCCCTTCCTCTGCCTCTGGCAGGCAGGCCGATCCAAAGACAGATTATGAGTCACTACATGATATTCGGGAAAAATGATTGCCCGCACACGAAAAAGGCCCGGGAAGATTTTTTAAAGCAGAATAAATCTTTCATCTATATCAATGTGGATAATAATCCGCAGGGACTGGAAAAACTCCTGGAATATTCCAATGGCCAACACATTGTTCCCGTGATCGTGAATGTGGATGAAGGCAATGTGGAAATCGGTTATACCGGCGAGTGATTGCTTAGGCAAACTTTTGCGTTGCACGTGAACGCGATTTTTTCTGGCGGACGATGGTTCCCCAGTGAAATTGAATCATTTAAAACAACCAGGTGATCAATGACTGAACAAGTACCTGTACCTCAAGAGCAAAGTTCTAAGGCCGAACAATTACCCGTACCTCGGGAACAAAGCACCAAACCCCAACGGTTTGTTGAAAAAGGGCCGCAAGTCCTATTTGATACAAAAACGCAGCTTTACTGGCTGAAAAAGGATTCCTGGCAGGATAAGGGAAAGTTCATCAATTGGCATGAAGCCAGAGAATATGCGGATAAAAAGAACATTCGCAAAATAGGCGGGTTTGATGACTGGCGCCTGCCAAATTTTGATGAGGCGGCGTCTCTGTATGATGAAGCCTCGGAAAACCCCGCCAAAGGCGGCGGTTCCATCCACCTGGATACGATTTTCCCGGAAGGGGCGTTTAAAGTTTCATGGCTCATGGGCGATACGTCTACACGCCGTCCCCGTTTTGACTATGTGCAGGGCAAGGAGACGGCAACAGACGAGTACAGTTTTGGCGCCGTCCGGTTGTGTCGGAAAGATAAGATTAATAAAAATAGAGATGCGCCTCAACGCCGCAAATAGTTATTTGCCTGAAAGGACATATGAATCAAGTCGAAAGTAAATCCACGCTGATTGACAACGGAGAT
>JAJDBE010000111.1 GCA_029261515.1 Nitrospinaceae bacterium | reverse complement strand
GTTCAAAACGGAAAGTTCGAAGGAACGACGGATTTTTCCGTCGTTTCTAAGCTGGATTGTGTGCTGATCTGCGTTCCCACACCGCTGAACCACAACCGGGAACCGGATATGAGCTATATCGTCGACACCGCCCAAAAAATTGCTCCCTATATTAAAAAAGATCAGTTGATCGTTCTCGAATCCACCACCTATCCAGGAACCACCCTGGAGGTTTTGGCCCCAGCGCTGGAAGCAGGAAGCGGCTTGAAAGCCAACCAGGATTTCTTTGTCGCGTACTCTCCTGAAAGGGAAGATCCCAATAACAAGCAATACACGACCGCTACCATTCCCAAGGTGATTGGGTCCGATACCCCCCTGGGATTGGAAGTCGCAAATATTTTGTATCTTTCCATTATTGAAAAAACCGTTCCCGTTTCCGGAACCAAGGCCGCCGAGGCCACAAAATTGATGGAAAACATTTTTCGCTCTGTGAACATTGCTTTGGTCAATGAACTCAAGATTATTTTTGATCGAATGGGAATCGACATCTGGGAGGTGATCCAGGCTTCGAGCACCAAACCCTTCGGCTTCATGCCCTTCTACCCTGGCCCCGGCCTTGGCGGCCATTGCATCCCCATCGATCCCTTCTACCTGACATGGAAAGCCAGGGAGTTTGGGGTATCCACGCGGTTCATCGAACTGGCGGGTGAGATCAACGTCTCCATGCCCGAACACGTTCTGCAGAAAATCCTGTGGGGATTGAACGACATCGGCAAAAGCCTTAAAGAAAGCCGCATTATCATCATTGGCATGGCCTACAAGAAAAACATCGACGACGACCGTGAATCCCCCAGCTATAAAATCATGGAACTTTTACAGCACTATGGCGCCAAAGTGGATTATAATGATCCCTATATTCCTGAAATTTTAGGACCCAAACGGGAATATAATCAGTTTGTCGGGAAAAAAAGTATTCCTCTCGAAAACTTAAACCAGTATGATATGACGGTGATTCTGACCGATCATTCGGATTATGATTTCGCGGAGATCGTCAAACACTCCAATCTTGTCGTGGATACCAGGAACGCCTGCGGAAAAATCAAATCCGACAAAATCATCAAGGCTTGACCCAACGTCCTGTACCGGAAGCTGTGGATTTCCTAACCAGGAAAAGCTTTAGACCCGCCTGAATACCCGCGAAATCAAATCGGAGGTTCTGTTTGCCCAAAAAACTCAACGTCGCTCTGATCGGAGCCGGTTACTGGGGGAAAAACCTTGCCAGGGTCCTGCATCAGCTTGGCGTCCTCCGGGTGGTGTGCGACCCTTCCGAGGAAATTTGCAAATCCCATAAGCAACAATATCCCGACATTGAGATCTCCCAATCCTTTACCGACACCATGGCCCGTCCGGAAATCGATGCCCTGGTCATCGCCACTCCGGCGGCCATGCATTATTCCATGGTCAAGGACGCCCTGCTGGCCCAAAAACATGTTTTTGTGGAAAAACCTCTGGCCCTGACGGAAAAGGAAGGCCGTGAGTTGAGCGATCTGGCCAAAGAGGTGGGAAAGGTCCTGTTCGTCGGCCATATTCTGCACTACCACCCGGCAACCCGGAAAATCATGGAGATGATTCAAACAGGAGAGCTTGGGAAAATACAATATATTTATTCGAATAGGCTCAATCTTGGCAAATTCCGCAAAGAAGAAAATATTCTCTGGTCCTTTGCTCCGCATGACATTTCGTTGATTTTGGCTTTGGCGAATGAAGAACCGACCTCGGTAAAGGCCATCGGCTCCTCCATCCTCCACCCAAAAATAACCGACACGACGTTGACGCATTTAAAATTTCCCAGCGGCATGTCGGCGCATATTTTTGTTTCCTGGCTGAATCCCTTTAAAGAGCAGAAATTGATTGTGATCGGGGACAGAAAAATGGTGGTTTTTGACGACACCGCCCGGCGCGAAGAAAAATTGACCGTGTATCCTCACAATATCCTGTGGCAAGGCAACATCCCCGTGCCGGAGAAAAAGGATGGCATCTATATCGACCTGGCCTCCGATTGGAAAGAACCGCTCATAGAGGAGTGTCAGGCGTTTTTAGACGGTATTCAGGGGAAACCCATTGTCACCGACGGCGAGGAAGGCATCCGGGTTTTAAAGGTATTACAGCAGGCGCAGGCCAGCATGGGTGGCACGGGAACGCACGATGATTCCAGGGATTATTTTATTCATGAGTCCAGCTATGTGGATGAAGGCTGTTCCATCGGTAAAGGCACCAAAATATGGCATTATTCGCATATTCTTAAAGGATCGAAAATCGGCAATAATGCCAATATCGGCCAGAATGTGGTCATCGGTCCGAATGGAATTATAGGGAACAGCGTTAAAATTCAGAACAACGTTTCCGTTTATGAGGGGGTGGTATTGGAAGACGACGTCTTTTGCGGACCTTCCTGCGTCTTCACGAATGTGATCAACCCCCGTAGCGCCGTTCCCAAGATGCATCAGCTCAAAACCACACTCGTCCGCCGGGGAACGACCATCGGTGCCAATGCCACCATCGTCTGCGGAAACACTATCGGCAAATACGCCTTTATCGGCGCCGGGTCTGTGGTCACCGATGATATTCCCGATTATTCTCTCGTCGTGGGCAATCCTGCGAAAAGAGTCGGCTGGATGTGCGAATGTGGCGAAAAACTTGAAGAAGGGAAACAGCTTTCATGCCCGGTATGCGGCAAAATTTACATTGAAACAAATAATCAAATTCAACCTGTGTCTCCCACGCTCAATAATCTGAAACAACCATGAATGTCCCTTTACTCGATTTAAACTTTCAACATCGACCTCTGCAAAAAGAACTCGCCGAGGCCATTTCACAAGTGGTGGAAAGCAATGCTTTCATCCTGGGACCGGACGTGAACCGGCTGGAGACCGCGATTGCCAAATACTGTGAAACCGAGTTTGCTATCGGTGTTTCTTCCGGAACCGACGCGCTTCTGATTTCACTTATGGCCTTGGGAGTTGGCCCGGGTAACGAAGTCATCACCACGCCTTACACTTTTTTTGCTACCGTGGGTTCGATCGTCCGGCTGGGGGCGAAACCCGTTTTTGTCGATATCGACCCGGTGTCCTTCAATATCGACCCGGACAAAATCGAAGAAAAAATAACCTCGAAAACCAAAGCGCTTCTCCCCGTTCACCTCTACGGACAGTGTGCGGACGGCGAGGCTATACAAGCCATCGCAAAAAAGCATGACCTTCGAATCATTGAAGATGCCGCTCAAGCCATCGGCTCCCAATATCCTGATGGCAGCAAAGCGGGAAACAAGGGCGATCTGGGATGTTTTTCCTTTTTCCCCACCAAGAACCTGGGCTGCTTCGGCGACGGAGGCATGGTGGTGGGCAACGACCCTGATCTCAAGGAGCGAATCCAGATTTTGCGGGTGCATGGCAGCAAACCCAAATATTACCACGAACTGGTCGGGGGCAATTTTCGCCTCGACAGCCTTCAGGCCGCTATTTTAAATGTCAAACTTCATCTGCTTGAGAAATGGAACCAGGAGCGACGGGAAAATGCCAAAAGATACGGGCAGTTATTTACCGACAATTGTCTGGTAAAAAACCAAAAGGTTCAGTTACCGTCTGCGGTCCACGCCGATTCAGGAGTGACCAACCACCACACCTACAATCAGTTTGTCATCCGGGTTTTAAAACGGGACGAATTGCGGGATTATTTGCGGGAAAAGGGCGTCAGTACCGAAGTGTACTATCCCGTCCCCCTGCATCTTCAACGCTGCTTTGAAAGCCTTGAACATAAGGAAGGGGACTTTCCAGAAGCCGAAAAGGCGGCCAGGGAGACTCTGGCGTTACCCATTTTTCCGGGCCTGACCTCCGGCCAGCAGGAATACGTGGTTCAACAGATCAACTCTTTCTATGAAAGCAATCCATAGCGAAAATCGAACCTCAATGCAAACCGGTTCAAAACTCAAAGACATATGAAAGAAACATTTTTATGAAAATTTTAATCACAGGCACCGCGGGCTTTATCGGGTTTCACACAGCAAAACACCTTCTGGAAGAGGACCATCAAATTGTCGGTCTGGACAATGTCAACGACTACTATTCCGTCGAATTAAAAAACGCCCGTTTGGATCAACTCAAGAAATACGAGAAATTCAGTTTTTACAAAATCGGACTGGAAGACCAGGACGCGGTCGGAAATCTGTTCAAAAAAGAAAAACCGCAACGGGTGATCCATCTCGCCGCCCAGGCAGGCGTCCGCTACTCCCTGGACCACCCTCACGCCTACATCCAGAGCAATGTCGTGGGCACGCTGAACATTTTAGAGGGATGCCGGCACCATAACGTGGAGCACCTGGTATTTGCCTCCACAAGCTCGGTCTATGGGTTGAACACCAACTATCCGTTTTCGGTCACCAGCAGTGTCAATCACCCGACCTCCCTGTATGCGGCGACCAAAAAAGACAACGAATTGATGGCGCATTCCTACGCGCATCTGTACAAATTGCCCTGCACCGGTCTGCGTTTTTTTACGGTTTACGGCCCCTGGGGACGACCCGACATGGCCTTGTTCATTTTCACCAAGAATATTCTGGAAGGAAAACCCATCGATTTATTCAATGGGGGCGACATGGTTCGGGATTTCACCTACATCGACGATATTGTGGGGGGCGTGGTCCGCGTGGTCATGAAAATTCCTGAAGCCAACCCCGAATGGGACGGCCAAAATCCAGACCCTTCAACATCTCCCGCGCCCTACCGGGTGTACAACATAGGGTCCAACAACCCCGTGAAGCTGATGGATTTCGTAAAGGAAATCGAAAAAAACCTGGGAACCGAAGCCAAACTCAACCGCATGCCCTTTCAATTGGGAGATTTTTATAAGTCCCATGCAGATGTCTCGAGCCTCATTCGGGATTTCGGCTACCAGCCCAAATTCACCGTTCAGGAGGGAATCAAAAATTTTGTGGACTGGTACACGTCCTATTATAAAGGAAAAATCCCACTGAAATAAACTTTCACAACTTCAATCCACCGCCGGCAAGCCATCCGCTGGCAATGAATCAAGACCAATTTTTTAATATTTCTTCTGCCGCAATCCGGTGCCCATCGTGATTCCAATGGAGGTCGAATGGAGAAAAATCGAGCCTTCTCCCCGTCGCGTGATAATAGTCCCAAAAGGGGCTTTGCAAATCAATCACCTTGAAACCCATGAGAGCCGCATACTGCTTAATATCCGCAAACTCTTCGATATTTTTATTCTCACCTTTATAAATCAGCCTTCTATTCCCGTCCAAAAGAATATAGACCGGCACGTTTTTTTCTTGAGTCAATAAGGCAAGCCGCTTAAATAGCGCCTGCACTATAATTTTCTTATCGCTGTCAACTTGGGTTTTATTTTCAGAGGCCTTTGCTTTTTCGCTGTCTCCTCTTTCTCCGTCCTTCTGCCAAATTTCTTTAATTTTGTGCTGTAATTTAAGGTTAAAACGGAGGTACCGGACCGTCGCTGAAATTACGGTGGCTTTGTCCAGTAAAATTCTGCCCGCAGACTTAATCATGGGGCTTTTCTTGATTTCTCCCGTTTTTATATCAGGTATGAAATGCAACCCTCTTCCTCTAGAAACAAAAGATTCCGGTAAATCGGTGGGTAGGATTAAAAATACGAGTGCTCTTGGTTTGAATTTTTCAAATCCGTACTCGGCAATTTTTATATAATCCGCCAAGGAGTATCCAGAAAACCCCATTGTAAATACCGGATATGGAAGTTTGGCGCCAAGGATATCCTGCATGCGCTTCTGCTGGGAAATCATGATTGCTTCAACGTGGCTATCGCCAATTACTAGAACCGCCTCCTGTCCTTCCTGGTAATCATGTTCGGAAGGGAAACCGTAATTATTGACCCGTCCCCGAATGGGCTTAAACATTTGCCATCCCATGGAGTAAGTGAATTCCTTGTTTGCATAAAATCTTGTAATTGCATTGTTGAAATCGGCTTGAGGCATATCAATGGAAGGCAAAACTCGCAACACCCCTTCAAAGCCTAAAAAGACGATGAGGACTCCCAAGAGAAAACTCGATAGGGCTTTAAAAGTTGAAATAAAGAAACTCATTGCTTTCCTGCCCAAGGGTAATGGCGGATAACATGAATATTGTATAAATTATTCCGCCAAGAAAGATTATTTTCGATTGTATTGCAGATCTTCCCACCAGTGATTCGGCGTATTCCAGAATACGAATTGAATTTGGCGCGCAAAATACTATAAAAAACATTGTGAGTAGGATTACCACAAAGTAGTTTGTCTGAATGATCGCGCTGGAAAAAACTTTCTGGCCCGCGGTGTTCAAACTATAAAAGCTTTCCAATGTCAAACCGTTAAAGTTAAACATGGCTCCAAAAAGCGCGCTGGAACCAGAAAAACTTTCGGCCCTAAAAAATACCCAGCTCAAAACAACGCAAATAAAAGTTAAGGCTAACCCGAATATTTTAAAAACGACGGTGTCTCCCATTTGAAAAAGAGCATTCCAATGCCCTTTGACCCGGAGCCACAATGCATTGAGGGCCAAAAACATTCCGTGCAAACCGCCCCAAATGATAAAGTTCCACCCGGCTCCATGCCAAAAGCCACCGATTAACATCGTTGTCATTAGGTTGATATATCTTCTACCATCACCTTTTTGGTTGCCTCCTAAGGGGATGTATAAATAATCCCTCATGAACCGACTTAAGGTCATATGCCAGCGCCGCCAAAACTCTATAATATTCGTTGCCTTATAGGGGGAGTTGAAATTGTAGGGCAGTTTGATTCCAAAAACTAAAGCCAGCCCAATGGCCATATCTGAATAGCCTGAAAAATCAAAATAAATCTGGAGCGCATAGCTCAATGCCCCTGCCCAGGCGTCCCAAATAAAAATGAGGGCGCCCGTTTCAGCGGCTTTAAATATTTCATTTGCAAAGGGGGCCACTCCATCGGCAAGCACCGCTTTTTTAAACAGTCCGATCGAGAAAATAAAAAGGCCCAGAACAAGATTATTCAGCGATAGCCTGAAAGTATCCGGTTTTTTAAACTGCGGCATCATCTCCGTATGATGCACAATAGGACCCGCAATTAATTGCGGGAAAAATGTAACGAAAAGAACGTAGTTTAAAAATTTCCTTTCAGATGCAAGTCCACGACGGCAATCTACAAGGAACGCAATTTGCTGAAATGTAAAAAATGAGATGGCAAGAGGCAGTACGATTTCATGAAATTCAAATTTGTTTCCGGTAGTATAATTTATTGAATCCAGAAAAAAATTGAAGTACTTATAATACCCAATAACGGCCAAATTTACGATTATGCCCACAATCAGGGTGATTTTTTTATAACTTTCCCTGGCTTTACAAAGATATTGTGCCAGGTAAAAATTAAAAACAATCGATCCGCTCAATAAAAAAACATACTCAATCTTCCACCACCCATAAAAGAAAAATGAGGATAAGACCAAGAGAGCGATACAAACTCTAATACCAAAAAAATATCTTGATAAACCGAATATAATGATTACAAATGGAAGAAAACCCCAAATAAATTCGACGCTATTGAATAACATAGATATTTTTACTTTGTGTCGTGTCGGGTCAGTTTATGATAGAGATTTACTCTAGGAGAGTGGTCGGGTTGAACGTATCAAACTAAGAATATATTGACCGGGAAATTCGGAAGTGGAATCTTGTGCTCGATTTCGCGGGATTCAGAAGGGTCGAACTCATAATGATGGTAGTAGAAGACCAAGGCGCCTGGTAACCGCGCACGTCTTCTCCAGTCAAATCTTCTAGATAAGCCTTGGTGCGCCGGACATCTTCCCTCAACTCGGCGGGGGATTGTTTAAAAATCTCAACATGCCTATGACTGCCGATTTCATGTCCTTTCACATGTATGGCTTTGACGATTTTCGGAAAGGTCTCGGCAAAATTCCCGACAAGGAACATGGTCGTCCTGACATCCATCTTTTCTAGAACATCCAAGACCCTGAGAGTATTATCCGCGGCTTTCTCCAATCGCTTGCTGAAACGCCCTGGTCAATATCCTCTAACAAATACTCAATTATCCAATTTCTG
Source organism: Nitrospinaceae bacterium (assembly GCA_029261515.1). Lineage (GTDB taxonomy): Bacteria > Nitrospinota > Nitrospinia > Nitrospinales > VA-1 > JAJDBE01. Next base: position 20,462 of record JAJDBE010000111.1, on the reverse strand, counting down.
GACAAATAATCGCCCACATAGACGCAAAACAAATAGGGTCAATGAACAATGGTTAACATTATAGAATTACATTATTGCAAATTAGTCCAGCAAAGGTCACAAATTTGTGCCGGAATCTTGAAAAAACCAGCAAGACTCCATAGATTTATCAACCATCACTATCCAAATAAACCATAAAAATACAAAGCTTTTGCAGGGAACCCATTTTCCGGTTGCCACGATTCAATCCTTGCACCAGATATCCATTGGTGCAAAACCAAATCACCTAACCGGTCATGCGGTTTCACCCCATGCAGGGGACAATCGTTTGCATGGGTTCAATGCTCCAGATCCCGGGCCATTTCATGAAGCCATTCTTCAATGGCTGTGTAGCCGCTGGGCCGGATCTCATTGGATGGAATTGCAAGTTTTGGGACTCCCCCTACCCCGCGGACGTTTTTTGCAAGTGGCGGCCATCCCCCAACATCGTTTTGACTGTCTATGATCTTTCCCGTTCCGTTCTGAACATCATTGACTATTCTGACATCCACCCGGTCCCGGTCTTTTGGTCTTGCTCCGGCGTTGGATAAAACAACTGGGCGGACTTCCTTGCTTGGCATTGGCTTGAAACCGGGAATCCAGACGGGAGGTGTTCTGGCCCTCACCTCCTCGACCACCTCCTCCTCCGTCGGTGGGTGCTCCCATTTGGGAATATGTGCCATTGCCGGGCTCATTTCCTGTTTGATATCTGGAGTCAGCTCGACTTTTACCAGTGCCCAGGGATCGTCGGACGTTTCAATCGCCGCATTATCCTGAAGATATATTCTTGATCCCCTGGCAATGGCGCTCCAGATCACGATGGGGATCGAGCCGGAACCAGGCCGAGTGGTCAACCCTCGGATATAGACATTTCCAACGATACTTGTTTTCAGCAGGCCTTTAAAGTTGCCATACTCACTGGCGCCGCCATAGGGACCAGCGCCAAACCAGTTATAGATGACATTATTGGCAAAAATAGTGCTGGTATTCCCGAACACCAACATGTTTCTCTGATCGTTGTGAGCAAAAAGATTCCCAACAACCAATAGATTGTGAGTCCCATGTCCAACCAAAAATCCTTTTGAATTTGGACCCGAGGGATGGATGGAATGCGACAAACCTTCGCTTATAATACAGTTTGAAATTGTGACATCATGAACCCCGTCATACCAGGTATTAAAATTTTCATCGACCGACCAACTCGCTGAAACATGATCGATGACAACGTTGTAAACATCGTCTTCGTCCGGCAAATCAAAAATGGCTATTCCATCCCTGGATTCTGGATTGGGGCCGTCTGGGTCATCTCCAACCCGTACACGAATATGCTGAACCAAAACGTCATGAGTTGTTATGTCGATTCCTGCGCCTTTAAGGGAAACGCCAGGGGGAGGAGCCGTCTGTCCGGCAATCGTGAGATAGGGTTCAGTAACCTTTAAAGGGGATTTAAGCTGAATGTAACCGGAAACATCAAATACAATAATGCGCGGGCCTTTCTTTTCCACTGCTTCACGGAGGGTTCCCCGGCCAGAATCAGCCAGGGAAGTTACATGAAGTATGCCACCTCCCTGACGATCAGGCCCGCTACCCGCCGGCGTATATATCCCGAAACCCACTCCCCCTGGGATAATGGGAATCTGAAGATTGCCCTGTTCTCCAATTCGGAGGGCGGTAATATCAATGGGTTCAGGTTTTACGACCCAAATACAACCCAAGGCGAGCAAAATAAAAATCGATAGAATTTTTTTCAAAGTTTTTTCCGGGAGCAATAAAAATCGGCCCAAGGTGAAGCCAAAATTATAATCCAAGGGATCGATAGAGGTAAAGGTAAATATCTAATCCTTTACTCAAAAGCGACCTCACTCCAAAGAGTAAAAAATGGTATGAATTTTTTGGAGCATTGCAGAAATAATTTGACCCATTAAATATCTATTATCATCTTCAGGGTAAAAATATAAAGGGCAGAGGCCAGATAAGATCTTTAAGGAGGAATTTTCAAAAAAACAGCAAAATCAAACGTTTAAATACCGGTCAATATACACGCGCAACTGAGGGCACTTGTTGTACGAATGTTATCACTTTACAGCTTTTTAAACACATACTCTCCACAACCAGTGCTCAACAATCCAAATGAAGGCGTTGTATTCTGGTTTTTTATTTTTTTAAAACCAAGCTTTTCAACAAAATTAAATATTTCGGATTCTGACGCAGATTCATAGGGAAACCCCCCAAGCCAATCGATCCTATCATACCACCAGGACATTCCCCGCAAGCTTTTATACTCTTTTAAATGTTTTATGGGGTTTTTCCCTTTTAATAAAACTCTCATAAAACAAAGCCCGGTATATACCCTCAACATCAAATAACGAATTACAGCCCCGGATTCTGTATATTTTTTTTTGATTTTTTTCCACATTTCACAGAATTTGGTTTTGTTATATATCGCGATCACCAAAAAACCATTTTCCCCAACCAAGTTTGAGGCGTTTTCAATGGCTTCCCACATTGCCCCAGTGTGATGCAAAACCCCCCAGGAATAAACCACATCAAACTTTCTTTCCGCCTTATTAAAGTCCGTCAAAATATTGCCTTGATAAACCTTGTAGTTATCTGAATCCCAGTATTTCCCAAGCGTACTTTTTGTCGTCTTAACACTCAATGGATCGAAATCAACGGATTCCACATAACTGGCCCCCATTCGCAATGCCGCCAAAGAATGGAGACCCGACCCACAACCGATATCCAGGAAGGTTTTCCCCTCTAAATCCTTCTTATCTACAAGTTGCTCCAAACATTGTTGCGATGAATCAATCAGCTCATCTGTTATTGACTTTGAATAATTTTCCCAGTTTTTTCCAAATTGGAAGTGAGTGGACACATCGTACTTTAAGCTTTTCTCTGTCATGTTCAATTTTTAATAAAGGTTTTCAATTTTTCTATTATTAATTTGCCTACAACCTTCTCTCATTTCCTAAAAATAAAAGGGGTTTAGTAAAGCCCTTTTATTTTCTATGCCAATCGCACCCAAAAAAATCGCCTGTTTCTCCCGGCCGCATTTAATATTGTTCAAGAAATTCCCAATCGGCCAAGGAACTTGCAGACGAAACGCCCCATACTTCGTTATCCAGAATTCGACCTTTTTTTACATCTTGAAGAGATACAAACCAATACAGGTCTTAAAGAGATGCAAACCGATGCAGATTTTGAAGAGATACGAACTAATGCAGACTTAAAAATTCATCACCGAAAGGCTGATGAAAAACCCAGATAAAACATTGTCTCTGGGATTTCCCGGTCCTGAGAAACCCAAGGCGATATTATTTCCATAAGCCCAATTTCCCAAAGGGCTTTCAATAAATCCGCGATCGTTATCCTAATCCGGTCAAACCTCATAAAAATTATTGTCTGGAGATAGAATTGGAAAATCTTTGCGAATTTAACACCCCATTTTCGCCATTGTGACGCGGTACAAGACAATAAATATCATGAATTTTCAAATAATTTACCCTATAAACTGTATAGCCCTCAGAGTGGCAGAGGTTATAATATCGGTTTCAAAAAAAGTTGCTTGAGGAGGGAGTGAATTTTGGTTAAAATTTCACAGTTTTTCAGATATAAAAAACATCTTGAGAAACGGATATTCTAAATAAATCATACTAAAAACTGGGGGGTCACCCTATGGGTAATCTTTGAATTTAAAGCCCTACAAGCAAATCCGAAATTGTGATCTTGTTGTTTATTTTATCAAAAAAGCATAAAGGGTTCAATCGGTTTTAAACACTGCTTCAAACAAAATTCAAACCCATTTTCTGCCTTTGCAGAAGATTGCCAATTCCTCAATGATTTTCAGCAAAATCATCGAGGCTATTATTTTATTTTTCCCCAAGACCCCTGTCCTTTAAAATATAGCTTTTTAACAAGTTCCTTTCCCATTCAATGGATATTTAGTGTAAATTTAATTTCTTATCAACCATTGGGAAAATCAGGCAATAACAAAGGCAAAATACTTAATAAAACCGTAACATACTCTCCATCACTTCTTAATAGTACAATGTCACCATAAGTGCTACCTGAGAATATTTTACCTCGGCCTTTTTTATTCATTTGATCGCCTGTTCAATAAAATCCTGATTTACTATTCATAGGGCTTTTTGTGATTTAATGAATCCTGTCGCTAAACCGGATTATGCCATAGCAAAATATTCATCGAATTTGCACAATAGTCTACGTGGGCAATCACTTGGAATTGAAAATCGGTAAATACGAGAATGAACTTTTTTAAATTTTATTGGAAAACATTAGCCGGAAACCGCCGCCGGTCCGTTTTTTTTATCATTCTTTTCGGTATTTCAGGTTTTCTGGAGGGAGTTGTACTCCTGACCTTGATTCCCATTTTAAATAGCGGGGCACCCAACTCCGGACAAAATGAAAAGATACAGAATGCTATTAACTTTTTGAATATTAACCCGGACTATCTACCTCATTACGCGATTTCAAGTTTTGTAATTTTCGGGATTTTATCCGCCGCGGTGGCGATGTGGACCGAGGGAGGCTTGCTCCACCTGAGAACGACTTTTGTAAAAAACCTGAGGAAAAAAATCTCTCTGGCTTTGTTGAAAATACAATGGTCAGAATTTCATTCTATGAGGATAGGCGAAATCAACAAAGCCGTCCTGGTGGAACCCAATTTTGCCGCTCAGGGCATGACCAGTTTTATCACCGCATTGGGAGCTACATTTACCGCAGTGGTTTTTTCAGCGACAGCCTTCTTTATTTCCGTCGAAATGACATTGATCACGCTTTGTTTCGTCGCGATCATAGGTGTTGGCTATAAAATTGCAGGCAACAAAGCCACCGCTCATTCAGAAAAGTGGTCGGAGGCTTCCTCTGGTATGGGCGAGAGCGTGTCTGAGGTTTTTGGAAACCTGAAATATTTCAGGTCCACAGGCCATTCAGAGTCGGCCAAGCAAAGGTCGGTTAAAATCTTTGAGGATTATTCCCACAGTTTTTTTTGGTCACAGGTTTTAAATGTTTTCATGCGGTTCGCTTACCATGGCGGAGGTTTTTTATTTCTTGGTGGAATATTGGCGGTTTCACTTTTAATTTTAAAAACCCCCATGGTGGAAATGGTTGTGCTGATGGCGGTATTTTACCGGATGACGCCTCGAATCCGCACAGCCCAGGATTTATTCTATAACGCCCGGACCTACCGGGTATGGTACGAAAAATGGGAAGAGCGATACAACTTTGTTCTTTCCCATCAGGAAGCCTACTCCGGCAATCAAGTCCCCGAATTCAATCGAGCTCTTGAGGTTTGTGACCTGAAATTCAATTACCCCAACGCCAACGGTCCCGTATTAAACGGTTTGAGTTTTAATTTGAAGAAAAATCAGTGCATCGCTTTCGTGGGCGAATCCGGAAGCGGGAAAAGCACCTGCATCGACTTAATCACCGGTTTATTACGGCCCGATAGCGGAAAGATCACCCTGGACGGCATCCCTATCCAAAATATTGACATCGAAAAATGGAGATCAAAGATCGGCCTGGTCATGCAGGAAAGCCCGACCTTTCACACCACCATTTTGGAGAATATCACCTGGGGAACTCCTCATCCGGATCGGGAATGGACTAAGCATTGCGCCAAATTGGCGCACGCGTGGGATTTTATCAATACTCATCCAGAGGGATTGGATACGATCGTTGGTGAAAAAGGAGGCCGCTTATCGGTTGGACAAAAGCAGAGGATCGCTTTGGCCAGGGCTCTCTACCGCAATCCCTGGCTTTTGATTTTGGACGAAGCCACCAGCGCTTTGGACGGAGAATCGGAAAAAATCATTCAGGACTCCTTGAACGAATTAAAAGGGAAATTTGCTATTTTCCTGGTCGCTCACAGATTAAAAACGGTTCAGATGGCAGATGAAATTTATGTTCTGAGTGAAGGGCGTGTCGTTGAAAACGGTTCCTGGGACGAATTAATTAACCGCCAGGACGGCACATTTCGAAAGATGGCGGAGCTGCAGGGGTTGGTAAAACCTTATGAAAAAACCGAGCGTATATAATTTTTTTTCAATATCTCGATCGCAATTGAAGTAAACGGGAGACTCAACCATGCTTCCTAAAGTATCGGTGGCAATTCCAAGCTACAACCAGAAAGATTTTTTACGGGAATGCCTTGAGTCCGTTTTGGCGCAGGACTACCAAAATCTGGAAATCGTAGTCTCCGATGATGGATCGACCGATGGCACTCAGGAGATGCTGAAGGAGTACGACAAAAAATATCCAGGATTGTTTAAGCTTGTATTGAACGAGAAAAATCAGGGAATCACCGCAAACAACAATACCGCTTATTTCAATTGCACGGGGAAATACATCGCTTGGGTTGATGGCGACGATTTAATGTTTCCTGGGAAAATTAGAAAGCAGGTTGAACTAATGGAATCCCATCCCAACTGCGTTTTCTGCTTTCACAATCTGGAAGTCTTTGATTCGGACTCGGGAAAAGTTATTAAATATTACCTTGATCCCAAAAGGAAATTCCCCCCTCAAGGCCGTAACGTTGAAAATATTGTTAAATTTGGAGGTTTCGTGGGAAGGGCATCTCAGTTTTTCCGGCGGTCCGCATGTCCGCCCCAGGGGTTCGATAACCGGATGACCAGATCCGCGGATTGGCTGTTCATGATTGAAACCGCAAGTAAGGGTGAAACCAAATATATTCCTGAAGTCCTCGGTCGTTTCCGATGGCACCAAAACAATGTAACCAAAAAAATTGGCTCGGATCTTTCCACCAAATTTTTAACCCTGGGAATCGTGGAATGGAAACTGCCTCATTTAGCCAAATATGCCCGTTTGTGCCGATCCCGGTATCTTTACAGTATTGCCGTCGAAAAAATATTAAACCATCGGGAAAAAGAAGGCCGTTCGATTCTATTAGAATCTCTCAGGCAAGGCTGGGTTTCCTGGAAATGGATCTTCTGGTATTTAAACAGCTGGCTCAAATTTGGTTTTCCGAAATGAGTCTTTAAAGATTTTCCTTAATTTTTCTGCCTTGTGCCATGAATAAAAATATTTTCAATTTTGCGAAAACTCGGAATCATTTTGTTTCAACTTTAATTTTCAAGTCAAAATATGCGGCTAACATTGATAATCCAATCACTGAACCCCGGGGGAGCGGAACGAGTTATGGCTACCATGGCTAATTACTGGGCTCCCAAGGGATGGGAGATTACTTTTTTGACCTTCGACGACGGCCTGAACTCCCCTTTTTTTGAATTGGATCCGAAAATTAAACATTATCCGCTGGCCATTGCCAATGATTCTGGAAATTTATTGGAGGGGTTGAAACATAATATCAAGCGCCTCTGGGTTTTGCGAAAAGCCGTTAAAAAGACCAAACCCGATGCGGTGATTTCGTTCATAGACCGGACCAATGTCCGCACCCTGGCTTCCACATTGGGTCTTTCTTTCCCTATTGTTGTTTCAGAACGTATCGACCCAAGCAAGAATGACATCGGTAGAGTTTGGTCGCTATTCCGCCGCCTGCTGTATCCTTTTGCCTCGCGCCTGGTAGTGCAAACTTCCGGAGCCTTGTCGTTTTTCTCCCGGTCCATGCAAAAAAAATCCCGAATAATCCCCAATCCCGTCATTGTTCCCCCAATAGCCGGCGAACGGAAACTCAATCGCAACGCCGCCTCCTCGGCCCCAAAAACTTTAATCGCCATGGGACGCCTTACGGAGCAAAAGGGCTTTGATATTCTTCTCAGGGCTTTCGCCAGAGTGTCTCCCCGGCATCCTGAATGGAATCTGGTGATCTGGGGGGAAGGTGAACAGCGTTCCCCCCTGGAAAAGCTAAAGAACGACCTGGGACTTCAGGATAAAGTGGCGCTTCCAGGGGTGACCCACTCGGCCTATGCAGAAATGGTTAAAGCCGATTTATTTGTTCTGAGCTCGCGCTTTGAAGGATTTCCCATGGTGCTGGTGGAATCCATGGTTTGCGGATTACCGGTAATTAGTTTTGATTGCCCCAGCGGGCCAAAGGACATCATTCAAAACGAAGTAGACGGTTTGCTGATACCCAGCGAAAATCTGGAGAAATTGGCTGAGGCAATGGACAAACTCATGGGAGACGAAGTCCAGAGAGAAAAATTTTCCCAACGGGCGCCTGAGGTTAAGGAACGGTTCGGTCTGGATAAGGTGATGGGAATGTGGGAATCTTTGCTTGGAGAAGTAACATCATGAGTTACCAATACACTTTTACAGTTTTCACATCGGCATACAATCGGGCTTATATCCTGCATCGAGTGTATGAAAGCCTTAAAAAACAGACTTTCAGGGATTTTGAGTGGTTGATCGTAGATAACGGCTCCACTGATAACGTCAAAGAACTCGTGCAACAATGGCAAAAGGAAGCGGACTTTCCTATTCATTTCTTTTCCTGGAAAAAAAATGTCTGGTGGCATGGGGCCTATAATCGGGGAGTGCAAGAGGCCAAAGGGGAATTATTTTTCAATTTCGACTCCGATGACACTTGCTTTCCTACCATGCTGGAAGTGTTAAAAAAATACTGGGATCTTATTCCAGAGGATTCCAAGGATCAGTTTTCCGCACTCACCTGCCTTTGCGTGGATCAACATGGAAACCTGGTTGGGAATAAATTTCCACAGGACATCACCGATTCCGATTCACTGGAAATAAAATATAAGTATAAAGTCAAAGGGGAAAAGAAAGGGTTTCACCGGACAAGAGTGTTAAAGGAGTTTCCTTTCCCGCAGTTTGACGGCCTCTATCCCCCAAGCATCATCTGGCACCGGATAGCGAAGAAATACAAAACCCGATTTATCAATCAGCCTCTTGTCACATGGTTTGTGAACGAGGAAGGCCGTACAGATCAATGGACCTTTCACACGCATATTAAAAGGGGCGCGAAGGGATTGACCTTAATGCACGGGGATGTCCTGAATAACCACATTGATTGGTTCCGCTATTCACCTTTCGAATTTTTTAGATCCGCGGTTCATTTCATTCGTTTCTCCCTACATTGTAAAACTGGAATTAATGACCAAATGAAGGAAATAACTAATTTCCCTGCTAAACTTATATGGTTTCTAATGTTGCCGGTCGGAGTTTTAGTTTTCTTAAAGGACCCTAGATAATTGAAAAGAGCTGTGAGTTGCATGCACCCAAACTTGATTTTCGGCTCAAAATAAGCGTTTCTATGGAGCAATCCGTAAATGATTAAATTATGTTTTCTTATTCGTCAATTGAGCGAAGGCGGCGCACAGAGGCAACTGCTTACTTTGGCGAAGGGGCTGGATAAAACCCAATTCGACATCACCATCCTCAGCCTTTATGAAGGGGGTGCTTTCAGCAAAGAGATCGAGATGATTGAAGGCGTCAGACACATCTGCCTTAATAAGAGAGGTCGATGGGACCTCATCGCATTCTTTTTTCGACTGATGAGGCAGTTGAAGCAAATTTCTCCACATATCTTACACGGCTATCTGGGAACACAAAATTGTCTTGCCATCGGCATGAAGCCTTTTTCCCCTAAGATGCGGGTGGTTTTTGGGGTACGAGCTTCTTATATTAATTTGGGAAAGTATGATTGGCTTGCACGATGGGTCTATTTCATGGAATGCGGCTTGTCCCGATTCGCCAATTTAATTATCGTGAATTCCAAAGCCGGTCACGACTACGCCGTATCGCACGGCTTTCCCAAGGCTAAAATGGCTATTATTCCCAATGGCATTGATTTGGATCGTTTCCAGGCAGACCCACAAAAACGTTCTGACCTCCGGAAGGAATGGGACATTGATGAGAAAGAAATCCTAATCGGAGTGATAGGAAGGCTCGATCCCATGAAAGACCACCCGACCTTTCTTAAAGCGGCATCCCTATTGCTCGCTAAGAGGCCAAATAATTTCCGTTTCGTCTGTGTCGGAGATGGGCCGGAGCCTTATAAAAACGAGTTGATTTCTTTGGCCAAAGAGCTTGGCTTATCACGCCATATTCTGTGGGTTGATTTTCGCTCCGATATGGACACCGTCTATAATGGCCTGGACATTCTCGTCTCGTGCTCAACGGGAGAAGGATTTTCCAACGTGATTGGGGAGGCAATGGCGTGCAACACTCCCTGCGTGGTCACCAATGTTGGTGACTCCGCCTGGATCGTCGGAGAAACGGGCGTTGTGGTCCCACCTGAAAACCCGGAAGCTTTGGCAAAAGGAGTGGAGCAGTGCCTGGAGTGCAATTTAACAAATAATTCACACCAGGTCAGTTTGCGGATAAAAAATCATTTCAGCGTAGACAAACTCGTCGAAAAAACCAAAGAGGTCCTTTGCGAATCCATGAAATTTGAAAATAACTATCGCCTCAAGCTTGAAAGTTTTTCTGTCGACTATCTCTCAAAAGAGGAAAAACGCAACTGAGTTGGTATTGCCTGCTAAATGGGATTTTTCCTAGAATCAACCCGAGTTGACAACCTTTCATTTTGGTATGGGTATGAAATATTCACAATTAAATTCGGAGCCTGTTTTTTTGATTAAGGCCATCGCACATTCAACATTTAAGGCTCTCCCCCCACAATGAAGATTAATTTGAAAGCTATCCATTCACAAACATTTTTGGTAGCTTATTTTACTCTTGCCCTCATGCCTGTGTTGACGGGAGCCGATGCCTATTTGTATCGAAATGGCCTGCTCCCTAAACTTCCATCCATTTTTTTACTATTACTCCTTTTTGTTCCCGTTTTTTTTAAAGATTTCTTGCTCACGAAGGGCGCAATTCTGGTCAACTCACTCAGCAAAACGAGTTTAGTAAGCATTCCCTTTGGAGTGCTGGCAATGGTTTCATTAATATGGGGCGTTTTTCATCCAGACTCTAACTGGGCCAGGGGAGGCAGAATCGTTTATCTGGATTTTTTAAACTGGTCTATCCTGATTCTTGCCATTGGAATTGGGTGCGCAAGTACTTTAAGGAAACATTGCCAGTTGATATTCTTGCTGGTTCTCGCAGGAGCGTGGATGGGAGTTTGGTTTGACGTTGTCAACCCGGGCGTACTGATAAACAAACCTCACCAGGCTCACCGCGCGGCAGGGTTTATGGGGAATGCCAACGAAGGCGCGTCCAGCATTGTTTTCCTGACCATCGCCGCAGTCAATTGGCAACGCAAAACGCTTTTAAACTGGGCCATATTCCTTATCAGCGGGTTGACTATTTATCCTACTTTGTCATTTGGGGGATTGGGGCTTTTCTTTGGTACGGTTTTTATTTATATATTATTGTACCTAAAAGAGGAAGGCACTTTATTAAAAGTATTGACTATTTTTGTCGTTATTCCTTTGATGGCAATATTCGTGGTCAAACCTTTGACCAATCAGATCATCCAAAAAAATGAACAGTTTGAAGTGAATAGCGCCAAGGAAAGAAGAGAAACGCTTGCTAATATGAGCGAAGGGGACATGACGTTTGCCAAGGACCATTCCCGGGTACGACTGCTCATCCTTTACTGGGAAGTGATCAAAGAAAAGCCTCTTTGGGGTAGAGGAACGGGAAACTCCAGGACCGACAAAGGAAAGCTGGAGGCTCATAATATCTATCTAAAACATTGGGCAGAAAATGGAATTATCGGACTATTTGCCCTATTGCTATTACTTGGGGGCACCTTTTATCATTTTAAAATTTTAAAAAATTTAAAAGGAATGGTATTCGCCTTTGTCCTGATACCCCAGGGATTCTACAGTGACGACATGTGGGGGGTCAGAACCATCGTTATCCTATTAGGCCTTTTAGCCACCATCGCCTACTTTGATTATTTGGATCAGCGGAACCAGCAGAGCGCAAATCCATGAACAATCTGGCACTCCCAAAAACCCGAGACAAGTTTCGTATCCTGCACCTTATCGCCGGATTGGATACAGGCGGAGCGGAGATGATGCTGTTGAAATTGCTTTCCCGCATGGACCGGACCCGGTTTGATTCGATGGTCGTCTCCCTGACCTCAAACGGAACCCTGCTGGAAAGTTTTAAGTCTCTTGGCATCCCGGTTTACTCTTTAGGGATGAGCCGAGGCGGCGTTCCTTCACCGGTCACTCTGTACCGCCTGATACGCCTGGGGCGACAATTGCAACCCAACCTGATTCAAGGTTGGATGTACCACGGCAACTTCGCCAGCCAGTTAATGAATGCGTTTCTTCCAAAACCCGTTCCCGTGTTGTGGAGCATTCATCACTCGATTAAAAACCTGGCATTTGAGAAAAGATTGACTGCGGGATTGATCCGCCTTAGCGCCAGGCTTTCAAAAAGACCCGAAAAAATTCATTATGTGGCGAAGTCCTCGGCGGGCCAGCACAAGGAACTGGGGTTTTCCGCCAAAAACAATGTGATCATCCCTAACGGGTATGATACCGATCGATTTGTTCCCTCTGAGCAATCCAGAATTCAAATCAGAAAGGAACTGGGTCTGCCGGCCACCACCCCGATCATTGGTCACCTGGCCCGGTTTCACCCTATGAAAGACCATGCCAACTTCATTCAAGCGGCTGGGTTCCTTTCTCAATCCTTTCCGGATGTGCACTACGTCCTGGCAGGTCAAAATGTGGACTCTGAGAATAAAGTCTTAAAAGATTTGGTCGACAAGCTGAATCTATCGGAAAAAATACATTTGCTAGGTCTTCGTAAGGACGTGCCTCAGATCATGGCCGCTCTGGATATTTTCGCTAATTCCTCCCGGTTTGGCGAAAGTTTCCCTATCGTCATTGGCGAAGCCATGTCCTGCGGGGTTCCTTGTGTATCCACAGACCTTGGGGATACCGCCTGGTTGATCGGGGATACCGGGAAAATTGTCCCCATTGAGGATCATAAAGCTTTAGCTGGCGCATGGAAGGATTTATTAGATCTCGGTTGTGAAGGTAGAAAAGCCCTTGGTGAAAAAGCCAGGGAAAGAATCATAAATAATTTTTCTCTTGGCAAGATTGTTTCTCAGTATGAAATGCTATACAAAGACGTTTTAACCGCAAACAGTCTCAACCCTGACTTATAAAACTTGTATCCCAAGGTTTAGTTGTAACTTAAAAGCCACATATCCTTAATTAAGTTTTAACGCATTTATGCCATTCTAAACCCAGCGAAGAAACCGTTTCTTTTTTCTCCTCCCCGTAAGGAAATGACAAGCTTTCCCCAATTTATATTGAGAAGGTAGGATATGTGCGGATTTACCGGCTTTTTTGAACTGAATAAAGACCGACTGGGTTCCTGTTCCTACCTGAAGGAAATGAACGACGCCTTGATCCACCGGGGTCCCGATGATTCAGGCCAATGGATTGATCCGGAGGCGGGAATAGGACTCGGACATCGCCGTTTGTCCATTCTTGACCTTTCCCCCCAAGGCCATCAACCCATGACTTCAGCCAATGGCCGCTATGTCATTGCTTATAATGGCGAAGTTTATAACTTCAACGCCATCCGCAGGGAGCTGGACTCCATAAGCAGCGAGAATATAGCCTGGCGAGGCCATTCCGACACGGAAGTGATTCTCGCCGCCATCGAGCAATGGGGAGTGGAAAATACCGTTAAAAAATTCATCGGCATGTTCGCTTTCAGCCTGTGGGACAGAAAAGAGCGTACCCTCTATCTCGTCCGGGATCGACTTGGGATCAAACCTCTTTTTTATGGATGGCAGGGAAATTCCTTCCTGTTCGGTTCTGAGTTGAAAGCGGTTAAACGGCATCCGGATTTTAAAGGGGACGTGGACACCAATTCCCTGGCCTTGATGATGCGCCACAATTATATCCCCTCGCCCTATTCCATTTATAAGGGGATCAAAAAACTTTCGCCCGGTCATATTTTAGTTTTGTCTACGGAAAGCTCCAACCGCGATCCCAAACTCATTCCCTTCTGGTCGGCAAAAGACGCCGCAGAAAAAGGTTTAAGTGATCCATTCACTGGTTCCGAAAATGAAGCGGTCACACAATTAGACTCTTTATTGCGCGATGCGATCAAGCTCAGGATGATTTCCGATGTTCCCCTGGGTGCGTTCCTTTCCGGAGGAGTCGACTCTTCCACAGTCGTCGCCCTCATGCAGGCGCAAAGCACCTCTCCGGTAAAAACTTTTTCAATCGGCTTCCACGAGGAAGAATACAACGAAGCGACCCACGCCAAAGCCGTCGCCAATCATCTGGGCACGGATCATACCGAACTTTATGTGACAGCTCAGCAGGCGATGGACGTCATTCCACGCCTGCCAACTCTTTATGACGAACCCTTTTCAGATTCTTCGCAAATTCCCACATTCCTGGTTTCGGAACTGGCGCGCAGAAAAGTTACCGTCAGTCTTTCCGGCGATGGAGGTGATGAACTATTCAGCGGTTACGACCGTTACGAACGCGCAGACTATCTTTGGAACCGAATAAAAAGGTACCCTGGTTTTCTAAAAAAAGGCTTCGCGCAGTTTTTGACCACCATTCCGACCGAAAAATGGGACCGACTGTTTTTTCGACTCAAGCCGGTTCTTCCGTCCATGTTAAGAGTGGAAAACCCAGGCCATAAACTTCATAAATTCTCTCAGTTTCTGAATGCAAATTCTCCGGAAGAATTTTACAAAGGCCTGGTCACGCATTGGGACCATCCCGCAAAGCTGGTCCCTGGAGCTGTTGAACCGCTGACCCCTCTATCCAATAGCTTGCAATGGGGAAAAGTCCCGGAATTTGTAGAACGTATGATGTTTCTCGACACAATCACCTATCTGCCAGGAGACATTCTCACCAAGGTAGACAGGGCCAGCATGGGAGTGAGCCTTGAAGCCAGAGTTCCATTACTAGACCATCGGGTCGTGGAATATTCCTGGAAAATTCCGTTGAGCATGAAATTGAAGAATAACCAGACCAAGTGGTTATTACGGCAGGTGCTTTACAAATATGTCCCAAAAGAAATGATCGAAAGACCTAAAATGGGTTTTGGCGTCCCTATAGATGAATGGTTACGGAAACCATTGCGGGATTGGGCTGAAAATCTGATTAACGAACCAAGACTCAGAAATGAGGGTTTTTTTGATCCCAAAATGGTCCGGAAGAAATGGGAGGAACACCTTTCAGGAACCTACAAATGGCATTACCCCTTGTGGGATGTATTGATGTTCCAGGCTTGGCTGGACAATGAACGGTCGCTGAAATGAAAATTGTAATTATTCCTCATGATACAAAATTTCTTCTTATCTTTCGTGGTCAGCTCCTGAATGAAATGATAAAAGCAGGCCATGAAGTGATTGTCTGCGGACCGGGAGAAAACCCGGATTATATCAAGCAATTTTCCGAGATGGGCATCACTTACATCTCCAATCCTCTGGACAGAACCAGCTTAAATCCATTAAAGGACCTGTATGCTCTGCAATCCATTTATAGGATCCTGAAACAAGTCAAACCCGACGTCGTGATGAATATCGCAATGAAACCTGGGATTTATGGCTCCCTGGTTGCTTACCTGGCGCGAATTCCCCATATTTATTCCTTGATGACGGGTCTCGGCTATGTGGTATTGAAATCCAACTTTAAAGAACGGATCATCAATCGAATCGTTTGCATTCTATTCCGGTTGGTCATGCCCAAAAACGAGATTGTTTTTTTTCAAAACCCCGATGACCTTTCTCTTTTTGTCCAATCCAAGTTTATTGCTAAGAATAAAGCGGTCCTGGTAAACGGATCAGGTATCAATCTCGATCAATTCCAGCAGGTCCCGGTGGTAGATGGCAGTCCGGTTTTTTTGATGATCGCCCGCCTTGTCCGGTATAAAGGGATAGTCGAGTTTGTGGACGCCGCCCGGTCTTTAAAGCAACGGTACCCACAGGCCGTTTTCCGGCTAGTGGGCGGACCTGACAGCAACCCCACCGCCCTTCCACAATCGCTTATTAATCAATGGCATAATGAAGGGGTCATCGAGTATTGTGGTGAAACAAGCGATGTTCGGCCCTTTATTCGTCAGGCAAGTGTTTATGTCCTTCCCTCCTACCGGGAGGGCACTCCCCGCACCGTTCTGGAAGCCATGGCAATGGGACGGCCGATTGTCACAACCGATACCCCCGGATGCAGAGAAACGGTTGTCGACGGAAGTAACGGGTTTCTTGTGCCGACAAGAAATGCACAAGCGCTGGCTCAGGCAATGGAGCGTTTTATTCTCAATCCTGATTTGATCAAAGAAATGGGCCAAAGGAGCCGTGAACTTGCCGTTGAAAAATTTGACATTGAAAAGGTGAATGCCACCATGATGAAGGAGATGAAGCTCGCCGGGCAAAAAACCATATGACTCTTTATCAAGGAAGACCTAAAGGCCCTCTCCCTTCCTGCAAAATCGTCAGGGCTCAATAACAGCCTTCCGGGTTTTGTTTTTTATGTTAGCTTGCAGGCAAAAAAAGCAACTAGTGTAAATGTAATTTAAGTTGAAATATCGTATTTTAGCCCCAATATCCAAATATTAATCAAATTTTGTGCTAATTTAAGCTGGGGATTGTTACATAATTGTTGCAGAATCTTTGTGAAATCTGTACTTCTTTCAACGATAATTTTCACAACTAGTAAAAAGGGGAAATTCTAATAGGGTCTGATTCCCTCGAGCCTCGAAGCGCAGAATATTTTCAAAGCGCCTCAAGGTTTCCCCCCGTTTTTAATTGAAGTATGGGCTAACCAGGTTCAAATCGATGACCAGTAAATCTACAGTCAAAAAGCCGTCGCCCCCAAAATTGGCTTCATCGCCAGAAGTTCCGCCAGCTTCATCGCTAGAAGCTCCGCTTGCCGTGGATCTGGACGGTACCCTGGTGCAAACCGATGTCCTCCTGGAAGCCGTTTTTCTATTGTTAAAGGAAAATGTCTTAAATTTCTTTCTTTTGTTTGCCTGGCTGTTTAAAGGCAAAGCGTATTTCAAACAGCAAATAGCCGACCGGGTGAATATCGATGCAAGCCTCCTGCCTTACAATGCCCCTCTCCTGAAATTTCTTCAGGAGGAAAAATCCCGGAATCGAACTTTAATCCTTGCGACTGCCACGAATATCAAGTTCGCCAAGCAAATAGCCAAACACCTTGGGTTATTCGATCACGTCCTGGCAAGTGACGGCCAGATCAATTTATCCGGGAAAAATAAACTGGCTCACATAAAATCCATCAGCGGAAACGCCGGTTTCGATTATGCCGGAAATGCGAAGGTTGATTTGGCCATTTGGTCGGAGGCAAGAAAAATTTTTCTGGTTAACCCCGAACTGGGAGTTCACCGAGCCGCCCAGAAAATTAAAGACGTGGAAAGAGTTTTCAATGGCTCCAATTTAGGTATTCGTCCTTATTTAAAGGCGATAAGAATTCATCAATGGGTGAAAAACCTACTTGTATTTGTCCCTTTAGTAACAGCCCATAAAATTGAAAGCTTTGTGTCGGTGTTCCATTCCGCTCTGGCCTTTCTGGCATTTTCCCTGTGCGCCTCCAGTGTTTATTTACTCAACGACCTGTTCGATCTGCCGGCAGACCGCAAACATCCCTCAAAAAAGAACCGCCCTTTTGCCGCCGGAACTTTACCCGTTGGACTTGGAGTGAAGTTAATGGTCGTCCTGTTTCTTGCTTCGCTGGCTATCGCATTGGCCCTGCCAATAGAATTTTTGGCGGCATTGATCGTTTATCATATTTTCACCACGTCTTATTCCCTTCGATTGAAGAAAACCTTGCTGTTGGATGTCATGGTCCTGGCTGGGCTTTATACCCTCCGTATCATAGGAGGAGCGGCTGCGGTTCCGGTTCATTTATCATTTTGGCTTTTGGCTTTTTCCATGTTCTTTTTCCTCAGTCTGGCGCTGGTAAAACGCTATTCTGAATTGCTGGTTATGGAAAAGGAAGGCAAAGATGAAGTTCAGGGACGTCGTTATATCCCCATGGACCGGGAAAGTCTTGCCCAAATGGGCTGCTCCAGTGGTTATTTATCGGTTCTGGTATTCGCTTTCTACATTCAAAGTGAACATGTCTCCACTTTGTACAAATACCCGGAAGCTCTCTGGCTGTTAGCTCCTTTGATGCTTTACTGGATAAGCCGGGTTTGGATTCTCACACGGCGGGACGCATTGCATGAAGATCCGGTCGTATTTGCCCTGCAGGACAGAACCAGCCATTGGTTGGTTGTGATCGGACTCATTATCTTATGGGTGGCGACCTAATGGGGGGACAACAATATCAATCATGGGGAAGATACCCCAAAGTCAACCAGCAAGCAGTCAGCATGTTTTGGCGCCAAGAGTCCTTGCCCCTTGATGGCTTTGAGGAAAAAACATTTCTTCCTTACGGGAACGGAAGAAGCTATGGGGATAGCTGCCTGAATGACGGTGGTGTGCTCATCGATACACGTCCCCTCAATCGGTTCATTCATTTCGATGCTGAAAACGGAATCCTCCGTTGCGAAGCGGGGGTACTCCTCAATGAAATTCTCCACCTCATCCTTCCAAAAGGATGGTTCATCCCCGTTTCCCCTGGCACTCAATTCGTAACCTTAGGAGGCGCCATTGCCAATGATATTCATGGCAAAAACCATCACACGGCAGGAACCTTTGGCTGTCATGTCAATTGTCTGGAGCTGCTTCAATCAGACGGAACGCGCCGGTTATGCTCGCTTGAAGAAAATCCCGACTGGTTTAGCGCCACGATTGGAGGCCTCGGCCTGACCGGCTTAATCACCTGGGTGGAAATCAAACTGAAAAAAGTGAACAACCCCTTTATCGATCAGGAAACCATCCGCTTTTCCAATTTAAAAGAGTTCTTTCAAATTTCTGCAGACTCCGATAGCGACTTTGAATATACCGTGGCCTGGGTCGATTGCCTGGCACGAGGCGATGCACTTGGAAGAGGGGTTTTTTTCCGCGGCAACCACGCCCAATCCGGAACTTCAAAACAACCTTCCCCTCCACGCTTACGCTTCACTTTTCCGGTAGATCCGCCTTTTTCACTGGTGAATCAATTGAGCTTGAAAGCTTTTAACTTTGCTTTTTATAACAAACAAAGAAAAAAGTCCCAAAAAGCCATAGTCCATTATGCACCTTTCTTCTACCCTCTGGATTCCATTGAACATTGGAATCGAATGTATGGACCTAAGGGGTTTTTCCAATATCAATTCGTGGTTCCCCATGCAGGAGGGCCAGAGGCCACCGCCGAAATTCTGGGTCGAATCGCCGATTCCGGGCTTGGGTCTTTTCTCGCGGTTTTAAAAATCTTCGGAGACAAAAAATCACCTGGTCTGCTTTCTTTTCCGCGTCCGGGAATCACTCTGGCTCTGGATTTTCCCAATCAAGGAAAGAAAACCTTTGACCTTATGGATCGTCTGGATGATGTGGTGCGCTCAGCAAAGGGAACCATTTATCCCGCCAAAGATGCCCGAATGAGCAAGGAAAACTTTCAGGTTTTTTATCCTCAGTGGCAGGAAATTTGCCCCTATATAGACCCCAGGTTTTCATCCAGTTTCTGGCGGCAGGTGAGTTAATTTACCATGCGAAAAATATTGATCTTTGGAGCCACCTCCAGTATCGCCCAGGAAACCGCGCGTTTGTTCGCCGAAAAAGGCGATCATTTTTTCCTCGTCGCCAGAAACAGCGAGAAGCTGGGCTCCGTGGCCGAAGACCTCAAAGTCCGCGGGGCTGGAAGCGTTGTGACCTGCGCCCTGGATGCCACGGATGTTGACCGACACCAGACTGTCATCGAAGAGGCGACGCAAAAACTCACTGGTCTGGATACTGTATTGATCGCTTATGGCACGCTTCCGGATCAAAAGGCATGCGAGGAGTCCTTTGAATTTGCAAAAAAGGAAATCGAGACCAACTGTCTCAGCGTTCTTTCGTTGTTAACGCTGGCTGCCAATCAATTTGAAAAGCAAAAAAAGGGAACCATTGCCGTTATTTCTTCCGTTGCGGGAGATCGGGGGCGAAAAAGCAATTATGTCTATGGCGCTTCAAAAGGGGCTGTCAGTATTTTTCTTCAAGGCCTGAGAAATCGTTTATACGCATCAGGAGTTCACGTTCTGACCATCAAACCCGGGTTTGTCGACACTCCCATGACGAAAAGCTTTGAAAAGGGAATTCTTTGGGCGTCTCCTGAAAAAGTCGCACGGGGAATTTATAATGCGATCATCAAAAAAAAGGACGTAGTATACTTGCCGTGCTTTTGGCGTTTTATTATGCTGATTATCACCAGCATCCCCGAGAAAATTTTTAAAAGGCTTTCTCTTTAGTTTTTCCTTTCCCTAAGAGAAGAGATAACTTCCCCAGTATTTATGAAGACACCCTGGCTACCTATAATTGCCTTAATCATAATTACCGCGGCTTTTGGACTCATCGGAGGGACTCCTCATGCCCATCCGGATTTCGTCACAAGAAATTCCTTCCAGGTAATGGCCCGATATGGCAACCCGGATTTTTTTAACTACCCTGCCCTGGTGATTTA
>JAJDBE010000110.1 GCA_029261515.1 Nitrospinaceae bacterium | reverse complement strand
TGTTTCACTTGTTCCAAAGTAGGAGCCTTCTGTTCCCGGCGAGCCGTCGCTACGCGCGTTTCCTTGTCGGACAAATTAAAATATTCTGCGTTGCAATATTGGATTTTAGATTTATAGACCGGTTGCTCCGCAAGCCATTGAAAAAATCTTTTAAGGTGTGCGAGAGTAGAGTGCAGAGTCGATTTGCTCAACTTTTCTCCAGTTTGTTGGTTCCGCTGTTCAGCAAGGTGCTTCTTGAATGCTATGGCCTGTCCATAGTGAAATGCCTTAAAGTCACGGTATCTGGTATGAACCTCGAACCGATTGAGCGCCTTGGCCACAGCGTCAACTGTGGGCCCGCTTTGACGCTTCGCTTCCTTCAAAAAAGAAAAGTATCGACGCTTGATCCGTTCGTTATTTGCATTGTGTTGTCATTGTTTCATTCTCCCTATCTGAAGTCACTGTTCACAGAGGATTAATAACTATCAACTATTCTAAAAGGGCAATCTTTTTCCTGCCCTGAAAGTTCCCAATATGAATCGTTCCAGACTTTTTGTCCTTTTTGGGTTTTCCTTTCAGTTCCAATGTGCGGGCTATCCATTGCGCAACTCCGGACATGAAAAACCAAAAAACCCAGCGTTTCCGCTGGGTTATGGCTCCTATTGGATTTCCTTGGATGTTAAATTGGTGGAGGCGGGGGGAATTGAACCCCCGTCCGAAAGGTTTCAATCAAAGGCCTCTACATGCTTATCCTCTGTTTTAAATCTCGTTCGAACCTCCTCCCAGAGGCAGGATGTGGTTCAAACCAGTTTCGAGAGTTCTCGTCCCATTCAGTCGAAACACCCGAACCGGACCAGCCCGCTAAATGACGTTCGATCATCTCACCGCAGGCATGGGAGAAGCGAACGGTAGCTAACTTATTTTATTAAGCAGCTACTGCAACTTCATAATCGTTAGCGATTATGTTTTTGCCGTTTTTTTACGGGCCAACGGCATCCCGTGCATGCAACCTTTGTCTCATCCCTCCCGTCGAATCCAGATCGCCCCCATTAGGATGGCTGTTCTTGGCAGTGAATATTCTCTTATACTCTAAATATAACAAGTTTACCTGATTATGGAAAGGTCCGCGTGATCCAACCTCTCCTTATATTTAGATGGGATTAAGTGCTCGGGGATTCCCGGTTTCCCCAATCCTGTTGATTTATCCGCGTTTTCTTCTTATGATAGCCACACTTATGGACCGGCCTCCGACCAAACGCTCCCTCCTCTCGCTACAATACTACAGCCTCCCGGACGAGGTAGGCGGTGCCTGGGGCCTGACGCACGAGGTCAACAAACGCCTGGTGCAACGAGGGTGGGACGTGCACCTCATCACCTGTAAACCTTCGGATCAACTGCCCGATGAGGAGGTGATCGACGGCGTCCATTTTCACCGCGTCCGCGCCCTGCACAGCAAAAGCGTCTTCCGTCTCTG
Organism: Nitrospinaceae bacterium; assembly: GCA_029261515.1. Classification (GTDB taxonomy): domain Bacteria; phylum Nitrospinota; class Nitrospinia; order Nitrospinales; family VA-1; genus JAJDBE01. Next base: position 10,072 of record JAJDBE010000110.1, on the reverse strand, counting down.
GCTGGAAATCAAAAAAAGGGTCAACCGGATTCTGAAACTGTCTTCTATTGATCTGGTGCATATTCACAATCCGCTGGTGGGTTATCTGGCTCTCAAAAATTCGCGGCTCAAGCGGATTCCCAAGGTCTATCACTTTCACAGTTCCTGGTTCGACGAGGAAAAAATCAACCGCAGCGCGCAAAGGCCGGGAAGCATTTTCTCTGGACTCTGGTTTTCCCTGAAACTCGCCTGGATTTTAAGAATCATCCGGCGCATGGAAAAGGCCTGCTTCAAGGCTTCTAAAAGTATTTTGTTTTTAAGCGAATATTCGAGAAACCATTTTTTAAAGTCTTACCGCATGAAAAAACATCGCCTGCGGGTGATTCCAGGAGGGGTCGATGTGGAAACGTTTCACCCACTCGATGCGGAGAAAAACCTTGAGGCGTTAAGACGCGATTTGGGATTGCCCCAAGACCGACCCATTCTTCTCACCGTCCGCCGGTTGGAGGCGCGCATGGGACTGGAAAATCTGATTCTTGCCACAGGACAAATCGTGGAGCGCAACCCGGATCTTGATTTCATGGTGGTCATTGGCGGCAAGGGATCGCTGAAAGAAAGTCTCCAATCCCTCATCGAGCAACACGACCTGGAAAACCGGGTCCGCCTCGCCGGCCTGATCCCACGGGACATGCTTCCTGCGTATTACCAGGCGGCGGATGTTTTTGTTCTGCCCACCGTTGCCATCGAAGGATTTGGCCTTGCGACGGTAGAAGCCCTGGCCAGCGGGTTGCCGGCATTGGGAACTCCGGTGGGCGGCACGGTCGAGATTTTAAAATCCATCGACGAAATTCTCTTATTCCCCGGGACCACACCGGAGGCTCTATCGCTTCGCATTGAGAAATTCCTTAACAACCCGAAACCGTTCGAAGCGTTAAAATCGCGCTGCCGCGAGCACGCCGTATCGCTCTATTCCTGGGAACGAGTGGTCGACCTGATTGAAGAGGAATTCGGTATGGCCCAGGGAAAATAAAATGGAGTTGTCCCGCGGATTTCCGCAAAGTTAAGTAATGACGAAGGCGTTCTTATGAATCTTTGTTCCCACCTAAATACTCAGGGCTTATGAAAAAATTTCTACCTCTCTTCACATTAAGCCTGGCCGTCATTCTCGCCTACGGCAACACTCTGTTTCATTCATTTCATTTCGACGATATTCCTTCCATCCTGGAAAAACCCTGGATCCGCGGGCTCGACAAAATTCCAGAGTTTATTTTCAGCTACTGGCAGCGGCCTCTGGTGATTCTATCCTTCAACCTCAATCACGCCATCAGTGAATTTGAGGTCTGGAGTTATCACGTGTTCAATATTCTGTTTCACCTGGCGGCCACCCTGCTGGTATATCAGCTGGCGCAACTGATTGTCCGGATTTCCCCGGCAACTTTGACGGTTCAAAGCGAAAACAAAAGCTCCCCTATTCCTTTTCTTGCCGCGCTGTTGTTCGCCCTGCACCCCTTAAACACGCAATCGGTGACTTATATCTCCAGCCGCTCCTCGGTGTTGGCCACGTGCTTTTACCTGGCCAGCCTCATTTTATTTTTCAACGGAGTTCTCAAAAGAAAAAAAGCGGTTTCTTCTGTACAAAGTAAAAAATCCAAAGGGGTTGTATATTTTTTCATGGCGGCGGTTTGCTTTATTTTTGGCGTTCTATCGAAACAAATCATTTTCAGCCTTCCGATCGTTTTATTTTTGTTTCATTTTTACTTCATATCGTCCGCCCGGTTTTCCCGCTGGTGTGTCGAACAATTGAAATGGATCGTGTTTGCCGCCGTTCCTCTTGGCGGGGCCATTATCTACAAACAATTCTGGGTAAGAGGTTTTGCCGCCGCCTCGACCACTCCCTATTCCGCTTCCGAATACTTTCTGACGCAGACTTTCGTCATTCCATTTGAATATTTGCGCAAGCTGATGTTCCCGTTCAATTTGAACATCGACATCGACTTTCCCGTGATTTCCAACGGGTCTGTTTGGACCAATTGGACTGGCATTCTGGCGCTGTCAGCCTACACCGCCGCCTGCATCCTGGTTTCCCGGAGAAGGGATGTGTCCTTCAATCGGCGCCTCATTGGATTTGGCATGGCATGGATACTCATCACTTTGCTTCCAACATCCAGTGTGGTTCCGCTTCTGGATTTGGCGGTGGAACACCGCACCTACCTGCCGATGGTGGGGTTTGTTTTATTGAGCGCGGCATTGATCGCCGGATTGTGGCACCGCATCCAAACCCGCATTCAAGAACATGGAAATGACGGAAGTTGGTTGAAACCCATTGTCCCGGTTTGTGTGCTACTGATGCTTGTTTGCTATGCGACGGGAACGCTGAAACGAAACACCACCTGGAAGGATGAAATCAGTCTTTGGTCCGATGCGAAGAAAAAATCCCCCAATCTCGTGCGGCCCTACAACAATCTGGGAGAAGCCTACGACAAACTGGGAGAATACGATAAGGCCATCCCCCAGTTCGAAGCGGCGCTTCAGCTCAATCCGCATTATTTTTTCGCTCTAAACAATCTGGGCAACATTTACGGGAAAAAGCAGGAATACGCGAAAGCCATGCACTATTTTGAAAAAACTCTGGCAGAGAAACCGGATTATTCCCCGGCCCATTACAACCTGGCCCGCGCCCAGCATTTGACGGGAAAGCCCAGGGAGGCGATCGAATCCTATCGGCGGGCGATCCGCTTCAATCCCTATTTTGAACAGGCGTTTTACAATCTGGCCAATCTGGCCTTGCAATCCGGCCTGGTGGAAGAATCCATTCAGAATTTCAAGCAGTTTCTCAACATGCAGCCCGGCCACGCCAAGGCTCGTTTTGGCCTTGGCAATGCTTATGCCATGCAGGGCAAGTTTGACCTGGCGCTTGCCGAATTTCAGCAATCGGCAAAGCTCGATCCCGCTTTTATTTTTCCCGCCGTCAACATTGCCAATATCCATCTGCAACAAGGAAATATTGACGCCGCAATCGGCACCTATGACGAGATCCTCTCCCGCCAGCCGGAAATTGCCGGGGTGCACAAAAATCTGGGTATGATTTTTTATCAGGTCAAACCGGACCTGGAAAAGGCCGCCTTCCACTTTCAGGAATCGTTGCGGCTGGAACCGAATCAGCCACAGGCGCCCATCATCCAGTCCATCGTTGCGGAATTGAATTTGAAAAAAAATACAGCGAATTGAGTTGGGGAGAAAAAGAAAAGAGGCAAGGTTTATTGCAGTTTCAGCAGGCTGTTGATCTTTTCTTTCAGAACATGGCTGTAAACCGGCTTGATAATATAATTGCGGATTCCAATTTTCATCGCTTTCATCACCTGTTCCTTGTCCGACTCTGCGGTGATCATTAAAAAAGGAATCGATTTCAGCTCCTTGTCCTCTTGCAGCGTTTCATAAACTTCAATGCCGTTTTTCCCTGGCATATGCCAGTCGGCAATGATCAAATCAATTTTTTGCGACTGTAAAATTTTTAGAGCCGCCTCGCCATCTTCCGCGCTCACCATATCGAGAAAGCCCAAATTGACCAAATGGTTCTTAAGCAAATGCTGTGAAGAGTCTTCATCATCCACAATGAGTATTTTAACCTTGCGTTTCATCGATTCCTTTAACAAAAAAAATCCTCAATCCAGTTTCCCTATCCATGCATTTTGAAAAAGATCAAGGAAACAGAATCCGGGATGTGATGATGCGCGGCACTCCATAACGAAAATGAACCAACTCCAGATTGATGTCTGCGTTCTTTTCACCGGGAAAATTCTTGTACCGTGCATTCTCGTAATGCTCCAAAGCGTCGGTCACCTCGCGGAACCGTTTCAATCCCATGCCGTTCGGGATCTCCATTGTGTGATCCTGGGTTTTCGGATCCCACAGCCGTCCCAGGACGGCAAAATAGTTTTCCAGATCAAGTTTTTTGCCCTTCGCATCCAATTCAGTATCCACATTTTCCTCTGTTATACCTGCCTTCATGAAAAACCCCTCCTTCCGATCCCAAGCGCTTTAAAAGTGATGAATTCACCAAACCTAACCTAGTTATCTCCATTGTCTTCCAGAGCGTCTCTTTATACCTGAAATATGGGCTATCCTGCATCATTTTCCATATTTTTGCCTGCCAATTCACCTTACAGGGGAAATTCCTGTAAGGTAAATTGATTTTTCAGGACTTAATTTCGTTCCCCTTCAATTAAGGAGGCTCATTTTACAGGAGAAAAATATGAAGGTCATGTTTGATTTCATGAGGGCCATGCTGAACTTGCCCAAACCCTGGGTGGCCTGGGTCGGAGTTTTGATGGTGTTCAACATGGTACTGCCGATTTATTTTATCGAGACCCTGGAGGCAAGGGTGATTCTGGCAACCTTTCTGGCAGGAGCGGTGTTGATGATGACACTATTTGCCATGAAAGGTTTCGTCCGTCTTCTGGGATTGGGACATATATTCTGGATTCCGCTGGTCGTCTGGCTGGCGGGACGGGTGGAACTGGGACTCATTGATACCTGGTACGAAAAGTGGCTCCTGGCGGTCCTCGTGCTGAACAGCATTTCTCTCGTCATCGATGTCGTGGACGTCATTCGTTACGTTAAAGGTGAAAAGGAACCCACCGTAACCCTCCCTACCTGAACCCATTCATTGCGGGTGCATCCGCGCTTCCAGATACAGCACAAAGCGGGAAAGGATGAGCGTGAGGACCAGATAGGTCAGCGCAATGTAGGTGTAGGTCTCAAAATAGTTGAAGTGCTTGGTCGCGTACTCGTTGCCGACCCGCAAAATATCCGAGATGGCGAGCACGGAAACGAGACTGGTGTCTTTTAGCATCCCCAGAGCCTGATTGCCAATCGCCGGAACAATCGTCCGCATCGCCTGTGGCAAAATGATCTGGACCATGGCCTGCCTCTCTGTCATTCCCAGACTGCGGGCGGCTTCCCCCTGTTCCCTAGGGATAGCCTCGATGCCGGCGCGGAACACATCGGCCATATAAGCTCCGTAACAAAACCCGAACCCCAGCACCGCCGCCGCCAGCGCAGGAATGTGAAGGAACTCACCCAACGCATAATAGATGTAAAACAAAAGCACCAAAAGCGGAACCCCGCGCAGGATTTCGGTATAAAAGGAAGCGCCTACCTGAACACCGCGAACCCGCGAAAGCTTGCCAAAGGCCACCAGCAGCCCCACCAGAATCGCCGAGGCGCTTCCCATTAAAGTGACGGCCAGCGTGTAGCCGATCCCCGTTGGAAGCAGCTTTAAGAGAGTGAGATAATCTCTTGGACCTTCGGCATCACCAAACGCATCCTGCATCGGCAGGTAAACCAAAAACAGAAAACCTCCAACCAGAGCCAGGTTCCAGGCCGTTTTGGGAGCGTGGTTTTTTTTCGATGGGTTCATTGGTTCTCAGCCAAACTCTTTGATGGAGCTCCGGGAACGATGGAGGAATCTCCCAGATCCCATTGCGTGTGCAGTTTCAGAACAGTTCCATCGGCCAGCAATACGGCAAGTGCCGCGTTGATCTTTGCCTGCAAGTCGGTGTCTTCCTTGCGCAACACGATTGCGTAATATTCATCCGTCAGAATATTGCCCACCATTTTGATCTTTTTAAAATAATCCTTCTTCTGGTTCTTGTAATACAGCGTCGCCGTGCTTTCGCCCAAAACGGCGTCCACTTCTCCATTGATCAAATCCGTCACTGCATGACCGTAAAGCTGATAACCTTTTTTACGTACCTTTGGGTACTTCTCCAGAAAAAAATAGGCCGTCGTTCCCAACTGTGCCCCGGCAAGAAGGTTTTTCTTTTCAATGTCGTCAATCGAAGTCACGCCTTCGGTATCCCGTCGCACTACAATGGAAATGCCACTTTTAAGATAAGGCACGCTGAACGCCATTCGCTCCTTGCGCTCCTCCAGAATAGTGACTGAGCTGATGACCGCATCGAATTTTTGTGTGATCAATCCACCGAACAAGCCAGGCCACTCCACGGCGGTAAGTTCAATGTCAAACCCCGCCCGCTTAGCGATGGCCCGCATGAGGTCAGGCTCGAAGCCTGCGATTTGGTTTTCATCGTTGACGAACGACATGGGAATCAGTGTCGTGTCGGTGGCCACGATTAACTTTTTACGTCCATCGGTCACCGGTTTTGTCTTCTCACCACAGCCAACACTGTGGCAGAGAAAAAAGACTGCCAGGAGAAAGGAAATCTGTTTTGGAAAACAAAGTTTGGCTTGGTCAAGCAACATCCATTTCTCCCTTGGGCAAACCGGATTCTTCAAACAACATGACATCATGCATGGAAAACCGGAGTTGCACGTTGTCTCCCTCGCGGCAATTCAATGCCGCCGTATCGAAAGAACCGCGGGATTCAATCACCGTGACGGTCTGGCCGTCTGAGAGTCTTATGCGGTACTGGGTCTGGTGGCCAAAAAATGTTTTTTCGATGATGTTGGCGTTGATCGTGTTCCAGGTCGTGCCAGTGGATTCTCTTGCTCTGAAACAAATTTTCTCCGGGCGAATGAAGCAGTACACCGGCTGATCTTTTTTAAAATCGGAGGAAGGCGGGCATTGGATACGAATATCGTGTCCCAAATAAACAAGGGTTCTCTCAGAATCCGATTGTTCCACCCGGCCTTTTAGCCGATTCACCGAGCCCAGAAATCCGGCGACGAACGGCGATTGAGGCTGATCATACAACTCGGCAGGAGTACCCACCTGCAACAGCCGCCCGGCTTCTAAAATTCCCATGCGCGTGGCCAGGCTCATGGCTTCTTCCTGATCGTGAGTGACAAAAAGAAACGTGATGCCTAAAGTCTTTTGCATCTCGCGCAATTCTTCTCTGAGCTGTTGGCGCAGGGTGGCGTCGAGGGCGGAAAGCGGTTCGTCCAGTAACAGAATTTTGGGCCGGTTGATGATGGCGCGGGCGAGAGCCACTCGCTGGGATTCGCCGCCGCTCAGGCGTCCGGGGTAGGCGTTTTTCAATCCCTTTAGATGCGTGATCTCCAACAGCTCGTCGATTTTCCTGGCAATTTCAGATTCGGAAACTTTTCGTATCCTGGGACCAACGGCAATGTTATCGTAAACCGTCCTATGCGGGAAAAGAGCGTAATTCTGAAAGATCATGCCCACCGGTCTGCGTTCTACGGGCAAATGCAGCATATCCTGGCCTTCGATCTTTATTTCACCGCGGTCGGGCGTTGCGAAACCCGCGAGCAGGCGCAAAAGCGTGGTCTTGCCGCAACCGCTTCGCCCCAGCAGAATGAACCGTTCCCCGGCCTCAATATCGAGAGATACGTTTTCGAGGACGGTTTTTTCGCCAAACGATTTGGATACGGATTGAATAGAGACCACGATATATTCCATAAAATGTTAAAAACTTGAAACCCGTGCGCATTTTATATAAATTTGCGGCTCGATGACACCGCGATGTTTTAGCACCTCGATATTGATTAGATCAAAAAGGGAGATTCCATGAAAGTTTTGGTAGTCGGCGCAGGCGGGCGTGAGCACGCACTGGCCTGGAAAATAGCCCAAAGTCCGCTGGTGGAGCAGGTCTTTTGCGCTCCGGGCAATGCGGGAACCGCGCTGGTGGCGGAAAATGTGGACATCGCGGCGGACAATATCGAACGTTTATTGGAATTCGCCCGCGAAAATAACATCGGCCTCACGGTGGTGGGACCGGAGCAACCGCTGGTGCTCGGCATTGTCGACCGATTTCAGGAAAAGGGCCTGCGCATCTTCGGGCCTTCAAAGCACGCGGCGGAGATTGAAGGCAGCAAGGAATTTTGCAAAGACCTGATGTGGCAATACGGCATTCCCACCGCAGACTATCTTGCCACCGCATCGATGAAAGAAGCCAAAATTTATGCTATGGACCATGAGGGGCCGATCGTGGTCAAAGCCGACGGGCTGGCGGCGGGCAAGGGCGTTTTTGTCTGCGGCGACTCATCCCAGGCCATCAAGGCCATCAACTCCATCATGAAGGACAAAGCCTTTGGCGAAGCCGGCAACCAGGTGGTGATCGAGGAGTTTCTTAAAGGCCAGGAAGTTTCTCTGCTGGCTTTTACCGATGGCAAGACAGTTTTACCGCTGGAAGGGGCGCAGGACCACAAGGCGGCATACGACGGCGATAAGGGACCCAACACCGGCGGCATGGGCGCCTACTCTCCGGCTCCCGTATTCACTCCGGAACTCAAGCAACAGGTGATGGAAACGGTCATGCTTCCCGCGGTTCGAGCGATGGCCAAAGAAGGCCGGCCCTATAAAGGCATTCTCTACGCCGGGTTGATGCTCACCTCCAACGGACCCAAGGTTCTGGAGTTCAATGCCCGTTTTGGCGATCCGGAAACTCAACCGCTTCTCATGCGCATGCAAAGCGACATCGTCCCTCTATTCGAAGCCTGTATCGATGAAACCCTGGATCAGCAACAAATACAATGGAAACCGGATTCTTCAGTGTGTGTGGTGATGGCGGCGGCAGGCTATCCCGGCTCTTATCAAAAGGGAACGGTGATCCAAGGGTTGGAAGAAGCCGCCAAACTTCCCGATGTGGTCGTCTTTCACGCCGGCACCAAATCATCCGGCGGCAACGTGGTAACAAGCGGTGGGCGCGTTTTGGGCGTCACGGCTTTGGGACACGACACGCAATCCGCCATTGCCAACGCTTATAATGCCACGGCCAGGATCACCTGGGATGGGGCGCAATACCGAAAGGACATCGGCGGCAAAGCCAAATGACCCTAAACCGCGATTTTTTACAAATAACAAAACCGGTACTTCTTTTGCTGGTGATCGCTATCGCCTTTTTTTCCTTTTCCTACCGGCTGGGCGAAGTGCCGCCTTACCACACCGATGAAGATTTTTACATTCAATCCGCCAAAACCATGCTGGAGACGGGCGATTACTTAACGCCCATGTATCATGATGAAAAACGGTTCGCCAAACCGATTTTTTTCTACTGGCTGGTGGCGCTTTCCTACAAAATTTTCGGCGTCAATCTGATTTCGGCGCGGTTGTGTTCCGTGTTTTTCGCCACCCTCTCTGTCGGACTGACCTATCTGGTGGGGCGGCGTCTGTTTGACTCCGGCATCGCTTTGTTGAGTGCGGCGATTCTTCCTTCGATTTACCTGCATTTTCAGATTTCCCGCTGGGCCACAACGGACATGACGCTGAGCTTTTTTATTCTTCTGGCGTTCTATTTTTTTATTAAAGCCTATCAGGAGGAATCGAACCGGGAACTGAACACTTACTTTTTTTATCTTGCGATGGCTTTGGGATTTTTGACGAAAGGACCGCCTGCCATTCTCATTCCTGCATTGACGATTTTCTCGTTCCTTTTGATTCGGCGTGAATGGAGAGTGATCGGCCAAATGCGCTTGTTCACCGGGACACTCATCCTTCTGATCGTGGACGTCCCCTGGTTTTACATGATGCTGCAACTTCACGGTGAGGAGTTTAAAAACCATATCCTGGGTGCTGAGGTGCGCGACCGGGTTGTGCACTCCACTCCTTTCAGCTTCTATTATTTCGGCGTCCTCATCCGTTACTATTTACCGTGGTCCCTGTTTCTCATCTCCGCTCTGGCCGCGTACACCGGCTTGGCCCGGTTCACTCCAGTCAACCAACGTGGAATTGGCGCTACCCTTTCGGCTTTACCAGGAAATATAAAAACTCAGTTTTCCCGGCTTTTCAGTAAAGAACATAATCCCCTTTTATTTTGCCTTCTGTGGATTTTCGTTCCGCTCATGGTTTTCACACTCTTCCGCATCGAGCACAGCCGCTACATGCTGCCTGCCACTCCTGCCGTGGCGATGATTCTCAGCCATTTTTTTATTCGGCTCGCCGAGACCCCCATCGGGTTTCGCAGACCGCTTTTTAGGTTCCCGTTTTTTCTGACTGTGCTTTTATTCTTTCTGCTGACGGCGGTTGGCACGGTGGGCGTGTTGATGTTCACCTCCTTCACCAGCGTTCCTTTTAGGATCATGTTTTTCCCGTTGTTTCTGGCCACCGGGACCTCTGTTCAGATCGTGATGTTTTTATTAAAACGGAGGACAGACCGGAGCGTCGCCCTGGCGT
>JAJDBE010000109.1 GCA_029261515.1 Nitrospinaceae bacterium | reverse complement strand
GTAGCGAGTGCCGGTTTTTATTCCTGGAACGACTGCGGTGAAATACCCATCCGCGGAGCGTTCGAGAGGTAAAAAGCGGGGGGAGGCCTCCTGGGGTTCCAGCACGAGATCGATTGATTTCGCATTTGGCGTCCAGACTCGAAACTGAACGCCTCCATCAACAAAGCAGGCGCCCAGATTGGGTTTCCAATGGTTCATGATTCGCGTTTGGAGACCAGGCACAGGACAGCGAGGGAATGCCCTTCCAGGGGATACGCTTGTCCTCCGCGCGCAACGCCAACAGCTTCCAATGTGCCTGTATCCAGCACCGGTTCCCAGAGGGTGCCTTTTTTATGAGCGGGAAGAACGAACGGAACTTTTTCATAGTGGGCGTTGATCAGCACTAAAAGCGTGTGTCCCTGAATGGGTTTGCCGTGGTCATTGATGTCATCAATGGCGTCGCCGCTCAAGCGCAGTCCGATGCTGCGTACAAACGGCGTGGTCCAGCCCCATTCAGCATGGGTCATGTCCCGGCCCGTGGGGGAAATCCAGGCAATGTCTTTGCCTGCGGACTTGTGAATTTTTTTTCCTTGAAAAAACTTGGTGCGAGTGAATACGGGATGCGCATTTCTAAGTTGGATGACTTGATGCACGAATGTGAGAAAATTTTTCTGCTCTTTATCCAGTTCCCAGTTGTACCAACCGATCTCATTGTCCTGACAGTAGGCGTTGTTGTTGCCCGACTGAGTCCGGCCAAGTTCATCGCCGCCCGAGATCAAGGGAACTCCCTGGGAAAGCAGCAGCGTGGTGATCAGATTGCGTTTTTGTTTGACCCGAAGCGTTCTGATTTTTACATTTTTAGTGGGTCCTTCGGCGCCGCAGTTCCAGCTAAAATTGGCGTCGGTTCCGTCGCGGTTTTCTTCCTCGTTGGCTTCGTTGTGTTTGGAGTTGTAGCTCACCAGGTCCTGCAAGGTGAACCCATCGTGCGAGGTGATGAAATTGATGCTGGCCTGCGGGCTGCGGCCATTGTGCTGGAACAGATCGCTGCTACCCGAAATCCGGCTTGCCAGTTCGGGTAACACGCCCTCATCGCCTTTCCAGTAGCGCCGGAGCGTGTCGCGGTATTTGCCATTCAGTTCCGTCCAGGGAGAAGGGTAGGCTCCCACCTGATATCCTCCTTCGCCAAGATCCCAGGGTTCCGCGATCAGCTTGACCTGGGAGAGAACCGGGTCCTGTTGGATGATTTTCATGAAGGATCCCTCGAAATCGACGGCACTCTCCTCTCTCGCCAGAGTGCTGGCAAGGTCGAAACGGAATCCGTCCACGTGCATTTCCTCAACCCAATAGCGCAGGCTGTCCATGATGAGCTGTAGCACGTGCCCGTTGCGGGTGTTGAGCGTGTTGCCGCAGCCGGTGTAATCGTCATAATAGCGGAGATTTTCGTGGCTCAACCGGTAATAGGCGAGATTGTCTATGCCCTTAAAAGACAGCGTGGGACCCATTTGATTGCCTTCAGCGGTGTGGTTGTACACCACGTCCAGAATGACCTCGATATTTTCTTCATGGAGGCAGCGGACCATGGTCTTGAACTCCTGAATCGGGTCTCCCATCTTGCCCGAATAAAATCGTTTGTCAGGAGCAAAGTAGGCGATGGTGCTGTAACCCCAGTAATTCTTCAAGCCTTTTTCCTGCAGGTGAAGTTCGCCAAAATGCTGGTGTATGGGCATCAATTGGACTGCGGTGATTCCCAGATATTTTAAATGTTTGAGCACCGGTTCTGTGGTCAGTCCCGCAAAGGTGCCGCGCAGTTCCGGCGGCACTTGTGGATGACGGGCGGTGATTCCCTTGACATGGGTTTCATAGAGGATGGTTTTATTCCAGGGAGTTTTCGGCGGGCGATCGTTGCCCCAGGTGAAAGACGTGTCGGCCACCACAGAAAGCGGCGCATAGGCCGCATTGTCCCGCCGGTCCATTTTCAGGTCCTCCTGGGGAGAGCCGAATTGATAACCAAAAAGCCGGTCGTCGAATTGATCCGTGCGCACGACAGATTTAGCGTAGGGGTCGATCAGCACTTTATTCGGATTGAACCGATGGCCTGTTTCCGGTTCATAGGGGCCGTATACTCTGTAGCCATACAGACAGCCGGGTTTCACTTCGTCCAGATACACATGCCAGATGTGATCGGTTCGTTCCGTCAGTGGAATGCGGCAGAATTCCTTGCGGGAATTGACGGTATTAAACAGGCAAAGTTCAATCAGGGTGGCGTGCTGGCTAAACAGGGCGAAGTTCACGCCCCGGCCATCCCAGGTGGCACCCAGGGGATAGGATTTTCCTTTTTTTCTCCTCATTACCCCCTATTTTAGGCGGAAAGAGGAGATTTCTCAATTTTAATAAACGGGATTGTGAAAGTAATACAGGGCGTCGTCCCCTGGACGGATGCTGTAATCCGGCAAACTGGAGCAATGTTCCAGGACAATCTTCCAGGAGCCTCCCTCCTTGTTAAATACATAATTGCAGACACTGTGCTGTCTTTCATCTGTGTCGGTGCTCTTAGAGGTGATGCTGCTGATTTCATCCACCAGAACATAGCCTACTTTTTCGCCCGTCTCTCCCGCCAGAACCTGGCGCTGGATCTGGCACTTTAGCTCGCGAAAATCCGACATCATCTGCCGGTAAGCTTTGATTCTGTTTTCCAGGAGCGCACGTTTGTCATCCGACATGATGACGAGTTTCGAGTGGAAGTGGTCATTGATCTTCTCCGGTTGCGTGCAAACGAGAGAATCTATTTTTTTAAGAACATTGGTTAGAGCGTCTGTTTCCGCGGCGAAAACTTTTGTCTGCCCGGTGAACAGAATGACGGCAAGGGCCGGCAGAGCGATTCGAATTATGAATTTCAGCATCAAACTTCCTCCAGAAGCGTCGTTGTCGTAGAGATGGTTCAAGATCGGATTAATTATATTAATTCCCGTTTAAGGGAAATTCTGCAGGTAGATTTCCACCGTCTCCCCATCACGCGCCCAGCCAAAAGCGCCGGTACCCGCATAGGTGGAAATGATTCCTTCCTTGTCTACTTTGCGAATGCGGTTGTTCCCCATATCGGAAATAAACATATTGCCTTTGGAATCGAAGGCGATCGCCGATGGCTGCTTGAGCATGGCCTTGGTGGCAGGACCGCCGTCGCCGAAGTATCCCTGAAACCCGCGTCCGGCAACCGGGACGATTTTACCGTCCTTAGTGATTTTCCGGATGAGATGTGTGTTCGATCCTACTATGTGCAACTCTCCCGCCGGGCTGAACGCAATATAATCAATGGAGCGGATGCCCGCTTCCAGAGCCGGACCGCCGTCGCCTGTGTCTTCATGTTTGCCGTTTCCGGCAACGGTGGAAACGATGCCTTTCGTGTCGATTTTGCGAATGCGGTTATTGGCGGAATCTCCAATGTAGAGGTTTCCTTCTTTGTCGACGGTCAGCGCCTGAGGATCGCGAAACGTCGCTTTGCTCGCCGGGCCGCCATCGCCTGAGTAATCCGAATCGCCTGTTCCGGCAATGGTGAAGATGTTCCCTTGCGGGTCAACTTTGCGGATATGGTGATTGATGCGGTCGGAGATGTAAAGGTTGTCGTGTTGGTCAAAGGCAATATCGGAAAATTGCGAAATGCCGACGATTTCACTTTCCATCGACTTTGCACGCGAAGGAGTCTTTTCCAGAGCCGCGAAGTATTTTTTGTCGGAAGTCTCGAGAAAATGATGGATGATGCCTTTATTGTCGATTCTGCGAATGATGCTGACAAATCCGCTGGGGCTGACAACAAACATTTCTTCCTTGCTGTTCAGCGTCAGTGCGGTGGCTCCATAAAGGGAGGCGTCGATTGCGGGTCCGCCGTCTCCTACATTGCCGCGGGTGCCGTTTCCTGCAATGGTTTGAATGATCCCGGAAGGATCAATTTTACGAATCCGGTAGTGGCCCTTATCGGAAAAAATGAGATTGTCTTCTTTGTCCACCACCATTCCGGCTGGAAAGTTCAGCACCGCTCCAGTGGCTGGCCCGCCGTCGCCGGCGAATTTTTTGAGACCATTGCCTGCGACAGTGGTCACGGTTCCCTTAAGGGGAACAATCTTGCGAATGCGGTAGTGGGAACGGTCGATGACCAACAGATTTCCTTCATTGTCGATTTCCACGGCGAAGGGAAGATAAAAATTTGTGTCTCTCGCTAATTCCGAGTCGCCGTTGTAATCCTGCTGACCGGTTCCGGCGATCGTGCGGATCATTCCCAGTTTGTCGAGCATGCGAACGCGGTTGTTATTACGGTCGGCAATGTAGACGTTCCCCTTGCCATCGACGGCCACGTCGGTGGGACCGGCGATGCTGGCCCGGTAAGCGGGACCGTTATCGCCCATAAAAAAGAAACCGCCGTCGCCGGCAACGGTGGTGATGACGCCTTCTTTATTCACTTTGCGAATGCGGTTGTTGCCACGGTCGGCGATGTACAAGTTGTCTTTATCGTCGATGTCGATGCCGAACGGTCTGTCGATGCGGGCTTTGAGTGCCGGACCGGCATCGCCCCCATAACCGTCTTCCCCGTTGCCTGCATAAGTTTTAATGATGCCTTTTTTATCCATTATCCGGATTCGGTTGTTGCTTCGATCGGAAATGTAGAGGTTGCCCTTGCTGTCGAGAGCCAATCCCGAAGGCAGATTCAATTGAGCCTTGGCCGCCGGACCGCCGTCACCGCTGAATCCGGGTGTCCCGGTCCCTGCAATGGTTGTGATGATGCCTTTTTTATTCACCTTCCTCACGACGTGATTTTCCCGGTCGGCGATGTACACGTTCCCTTCATCGTCGATGGCCAAACCGGCAGTTGTGTTGAAGGTGGCCTTTAGCGCCGGTCCCCCATCACCGGAGTAGCCGGAAACGCCTGTTCCCGCGAACCGGGACAAGGTGCCGTTTTTGTCAACCCGGTTGATGGTGTTGTGGTCGCGTGAGGAGAGATAAATACTACCTTTCTTATCAACCGCGATTCCATCGACCAGAGATATCTCGGTTTCCGTTGCCAATACCCCTTTGGCGTAGCTCCATGCTGGAATCAGGAGGCACAAAACTGTGAAGATGAAAAAATATTTTAAGTGGTTGCGGACTTCTAAGGGCATGTTTGACCTCATTATATGGATCGGTGCGGTTTTCCGGGAAACGTCCTTCAAGGAAACCAGAAAATGATTAAACTGTAAATACTGATAGAACCCAATAGGCCAGGCTGAGAGAATAAGGCAATGTCAATTTCCCATCAGCTGACTCAGGCAGGTCGTGGAGATAATAAGAAAAACGATTTCCCCTTTCTCCAGGTCAACCACCAGTTAAATCAGCAATTTTTTATTATTAAGCCCAGATTATACGTTCCGAGTCAATGATGTCAATTGGATTTTGCCCCATTTTTAGAAGGCTTTCGCGGGAATTTCCGTTTTATCGGCAAGGTAAAATTATCTCCCGTTTGGGAATCGCAGGGCATTAATGTTATGATAAATCAATCATGAAAACCCTTCTGATATTTCCGGCGCAGTGGTATCCGTCTCAACCTTATTTGAGTACGCCCTATCTGACTGCTTATCTCCAATCCAAGGGATGGGATGTGGCCCAGCGCGATTTCAATATCGAATCTTACGATCGGTTCCTCTCGCCGCCACTGCTGCAAAAAGCGGTTGCCAAAATGCAGGAGAAGGTCGACTCGATTCGCGGCAAGCGTTCCTTCACTATTAAGGAAAAATCGCTTCTGGATGTTTTGTCTACAGGCATCAAGTTTTCCAAAGCCATTATTTCTCAGGTGGACGATGCCAAAGCGGTGATGCGCACCCCCGACCGTTTTTTTGATTTCGATTCCTACCAGCAGGCGGACATGATAATCAAGTCTGCCCTCAAGCTGGTGTCCGACGCCTATTCGCCTTCGATATTTTCGCTTTCCACATTTGAAAGCGGCACCCGGGCGGAAGAATCGACGTTCAAGGCGCGGCAGTTCACTCAGGATAAAGAGACCAATCCTTTTATCGATTTGTACGAGGAGAACCTCCTGCCTACGGAGGCATGGGAAAATTACGCTGTTGCCGGAATTTCCATTGTCGGCATCTCGCAGATCATTCCCGGTTTGACGCTGGCCAGGATGCTCAAAGAACGCTACCCGCATCTGCATGTGGTCCTGGGCGGTCCCATTTTCAGTGTCAACGCCAGTCAGTTGAAAGGGCATCCTGAATTTTTCGATGACTTCTGCCACAGCATCATTACGTTTGAGGGCGAAGAGCCGATGCACCAGTTGCTGACCACCTTGCAAAAGGGGTCGAGCCTGCGCGAGGTTCCCAACCTGATTTTTCAGGAACAGGGCGAAGTGGTTTTGAACAAGGAGCGGGTCGAGTTGCGTTTTGAAGATATTCCTTCGCCCACGTTCGACGGGTTGCCGATGGACCGCTACCTTTCGCCCTATCCCATCATTCCCGTTTTGCAGAGCCGCGGCTGTTACTGGGGCAAATGCACTTTTTGCACCCACAGTTACGTTTACGGTCACCGCTACGGCAAACAGCGGACCGTGCAGATGGTCGATGAACTGGAAGCGCTGTCAAAAAAATACAATACGAAATATTTTACCTTTTCCGATGAAGCGGTCTCACCGCATTCACTCAACGACGTTTCCGAACTTTTGATCGAGCGGGGGGTGGAAATCAAATCGCTGGCTCTGCTGAAGTTTGAGAAGGTGATGGATCAGACGTTGTTTGAAAAAATGAAAAAATCCGGGTTCATATTCCTCATGTTCGGATTGGAAAGCGCCAACGACCGCATCCTGGCTTTGATCGACAAAGGCACCTGCAAAGAAGTGGAAGAAGACGTGCTGAAAAAAAGTAGCGCCGCCGGCATCTGGAATCACACGTTTCTGTTTTTCGGTTTCCCGACAGAGACCAGGGAAGAAGGCCAGGAAACCATCGACTTCCTCAAAGACAATCTGGATTCTATCCACTCGTTTGGGCCTGGCGTGTTCCTATTGAACCGGGATTCCAGTTGCTACCAGTACCCGGAAAAATATTCCATCACAAAAATCGTTCAGGACCCGGAAGCCAATATTGCGATGAACCTGGACTTTAAGGCGGAAAAAGGCATGTCCCGCGAAGAAGCTGTGGAAATGAACAGCCACTGCATTCAAATGGGGGAAGAGAAATTTGCTTCGCTTAAACTCTGGGGAACACTGCCGAGAGAACATTTCCTGCTTTATCTCGACCGCTACGGCAAAGACGCGTTGAGCGGCAAGCCATCAGCGGAAGAAAAAGCGTTGTGCAAGGCATGAGCGATTCATGAACGGGGAATTTAAAAAATGAAAGTATTGCTTCTATTTCCTCCAGACTGGTTGCCGTCGGAACCGTATCTCAGTCTTCCTTCATTGACGGCGGTGCTTCGCCCTGCCGGGCACGAGGTGGTGCAAAAAGACATCAATGTCGACATGTACGACCTGTTTTTCAGCGCACCATTTCTCGATCATGTCGACAAACGCATCGGCCATGAACTGCGTCACTTGCAGGTGGTGAAAGGGCAGCGGGCGCTGGATGAAGAAGAGCAGGCGCTTCTCGATCAGCTTGTTTCCTGCACTCCGGAACTGTTTGCGCAGGTGAAAACGGATATCGAAAAAGCCAAAGGCATTTTAAGGAGCGAATCGTTTTACGAGATCGATCAACTGGAATGGGCCAGCAACTGTCTGCACCAGACGATGCAACTGATTTCACTTGGTTACTATCCGGCGCAGATTTGCTTTCCGCCGATTGAGACGGATCTGGTTTACAAGCCGTTCATGTCCAGTGAAATTCTGGAAGCGCTGGACGACGACCAGATCAATGTGTACCGCGACGTGTACCGCCAGTTGATTTATCCCGTCATGGAAAAAGAACGGCCCGGTGTCGTGGGTATTTCCGTGGTGCAGCAAAAGCAGCTGATCTCGACCTTCACCTTCTGCAAGATGATCAAGGAAGATTTCCCCGGCACGCACATCACCCTGGGTGGCAACATCATCACCCGCATCCGCGACACCCTGCCGGAGATAGAGTCGTTGTTTCAATATTTCGACAGCGCCGTGGTCTATGAAGGCGAGAATGCGTTTTTAAAATTGATCGAAGCCATCGAAGCGAACGCCGGATTTTCCGGATTGCCCAACCTGATCTATAAGGACGATCAGGGAGTTCACGTGAACAAGGAAGTGTTTGCTGAAGACTTATCGAAACTTCCGGCTCCGGATTTCGATGGCCTGCCGCTGGAGAAATATTTTGTCCCGGAACTCATTCTGCCCTATCTTGCCACGCGCGGCTGTTACTGGGGGCGTTGCACGTTCTGCGACCATTTTCAGGGCTACGTCGAAGGCTTCCGCACCAAGCAGGTGGACCAGATTGTCGAGGAGATTGAGTTTCTCAAGAAAAAATACGAGACGCGGTTTTTTCACTTCACCGACGAGTCCTATCCGCCGGCATTGTTCCGCAAACTGTCCCGCGCCTTGATCGAAAAGAAATCCGATATCGTGTGGACCACGCACATGCGCTTTGAGGAATCCCTGCTCGATGAACCCGTGTGGAAGGACGTGTGGGATTCCGGCTGCCGCTACCTGCATTTCGGCTACGAGTCGGGAAACCAGCGGGTGTTGAAGCTGATGGACAAGGCGACGGATTTAGAGGCGATTCAGACCAATTTGCGCATGTCTTCGGACGCAGGCATCTGGAATCACATCATGGGATTTTTTGGGTTCCCCGGAGAGACTTCCGAAGAATGCGACGACAGCAAACAGTTCGTGCATAAAAACCGGGACCACATCCATTCCCTGGGGTTCATGACGTTCGTGCTGGGCAAATACAGCCCCATCGCGTTTGAGCCGGAAAAATACGGCGTGTCGTATTACAAAAATCCCGAATGGGACCTGGCGCTCGATTACTACTTCACCGTGGAAAAGGGACTGGGCATTCAGGAGGCGCTGGATGTATTTGAGGAGTTCGAGAAAGACCACGATCCTAAGTGGGATTTGAGAACCTGTGTACGGGAATACATCTTTCTTTACGTCGAGCGGTTCAAGACCAACAAACTCGAACAGCTTCAGATGCGTCCCGACCAGCGTCAGCCCACCCACCACAGCCCGGTCGGCATGGTTTAAACGCTACTGCGACAGATTCTTTTTCACACGCGGGTTTTAATTCCGGTCCTCACTTCTTTTTCACTTCATACATCACCACGTTTTCCAGTTCGTTGGGATCGTTGCGCGACACGATTGCGATGGCCGCTTCTGTGGCGCTCAAGTTGATCGGCGAGTGCGGCACTCCCGGCGGGATGTAGATGAAATCGCCTTCCTCGGTGATCATCGATTCTTTTAAGTCTTCGCCATAACGCGTGTCGACTCGGCCTTTAAGCAGGTAGATCGCGGTTTCAAAATCCTTGTGATAGTGTGGTTCCGCTTGGGCGCCGGGAGGGATAACCACCATATTCATCGAAATCCCCGTGGCCCCGGCGGACTCTTTGGAAATGCCGATGAAATACGGCAGTTTTTGTTGAGTCATGATTTTGCCTCCCGCACGGATACGGGTGACGCCTTTTTTTAGATCCGGTTCCATAATGCACCTCCTTGAGACTAATTATACCACTGTCTTTAAGAGGGGATCAGGCAGTTGATCTTTTTAGATTTGTTGCCCATAATGGCGGCATCTTTTTGAAAGGAGCGCTTTAATGAAACACGCTGCCTTGGCTGTGCTGCTGCTTTGGGTGGGATGCGCGGTTTTGATTCCCGCAGGGTTAGCTGAGGGGTATTTGGATGAGGATGAAGTCCCCCTGCCCGAAGAACCCGTGAAAAGTAAACCGCAAAAGCGCCAGCCCCGGAAAAGCCCGATCAAACCGCGTCCGCAAAAGGTCCCGCAAACGGTGGAATCGCGCAGTAAGGCGATGATCCAAAAAGGCGAGCAAATGATCCTCGAGGGTGAAGCGCTGAAGGTCAAGGCGGAAGAGATGATTCGCCGGGGCGCGGAAATGCGGGAACAGGGCAAAAGAAAACTGGAGAACCAAAAATGGCTCATGCAACAGAAGAAAAAAGAGTAGGGGAGCTATGGCAAGTGCAACAGGCCCTCTGCCAGCCGGATCTTCACTGGTTTGACGGTGCCTGGAGCGTGTGATAAAATCGGCCCAAATTATCAATGAACTAGAGCTTTTCCAGTCTCCGGCCTCCTTTTTAGATAAGTTTTCAGTGATTTGACGGTGACGGGGGGTTTTCCAGGAATCAAACCCCGGAAAACCGCATCTAAGGAGTACAGATTTACTATTAGGAGCAAAAGGTGGCAATTAAATTCACAAAAATGAGCGGCAGTGGCAATGATTTTGTTGTCATCGACAACCGTGTTCCGGTGATGAATCCCGATGCCAAGCGGGATTTTGTCAGCAAGGTCTGTGCGCCCAAAACTTCGGTTGGCGCCGATGGCGTGATTTTCATTGAAAACTCAGACAAAGCCGATTTCAAGTGGGACTTTTACAATGCCGATGGCAGTTCCGCGGAAATGTGCGGCAATGGCGGGCGTTGCGTTGCCCGCTATGCCTATGAAAACAAGATCGCGCCAAAGGAGATGTCCTTTGAGACCGCCGCTGGCATCATTTCTGCCGAGGTGAACGGCAATAGCGTCAAGATCAAACTGACGCCGCCTGTGGATTTTAAGCAGAACATCGAACTGGATTTAAACGGCGCCTCACTAAGCGTGGACAGCCTCAACACCGGCGTTCCGCATGCAATTATTTTCGCCGACGATCTGGATGCAGTGGACATTCAATCCGTTGGCCGCAGCATCCGCTTTCATGCCAAATTCGCTCCTGCAGGAACTAATGTGGATTGGGTCCAGACGCGGAACGGACATTCGCTTAAAATCCGCACCTATGAGCGCGGGGTCGAGGGAGAAACTCTGGCCTGCGGAACGGGCGTCGTGGCTTCGGCCCTGCTTGCCGCCTATCGGAAACAGGTGCAGCCTCCCGTCGAAGTGGAAACCCGTGGCGGCGAAACTCTCAAAGTTCACTTTCAACCGTCGAACGGGTTGGTCGAGGATGTTTACCTGGAAGGCTCGGCCAAGATCGCGTTCGAAGGCACCATCATTGAACTCTAACCCTTAGATTCTCCCGGAGATTGTGTTGTATGTTTGAAGGATCGTTTGTCGCCATCGTCACCCCGTTTAAAAACGGCAAGGTGGATGAAAAGGCGTTGCGCGGGCTGATCGAATTTCAGATCGCCGGAGGCACCCAGGGCATCGTTCCCTGCGGCACCACCGGGGAATCCGCCACATTGAGCCACGAAGAGCATGACGAAGTCATCCGCATCGCGGTGGACGCCTGCAAGGGAAAAGCCAAAGTGCTGGCGGGCACGGGGTCCAATTCCACATGGGAGGCCATCGAGCTGACCCAGCACGCCCAAAAAGCCGGCGCCGATGGCTCGCTACTCATCACCCCGTACTACAATAAACCCAGCCAGGAAGGGTTGTATCGGCACTTTGTCGCCGTCGCCAAGGAAACGAATCTGCCGATCATTTTATATAACGTTCCGGGCCGGACGTCCGTCAATATGTTGCCGTCAACGGTAAAGCGGCTGACGGAAATCAAAAATATTATCGGTATCAAGGAAGCGTCCGGTTCCCTCACGCAGATCAGCGAGATCATTTCCCAGTGCGGCGAAAACTTCAGCGTCCTTTCCGGTGACGACGCTCTACTCTGGCCCATTCTGGCAATCGGTGGCAAAGGCGTGATTTCGGTGACGGCGAATATTCTGCCTGACAAGATGTTTCAAATGTGCGATGCCGCCAAAAATGGCGATATGAGCAAGGCGCGGGCCCTGCATTACGAATTGATGGAATTAAACGATGTGCTGTTCATCGAAACCAATCCCGTGCCGGTGAAAGCGGCCCTTGCACTCATGGGGAAAATCAGCGATGAACTGAGATCGCCCCTGGCGCCCATGTCCAAAGAGCATCTCGAACGCTTAAAATCGGCTCTTAAGCGAGCGTCCCTGCTGTAACGGTTTAGAGCGCCGGTTTGCACGGGGAAAGCGTTTTTATTTTAGATTTAGTCCATAGTCACTGTAAAGGGGGAGTTTTGATCCAAGTTTTAGTCATTGGTGCCGCAGGCCGAATGGGCCGGACGATTGTTTCCTGTATCGACGATACGCGCGGCGTTAAAATTTCAGGCGGAACGGAGAATGCAGACCACCCTTCCATCGGCAGCGATGTCGGGGAATTGGCGGGCATCGGCAAGAAAAAAGTGCTCATCACCGACAAGCTCGATAGCGCCGTCCAGGCTTGCGATGCGATCATTGATTTCACGACGCCGGAGTGCAGCATGGAAACGCTCAAGCTGGCAGCGAAAAGAAATAAGCCGGTGGTGGTCGGCACGACGGGATTTTCCCCGGAGCAGAAGAAGAAAATCCGCGGCTGGGGCAATAAGCTCCGTTGCGTGATGGCGCCCAACATGAGCATTGGCGTCAACGTGTTGTTTAAAATGGTGCGGGAAATGGCCGAGGTTCTAGGCGACGCGTACGATGTCGAAATCGTCGAAGCGCATCACAAGTTTAAAAAGGACGCGCCAAGCGGCACGGCGGTGCGTATCTCGGAAATTGTGGCCGAGGCCTTGCACCGTAAAATCGACAAAGTCGGTGTCTATGGCCGCAAAGGCATGACCGAGCGGGGTCCCAAGGAAATCGGGGTGCATACCGTTAGAGCGGGTGACATCATTGGCGAGCACCGGGTGCTGTTTGGCGGCATGGGAGAAAATGTGGAGATTTTCCATCGCGCCCAAAGCCGGGATACGTTTGCCAGGGGAGCGGTAAGGGCGGTACAATGGATAGTTAATCAGCCGGCGGGGATCTATGACATGCAGGATGTTTTAGGCTTCCGCAAAAAGTAACTTTTTAATTCCCTCACACAAAGGAGGGATTTATGAATCTGTCCTTTTTAAAATTCGATCGCAGAACGTTTCTGAAAATTTTCTCGCTGACCGCGCTCACCTCGCTTGTTCCCGGTAAAGCCGCAGGAATTCCCGATTTCCGCAACGACAAGAACGTCCCCAAAAATTACATTCAGAACCGCGACGTTCCCGGATTCCATATCCGTAGCGCCAATCCCTTCCTGGGGGTGGACATGCAGAACTGGGCGCTGGTGGTCACAGGTTTGGTGAAAGAAACCGTGGCTTTTAATTACGAGGATCTGTTCGGCTTTAAAATGCATTCCCAGGTTTCGCGGTTGAAGTGCGTGGAATGCTGGTCGGCCAAAGCGAAGTGGGAAGGGTTTCGCATCGAAGAGATTCTAAAGCGCGTTCAGCCCGACCCCGCCGCGAAATACCTTTACTTCCAATCGGCGGATTCCTATTATGAAAGCTTTCCGATCGAAGAGTTAAAACGGGAGCGGGTGCTGTTTGTTCTCAAGATGAATGGCAATTCCTTGTCCCGCGATCACGGGTTTCCCTTACGGTTGATCGTTCCTTTCAAGTACGGCTACAAGAACATCAAGTACATCACCCGCATGGAGTTCACCGACACGCGCAAACGCAATTACTGGTCCAACAGCGGCCCCTACTCGGTAGACGGCACGATTCAGCCCGGCATCGACCATCCTCTCGACTTCAATAAAAAGCCACTGCCGATCAATGGCGGAGAAGTGTTCCATCCCTTCGACAAACGGCCCTCATGAGGGGGCCAGCCTTTCCCGTAGTCTTTCTAACTCTTTTTCTTTTCTCCTGCGGCGAAAGCCATCAAGTCGAGCAGATCGACGTGGCCGTCCCGCAAGGGATCACGGTCCCGGAAGCAATGGTTTATATCCCTGCCGGTGGATTTATCATGGGGCACGTGGATGATCCCCGCACCGAAGGCGGGAAAGCTGTCATCACCGATGCGTATTTTATCGATACATTTGAAGTCAGCCGCGAGCAGTATCAGCAGTTCAAACCGGAATATTCATTTCATCCGCCGCAGGCGAAATTCCCGGTCGCGCAGGTGACTTACAAGGAAGCGGAAGATTATTGCCGGGCCAAGGGCAAACGCCTGCCCAGTGAAACCGACTGGGAAAAAGCCGCCCGTGGCACAGGCGGAGGCAAATGGCCCTGGGGCCGTTATTTTGAACATCCCAATAACGGATTTTCAGGCTTCATTCCGGAGCCTGTCGATAAACGCAACGAATGGATCAGCCCCTACGGGGTTTACGGCATGGGGCACAACGTCTGGGAGTGGACCCAGGACTGGTACGGGTATGCAGGTCAGCCGCAAGCGGAAAAAAATAAGTTCAAGGTCATCCGCGGCGGCGTGACGCAGACGCACCTGACCATCAAATTTTCCCCTACCTACCACCGCAACTGGATGGAGCCGACAGCGGCGTTCAATTTTCTCGGTTTCCGCTGTGCCAGGGATATAAAACCGGAGTGAGCGGGAAAAAGAGTCTAAGAAATTTGAAAGAAATTTCCTAGATTAGAAATCTCCCCGCAAATGTCCGGCGATTTCCTCCGCCGCTTTGATAAAGAGTTTTTCTTCCGATCCCCCCGTCCAGCCTCCTTTTAACCAGGAGTTCACCACCCAGCCGCCGACCATTTTGTCCTGATCGTAGAGCGCGACCTTGACCTCCAACCGGGCGTGGGCGGAGCTTGCGGCGCCAAAGGTGGCCAGGCGTCCCATGCGGCTGCCGGGTTGGTATTCGATGATTTTATACTTCAGCTTGAATTTTGCTTCCTTGCCTGTGACCAAAAAGCCGGTTTTTTGAATGGATTGATCGAGCGCCGCGTGCAACCGGGTGGAGGCATCCAGAAAATCGTTGCCTTCTTTGGTCAAATCCTCGATGCGCAGGGTGTTGACAGTGTTGCGCCAGCTCTTTTTGACTTCCGACTGAGCGCCCGAACAGGCGCAAACAAATAAAGTCGCCAGCAGAAGCAAAACATGCAGGGATCGTTTCATCGTTCCTCAAAAGCAGATCGGACTGATAATAAAGTGATTACGCGGATTCTATTAGAAACCCTATGAAAAATCAATGGTTATTTAAAACAGTGCCAGAAAGGGCAGTATGGGAAATGGAGGTTTACATGAAAAGGTGCAGGAATTTTTCTTCCAGTTCGCTGAACCAAAGCTGCAATTCGATGGGGATGAGGCTGTTGATGTAGGTGAGGTATCCCATCGCCAGGGCGATGCCAAGCGCGATGAGCAGGAATCCGCTGAACAGGTTGGTGGTGTGGAGAAAGATTGTTTGGCCGGCAACGGTCACGTCCCAGCCTTTGCCGCGCAGGATTCTCCAGAAGAGACTGTCCTTGGACAAATGGCCGAAGAACGTGGCGATCATGATGAGCGGCAGGCCAAGACCCAGCGCATAGCAGAAAAGCAGAGTCATGCCCTGAAACACGGTTTTATCCGAGGCGGCGAGGATCAGGATGCCGGAAAGAATGGGTCCGACGCAGGGGGTCCAGCCGAGCGCAAACGCCGCGCCGAACAGAAAAAATCCGAAAAACGTGGAACCAGGCCGGCCTTGAAAATTGGCGCCGGAAAATCCCTTGCCGAAAAGCGTCATCACGCCAAAAATTGCCACCAGCACGCCGCCGATGGTGGCGAGAGAAAACATGTAATCGCGCAGGATCTGCCCCATCAAACTTGCGGATGCGCCCATGAGCACGAACAGAGCTGCGAGACCGCAGAAAAAGGCCAGCGACATCAGGCTCAACCGGGTCCGGTCCGCCTGCGCGGTGACAGCAAAGTAGGCCGGTAAAATGGGCAAGGTGCAGGGAGATAAAAAGCTGAACACCCCGGCCACGAATGCGAGCAGGGTCAGCACCAGAATTCCCGACTGCGGCAGAGCGGGTTTGGCTTCAAAGGGATTGATGGACGCCGGTTTTTTGCTCTCCGATGCTGGTTTTGTCGAAGGTCCTGTTGTTGAACCGAAGTTTGTTTTTTCCGTAGAGGGATTCTGTTTCCCTGTCAGGGCGCTTAACGCCGCCGCTGTTTTCATGGCCGCCGGTTTTTCCAGGCTGATGCAGCGGAAGCCCACATCCGGAGCCGGTTGGTCCGGATCTGCGAATTGCCGGTGGCCGGAACGGGCAAACTTTTCCAGGGCCGTGTTGTACATGGGGCCGGGAAAATGACCGATATCGCTTACCGAATGACCACGAATGACTTTCATACCGGAATTGTAAAATTCGCTAGAGTAGGTGCTTTCTGGATAAGGCGCGTAATCGTTTTCGACCCATTCCCACACGTTGCCGATCAAATCCTGAACCCCTTCGGAACTGGCACTTTTTGGAAAAGAACCCACGGCAACCGGTTTGGTTTTACTGCCGGCAACGTGAGGAAGATTCGCCAGTTTAGAGTCGAACGTGTTGCCCCAGGGATAGTCTTTGCCGTCGCTTCCTCTTGCCGCGCGTTCCCACTGCTTTTCAGAAGGCAATTGTTTTCCAGCCCATTGACAGAAGTTGGCGGCATCGTACCAGGAGACCCAGGCGACGGGATGATCGTCCTGTTCCTTGGGATGCGTTTTATCTTCCCAGTTTGGCGGCGGCACGGCGCCGAGATCGTCGATGTAACGTTTGTATCTTTTATTGGTGACTTCAAACCGGTCGATGTAAAAGCCTTTGAGAAACACTTTTTTCTCCGGCGTTTCATCGGCGTACCAGGGTTTGGGAATGCCCATGGAAAGCGCTTCGGCGGCATCGTCTTTTTTATTGGTTCCGAAAATAAAATGCCCGGCGGGAATGAAGACCATGTCCCCTTCGAGAGCGTTGTCTTTGGCGCTTTCTTCAGCGGCATGAGTATTCCCGGAAAACAGGAAAAGCAACGCCGACAAAAATAGAATGAGAAGAAACTTAGTTTTCATAAAATAGCAGGTGGTCCGTATTCGGTTTTCAACGCGCAGCGCGTTAACTTTTTTCAAACAACGTATCGAAATATTGAAGGTTGCCGGGGTCGGTCCAGTTATCCGCACCCTGGCGAACGCCCATGATATTGCCTTCAGGGTCGATGAGAAAGGTGGTGGGCAAACTGATGACGCCGAACTGGTAGCTCACCTTCAATTGTTGATCCAGCAACACGGTGAATGAAAGGTTGTGCGCTTTAACGTAAGGCTCGACGACGGTTTTGCCAAACATGTCGTTGGAGATGGCGAGGACATCGAAGTTCTTGGTTTTATACCGTTGGTACAACGCTTCCAGAGAAGGCATTTCCACCTTGCAGGGCCCGCACCAGGTGGCCCAGAAATTAATGAGAAGGTATTTCCCTCGATATTGGTCGAGGCGAACTTCCGTTCCTTTCAAGGACTGCAAGCTAAAGTTGACCGCTTTGGTTTCTGGTTGTGTCTCTGCGCTGGCATTGCCGAGGAACAGAAAAAGCCCTAGCACGGCAATGAACTGGAAGAAATGGTTTTGGGAAGGAGTTAACACTCAGAATTTGGCAATACGGAGGATGGAAAACAGTTTTCCACGTCCGTATGAATGGTCAAAGATTTATGAAACCCTGTTGCACACGTGGCAGATCCATCGGGTCCAGATAGGCGACCGCCGGATGCGGTTTACTCGACGGATTCGATACAGCGCACCATGGGAATGGCTTTTTTCAAAGCCCGTTCGATGCCCATTTTCAGGGTCATGGTCGAACTGGAGCAGGAACTGCAGGAACCCACCAGACGCAGTTTGACCACTCCATCGTCAATGTCCACCAGTTCCACGTTGCCGCCGTCCGCCATCAGCGAAGGACGCAACGTGTCCAGAACGGATTCGACTTCCTCCTGCATGCCAGTGTCCATAACGATACTTTCCCTTTTGGGGGTCAGCCCCCGTTGACCAGCGATTCTTTTTTGGCCAGCAACTCTTCCTGGTTTTCCACATGTTCCGGATCCTTGGGGATGCAATCCACCGGACAAACCTCCACGCACTGGGCGTCTTCATACCAGCCGACACATTCGGTGCAGTGTTCCCAATCGATGACGAAAATGTCATCGCCTTCTGATATGGCTTCATTGGGGCATTCAGGCTCACAGACACCACAGTTTACGCAATCCTCGGTGA
Organism: Nitrospinaceae bacterium; assembly: GCA_029261515.1. Classification (GTDB taxonomy): domain Bacteria; phylum Nitrospinota; class Nitrospinia; order Nitrospinales; family VA-1; genus JAJDBE01. The sequence continues at coordinate 8,531 of JAJDBE010000109.1, read as the reverse complement.
TCATCAGCGCCATGACTGTCTCTCCTCAATTAAAAAGATTTAGTAATGATATTAATCATTATAAGTTTAAGTCTTTTTGTTTTTCAAAGACTTTTTTTTCAGCATTCCAGGCGAATAGCGCCTGATCTTTTATCTGCCCATTATACACCGAAACGACCAGATGGCTGGCGTCGGGATACCAGGGGTCGCCCCAGTCCGACAAAGCCCGTTTTGTGTCTTCTTGCGAAAAATAGGCATCGTGGTCGGGATGCGAATGATAAAACGTCTTGATCGCCATTCCTTTGTCCCTGATGTCGTTTTCGATTTTCAACAGCTCCCTTGGATCGATATTAAACGCCGTTCTGGCATCCCTTGGATGCGCGACCGGGTCGGCTGCGTGGAGCTTGTTTTGGATATTAACGCACGGATAAAGAATATCCTCCCCGTGTCCGCCGGGTCGGCCTATGATGACCCCGCAACATTCGTGAGGGTATTCCGCCACGGCCAGGCGGTGCACCTCATCCAACATGGTTTTTTCAAATGTGATCATTCGTTATTGTGAAATGCCGGGAGGGCTTTGTCAAATAGTTTTCAAGCCTTTATGGAATAGTACCCTGTCCATATTTGCGGGTCAAACGCTCTGAAAATATTTTGCGGGAAGGAAACAGTTATGAGGGGATTTTTTAAGAAATTAAGCTTTAATAATCAATATATTACGGGATTTTTCGGCGGGAAGGGGTACCGGCGCGTCTTAAATATGGGTGCGCACCACCAGGTTGTCGTTGACAGTCACCTGACAGGCCAGGCGGACATCCGGATCCTTTTTTTTGAGCTTTTCGTTTTCAACGTCATTTCTGGGGTCCACCTTTCCTGAGACGATTTTCACCGTACAGGAAGTGCATAAACCCCGTCCCCGGCAGTTCAGAATTTTGAGAATATGCGGGTAAACGCTGAGTTTATTTTGAATGGCGGCTTCGCGCAAATTGGCGCCGGGTTCTACTTGGATGGTTCGGTTTTGTTTTTCAAATTTAATTTCTAGCATGCTTCTATTTCGACAAAGTGATGCAGTTCACCCTTCCCCCAATAGCCATGAAACGCGCTGCCGACGGTCGAGCAGGTGGTGTTCATATGCACGAACTGCTTTTTTCCGTCATCGGCCTTTAACACGCCGACCTGAGTGTAGGGCGGAATGACCCCACCGCAATTTTCACAAACCGTGGCATATTTCCCGCAAAGATCGAGCAGGCAGGGTTCACAGACCACAGGATTAAATAGAAATATCTCCTGCCCCTCAAACTCCACCACAGTCGGCAAGTGGCCGACCTCTCCTCTACATTCCTGACAGTTGCCCATCGTCCCCATTTAGCGCCAGGGTTGATACCGGTTCGTAATGCGGGTCATCCTAAAGTCGGGTATTTTACTCTAAATGGGGTCAATTGATGCAAACTTTTTTCATCTCGTCAAAATTGTCCAGAATAGCGCCGGCGCCTTTGCAGATACTGAGGAGGGGGTCGTTGGGGGTGTAGACTTTCAGGGTGGTTTTTTCTTCGATCAGTTTGTCCAGGCCGCGGATCAGCCCGCCACCGCCGGTGAGATAGATGCCGTTGGAATGAATGTCGGCGGAAAGTTCTGGTGGCACCTTCTCCAAAGCCCGAAGCACCACGGCAATAATGGTGGTGAGGGGTTCCTTCATGGCTTCGCGAATTTCTTCGTCGTCCACGATCAAAGACATTGGAACTCCGGTTTTAACGTTCAAGCCCTTGACTTCGGTGGTTAGTTTTTCCACCAGGGGATAAGCGCTGCCCACTTCGATTTTGACCCGTTCAGCTTCAAATATCCCGATATTCAGGTGATGGTTGATGCGCATGTAGCGGACGATGGCTTCGTCGATTTCGTCCCCGGCCAGGCGGACCGATTCTCCATAAGCAATGGCGGATAGAGAGATCACCGCCACATCGGTGGTGCCGCCGCCGATATCGATGACCATGTTGCCTTCCGGTTTGTGAACCGGGATGCCGACTCCGATGGCGGCGGCCATCGGCTCTTCGACCAGATACACTTCGCGCACCCCTGCCATGAGGGACGCGTCGATCACGGCTTTCTTTTCGACCTGGGTGATGCAGGAAGGGATACCCACCACGATCCTGGGTTTGATAAAACGATGGTTCTTCAACACCTTCTTGATAAAATAATTGATCATGGTGTTGGTGATGTCAAAATCGGCGATCACCCCGTCTTTCATGGGGCGGATGGTCTCTACTTTGGAGTGGGTTCTGCCGTACATTTTTTTTGCATCCGCACCCACGGCTTCTACGCCAGTTCCGTTATTGCTCACCGCCACTACCGAGGGTTCGTCGAGAACGATTCCGAGTCCCTTGGCATAAATCAGGGTATTGGCGGTGCCAAGGTCCATGGCCAGATCCGCGGAAAACCAGCTGTAAATTTTATTGATGAACTTGCCGATCATGAGGGGACTTTCATTTGCTGGGAAGTTCTTGCCCAGGACAGGCTGAGGAGATCCAACAGGTTTTTCCCTTCTTCTGGATAAGAAGACAGGCCCCACTCGGCTTGGACCCGCATTGTGATTCCATCGACGGACAGGGGTTTGTTGTTGAAAATATTTTTGAGCTCTGACTCCAGGGCGTCCACGTCCTCGCGGCTCCTTTTTAATATCATGATTGTAAAGGAGTTATCGGAGTATTTGAATATATTTTTGGGAGAAGGAACGGTTTTTGAGAATAAGGAGACGATCCCCCGGACCAGCAGATCTCCGCGCTTAAGTCCATGCGTCGCATAGAGTGCAGGCAGGTTGGTCAATTGGACGGTCAGAAAAAAGACGGGCTGCGTTTCATTCAAAATTCTCTGCGATACGGTCTGATGAAATTGGGTTAAAAATCGGTGGTTGTAGATTCCCGTAATGGGGTCGCGGTTTTTGTCGTTCACGCCTTTATTTCTCGTTTCAGCGGCTTGCAGGGAAGTGGCGGCGGCAAAGGCGATCATGGCCAGTTTATCAAGATCGGGTTGTGACAGTCCGTCCATTTGCAGGGAACCGCAAACCAGCGCCCCATACAATTTGTTGTTGTGCAAGAGGGGCACTGCGGCAATGGATTTTAAAGGCTCGGGTTTTTCCTGTTCGCAAAAGAGGGTCATTAAAGTATTGTCAAAGGATTTGGATAGAATGGGGGATTGGCTTTGCGCGCAGGCGCCGACAATGCCAACGCCTGAGTGAACTTCCATATCTGCAAAGTCCTGAGAAAATCCGCGCTGTTCCCGGACTTTTCCGGGATCGTTGCCATGGAATAAAACCACAGCGATCGCATCGCATTCGAGAATCGATGGAGGAATCTGAACCAGGCGCTGAACCACGATGGCCGGATCGGACGCCTCGGTGAGAAACCGTGTGAAGGTGTTCATCTTGCGGATAGAAGGCCAGGTTTTCCCGCGCCGGTTGGGGCGTTGTTTTTCCTGAAACATGTGCCAGGCCAGCTGTTCGGCGAATCCAGTAACGATCTTTTGCAGTTTTGGAGTGAAACTGTAGGTTTCCCTGGTGGCGACAACGAGAACGCCTTCGAGATCATGATAAATCACGGGAACCACCAGAAAGCTTTTCAAGGCGTCACTTTTTTTGAACACTTCCAAATTGTCTGCGTGCTCGTCGAAATGATCGAAAACAACCGGTTTCCCGGTGGCGGCGGCTTCCCCAATGGGACCTTTGCCAAAGGAAATTTTAGCTTTGGGAACCAGGTTGCCCGTCAATGAGAAATGATCCCTGAGATAAAACGTTTCTTCTTCCCGGTCCGCGGAATACAAGACGGTGGTGTAGGCGTTGGCGACGTTACTCGTCAATTCGATGAGGTGAGAAAAAATATCTGCAATGACCATGAGGGCCCGAGTTAAATATTTGGATTCCCGTGCATCGGGGATGGATAAAGTGATCGGGAATCTTTTTGAGCAGGGTTTAAAATCTTCCCCGGTTTTTAAGCATGTCTTTATAAGCACGGACGATGTGCTTGTCCACCGCTTTGGCGCCGACTTCGTATTCCCAGTTGGCGTGGTTGACGGTTTCTTTAACGCGAACCGCCTGACAATCGATATGGCGTTGTTCTCCGTTGTATGGCGAGCGAAACGTAACAGATAAAATATCGTCGTTTATTACGGGAGCGGTTGTTTTAAACAGCAGACCGTTCGTCGACAAATCCAGTATCGTGATCTTATGCGTTTTGTGAAAGAACTCGGTCTCCCTTTCAATATTGGCGGTGGCCGAGATTTTTATTTTGGCGCGCTTGCTGCATCTTCTTCCCAGGTCGCCATTGAGCTTGGATTTTATGATCTGATCCAAACTTTCCCGGAGTTTTAAAAGCTCCTTCACCGGAAGAGTTTCCAGGAAGGATAAAACGCTTTTTTTCATATTATCGGCATTATCGGAAGAGAAAATTACAACTAAAAAAGAATTGTCACAGGTGCAGGGGTGAGAAATGAATCCTCCTGGAAACGCATAATATAGCGATGGAAATTAAGAGTCAATCCTTTATAATGACGGAAAAATTCTTTGCCGGATATTTTTTACTTTGCGGGTGTGGAAGGAAAACTCTTGACAGAAAAATAACCCGTTTATATACTCGCGCATTCCTCTTGTGAGTAGAATTATGGGCGAATAGCTCAGCTGGGAGAGCACCGGCCTTACAAGCCGGGGGTCACAGGTTCGAGCCCTGTTTCGCCCACCATTTTTAAAAACAGAGGGGACTAACGGCTTTTGAGGAAAGACGGGTTCAAAAGCCGTTTGTATTTAGTTGAGGACCCTTATATAGTGATAGAAAATAAGTCTGCGGGCGGGTTCATTTAAATTAGCCGAATAAAATTGCGGGGTCGTAGTTCAGTTGGTTAGAACGCCGGCCTGTCACGCCGGAGGTCGCGAGTTCGAGTCTCGTCGGCCCCGCCATTTTATAAAAACAGGGTTTGCGTGTTTAAACGCAACCCCTGTTTTTGTTTTCAGCCGGTTTTTGGTTCTATTGTTGCTGAAGTATCTCCGCTCCCGCCAACGCCACTGCGTGATCGTTTTCCACAATCGATCCTGAGACTCCAATCGCTCCCACAATTTCCCCGGTGGTCGTTTTTAACGGAACGCCGCCAGGAAAGCTGATCAGCCCGTTATTGGAATGTTCTATATTGAATAGAGACTCTCCGGGTTGGCTCAGTTTGCCGATTTCTCCTGTCGGCATATCAAAATACCGCGCGGTTTTGGCCTTTTTGATGGCGATGTCGATACTGCCAAGCCAGGCGCCGTCCATTCTCAGGAATGCTTTTAGATTGCAACCGGCATCCACAATGGCAATGTTCATTTTGCAAGTGAGCGCATTCGCCTTTTCCGCAGCCGCCTGAACTATCTGTTGCGCCGTTTTTTCATCAATGTCTTTTATCGTTAGCAATGTGCTCATTCTTTCCTCAATTTTTATTGTTGGTTCTTTGGATTTTCTGGAGAGCGAGGGATTATAGCAAACAATTTGACATAATTTATCGGCAGGAATAAATTGGGGCCACAAAATTAAAACTTTCCTGAAACTCTCTTGGTGATGAATAGAAACCGGGGTGTTATTCGATTAGGGTGCGTTGTTTCGGTCGTATTGCTCCTGTCCTTTCTTCTTCCTGCGCTTAAAATTTATCACTTCAGCGCATTCAATTCCGGAGTTTCGACGATCATTGGTTTGGCCGCTCTCATTTGGGCGGTGGTTTCGACGGTTCTTTGGGTGGTCGATGGGTTTAGAGAATAGAGGAATCCCCCATCTTTCCATTTCCCATTTAAATCCCTCCTATTTGCCCCTTATTAGTGTCGAAACGTATAAGCATAATGAAACCCAATTCCAATTCTCATACTTTTTAGAAGCCGCCAGGGTAAAGGATGGATAAATCAGAATCCCTGGATTCGATTGTAAGAAGGGGTGAGGAGAGGTGCGTTGGCTGGCACACTTTCGTTTGGAAGAGAGTTCTCCTCATAAAGCGCCAATCTGTTTTCAAACAGAATTGTTTGGTTTTTAGGAATGTCATTCACATCACAGTGAATTGTGATGTAGCTCCTAATAGTATATGAAAATTTAAATTAACTTATACATAAGCCTGCAGGCCCAAATGAATTTTAGAAACCTTCCTTCCAATCTGTATCAAGGAGATAACTCATGAAACAAACCTTAACTTTATTGGTTGCAGTTTTATTTTTCAGTTTCCCCATGGCTGTTCAGGCAGATCCCGGCAAACAGGATATGAGCAAAGCCACGCCGATGAAACCTCTCTCGGCGATGAAGTCGACCATGCAATCGCCTTCGGACGCAGCTATGGGTAAGAAAGCCGCGGAACAACCGTTGGAGGAGGTCGGTGGTATGGCAGGAAAAGCTAAAGAGGAGTCATCTGACGCGGCAAAGGGCATGATCGATGACACAAAAAAGATGGGTGCGAAAAAAGGCATGGATCAACAGAAGTAATGAAAATAATATTGGGCCGCCCAAACGGGTGGCCCAATATTGAATTGGTTGCGGATCATATTGGGAGGTCGTTATGAATGAGTCGATCATGTTAAGGCAAGTGGTTTACATCATAAAGCACGGAGATGCGTTTCAAAAAAGAGTCCTGGGGAAATGCGTGGCGGAAATTCACTATGCGGTGGCCAAGACCAACGAACCTGGAAACCGAAAACCGTTTGCGGATTATAAGGACCGGGTGGAATATGATTTTAATCATGGAACCAACGAACAGATCAGCAGTTTGATCGGTTGTTTGCTCGTCCAGCATCACAATGCGGAAGTTTCGCGAGGCAGCCACTCTTGAGTGCGAAGTCGATCTCTCAAGGAAAACAAGATGCCCGGAATTAATTTTTTCTGGTCGTTATCAGGGCAGAGTGGTGGATAAAATCGGCGAACAGATTGGCTTTCAACAGAGCTCCTGCTTCGTTTACATGGCGTCCTTCCGCCCAGTATTTTTTATCAGGCGACATGGCTTTAGCAAAATCAAAAAAGGGCACCTTTTGTTCGGCGGCCACTTGCCGGACCACTTCGTTGTTTTCCTGAAATCCCTTTTGGTAGTGAGCTGTGGCGGCATAGTCTTCAAAGAAAGGGGAGTGCGCCCAGGTCGAGAGGACGATTTCAATGCCCTGAGTTTTAGCAATGGCCACCATATTGGTCAGGTTTCGCTTAAAGTAAACCGGGGGGTTGGATTCAAGCAGTTCAACCAGATCGACGCTTGGGTCGGGGTTTAGCGTATAGGCTCCCAGATAGGTCGGGGCATCTACAAAAACCCCCAGGTCCGCAGACCGGTAGGAATTGAATCCCAGTTTTTCCCCGATAATTCTAGATAGCACGCTGTACTGGGCAATAAATGGAACTTTTGCCGCGGTCCATTGTTTTCTTCTGCCCGAACCATCCCCCGTGTAGGCATTGGCGCGGACCAGTCTTGCATGCACGTCGTTTGTCCCCTGATAGATGACGATCAAATCGGGATTTAGATCCAAAACCCGAAATTCCAGGTTGATAAGAGACTCCCAGGAATTGTATCCCACCACTCCGGCGTTGATCACTTCCACGTTTTTATAATTGAGCTTTTCCCGCAAGATTGTTTGCATTTGCGCTGTGAAAATCTTTTCATTGTCTTTTACCGAAAGCGTGTAAGTGCTCGACCCTCCCAAAACCGCGATCCGGTAAACGCCTTGCGGTTTTTGCAAAGAAAATTCCGGCCCTCTGTAGCCCAGCGAGTTGTGGGAGGTAAACCCTCTTCGAAAATTGGGGGTCGGGTAGTAGTTCAGGTAATGATGTGGAGACCATTGCAGATCCTGTTTATCAATTTCGTTGACCAATCTGTATTGCCGGACTTGATCTGCCTCCGCGAAGTGATTCAGCCAGACCCAAGCGCCAACCTCACCTAGAAAAAGAGCGAACAGCGCGCTGAATACGGCAAGAAACAGGTTGACGGGGTTGAATTGGATATCCGGCTTTTTCAGAACCAGGAAAAGACCCGATCCGATAGCCAGAACTTGAAATAGAGCGATGGCCAATGTGAAGGCAAGAGATTCTATCTGGCCGTCTGAAGAAAGTAAAAAGGCGATGGACCATTTATTGACCCCCAGGCCGATGCCGATCAAGAGAACGCCTAAAGCAATAGCCGCTGTTTTATGGTTGTTCATTAAACCCCTTTATATTTCCATTCGGCCTCAATTCGGGGAGCAGGGAGACGCACATAAAGAAAATCAAATATACTCTATCATGCCGTAAAAGCCAGATCAGGAAACGATATCGAGCAGGCGGCCCCTCTCAGGCACTGAAGAAGTAGAAAATTGTTGCAGCGTATTTTTGATGCGCGCGTTTGCCCCGGAAATGTCTCCCGAGCTTTCAGTGGAAGAGAAACCGGTTGCGGCTTGTGGAACTTCGGAGGCAGGTTCGGATGTTTCAGTCGAAGAAGTGGGAGTGGTTGTGTTTTCGCTGCTGGTTTTCCCCGTCTGATCTAGAGATTCAGACCGCTGTTCCTGGATTTCCCGGCGTGCTTCGGCTTCCAGGCGGGAAGCCTGCGCCGCC
>JAJDBE010000108.1 GCA_029261515.1 Nitrospinaceae bacterium | reverse complement strand
TCGATGAAAATTCTGGAGGAACAGTTTATCGACGGCGATGCTATCGAAGTGGAAACCAACGGCACGTCCGATAAGTTTGTCTTTAAGAAAACCACGGCAGGAAAACCCACGGAAGAGCCTGTGGAAGCATGATGTGTTATTCCCCTCCTGATCGAGAGAATATCCAGCCAAAAAAGAGCGTCTGAAAACGGGCTTTCAGCGCTCCAACTAGCGGGAGGGATTTGCTCCCCCCTCCCGCTTTTCTTTTTTTATTAAAGAAACTCCACCTTTCCCGTATCCAGATCGTAGAAGGCCCCTTCAATCTGCAAGTGTCCTCCATTCATTTTTTCTGAAAGAATCGGCGTGGCATTTATTCCCTGATTTCAATTCTTCGAGCGCATTTTTTGCAGTCATGGATCACCTTGAAAAAAATTTTTGTAAATCCGTTTGAGCGATTTACACTGATTCAATCATTTTAGAGAGGTTCATTTTTAGAACAGAAGAATATGTCTGCCAAGAAAGAGGATGAAAAAAATAAGAACGGGACAAAAAAGCCGATTCTGGAGTCAGGCAGGAATTGCTGGCGTGTGGAGCAGGCCCGCCGGGCGGCATTTTTGATCGATGGGGCGGATTATTTCAAGGCTTTCCGGTCGGCGGTGGCCGAGGCCAGGGAATCGGTTTTTATCATTGGCTGGGACATACACAGCCTTTGCCGTTTGGTGAGGGATGAGGAACCCGATGAACTGCCGGTTGAACTGGGTGAGTTTTTGAATGCCGTGGTTTCCCGGCGGAAGGGATTGCGGATTTACGTCCTCACCTGGGACTTTGTCATGCTCTTCGCTTTTGGCAGGGAGTGGCTTCCGCTGTATAAGCTGGAGTGGAAAACCCACCGCCGTTTGAAGTTCCGCATGGATGCCCAGCATCCGTTGGGATCTTCGCATCATCAGAAAGTTGTGGTGATTGATGATGAAGTCGCTTTTTGCGGCGGACTGGACTTGACCCACCATCGTTGGGACACTTCGGAGCATCGTCCGGATGATCCGCGGCGGCGCGATCCTCTTGGTGAAAACTATCCTCCGTTTCACGATGTTCAGATGGTGGTGGAAGGCGAAATCGCCTCCGCCCTTGGCGATCTGGCGCGGGATCGCTGGCGCTGGGCCACTGGCAAAAAAATTGCTTCTCCCAAAAAGAAAGGGGAGAAAAGTCCCTGGCCGCAGGACGTGGACCCGGATTTTACAGATGTTCCCATCGCCATTTCCAGAACCATACCGTTGTTCAAGACACGCGAGGAAGTGCGGGAGGTGCAAACTCTTTTCGAGGATGCGATCGCCGCCGCCCGGCGTTTCATTTATATAGAGAATCAATACCTGAGTTCCTTTGCCGTGGGCGACGCTCTTTTAAACAGACTGAAAGACCCGAAGGGGCCAGAGATCGTCATTGTTCTTCCCAACAAAACCAGCGGCTGGCTGGAGCAAACCACGATGGATGTGCTTCGGGCGCGTCTTTTAAAGCGGTTGCGTGAGGCGGACACGCACAACCGGCTGGCGGTTTATTATCCCGATATTCCAGGCCTGACTGCCGGGTTTGAGGTCAACGTTCACAGCAAGGTGATGATCGTGGACGATGATCTGGTGCGGGTGGGTTCGGCGAACATCAGCAACCGCTCGATGGGGTTTGATACGGAATGCGATCTCGCGATAGAAGCTCAAGGAGAAGAGCAACTGAACCTTGCTATCGGCGAATTTAGAAACCGTCTTTTGGCGGAGCACCTGGACATTGAACCGGAAACGGTGCAAGAGGCATTCTCCCGGAAAGGTTCGTTGATTGCGACAGTCGAAAGTTTGCGCGGCGAGGGGCGTACGTTAAAAGTATTCGATGGGCATGTTGACCCCGAGGTGGATGAGTTAGTTCCTGAAGACGCCATTGTCGACCGGGAGCGGCCCATTACGCTGGATGAAATGACAGAGCTTTTTATCCCCAGGGAGGAATTTAAGGCGGGTAAGGTCAAGCTTTCGGTCAGCGCTTTGTTGATGGCGGGATTCATAGGATTGGCGATTGCCTGGCGCTGGACTCCCTTGAACGACTGGTTGCAGTTGGAAGTTTTGCTGGACATGTTCGCGAGTCTGAAGAATAATCCGATCTTTCCCGTCTGGGTGATCGGCGGATTTCTTCTGGGAGGAATTCTGGTGGTTCCCGTCACGCTCCTGATTGTGGTTACGGTGCTGGCGTTAGGCCCTCTGGAAGGGTTCATTTACTCTCTTGTGGGAACTCTGCTCAGTGCCTCTTTAACTTTTAGTATCGGCCATTTTTTGGGGCGTGACCAAGTTCGCAGACTCGCAGGGAAAAAGTTGAACAAAATCAGCCGTCAGATAGCGGAGCGAGGTGTGCTTTCGGTGATTTCGATCCGAATGATTCCCATCGCACCGTTTACAATTGTCAATATTGTGGCCGGGGCTTCGCACCTTCACTTTCGCGACTTTGCTCTCGGCTCTTTTTTAGGAATGCTTCCCGGAATGCTGGCCACAGCCATTCTGATCGATCAATTTGGTTTGACCTTGCGCAATCCCGATTTTTCCCGGTTCAGCGTGCTGGGAATTATTCTGGCGGCAGTGGGACTGGTCCTGTGGTTCATTCGCCGTTGGTTGATGAGGAAAACGCAAGCGACCCAAGCTTAAATTTCTACCAGCCGCTTATACAGCGGGTAGTAAAGCGCTTTTTTGATGGGGCGGGTTTCGCCCTTTAACTTTAGCAGTTCCTCATATTGGTCCAACTGGGCCTGGTAGCGTTTTTTTTCCTGCTGAAAAAAATCTTCCAGCCGCGATCCCTGATGCTCTCCCGTTTTGTAATCGACGATCCAGCGCACGCCGTCGGCATCGACAAACGTCCGGTCGAGAATTTTATTGAGGTAACGGCCCTGGATATAGCCTGTCAGCGGATACTCCGAGTGCGCGTCTGCATGCGCCTTTAATATCCAGCGTCCCGTTTCGTCCTGCAACGTATTCTGGAGAGCCGTCATTCCCGATTGCACCGCCTCATCCAGATGCGCCGGGGATAATCCTTCTGCCAGCAGAGCGGTTTTAATTCTGGACTCAAGATTTTTTGTGGCGGAGGCCGGCCAATATTCCAATCCCTCATCGGTGATTTTCTTAAAGCACAGGTGCAGGACATTACCCAGATAGCGTGCTTTATTGCCGGCCCAGACAAATTCAGGATGCAGATCCGGCTCTTCCGTCATTTCAATCACGGCGCCGACTTCGATGTCTGGAAACGGTTCCGGTGTTTTAAATGAGAGAGGCAGACGCTGAGTGGTGTGTCCCGGTTGCAAAGTTTCCGTATCGGTGTCTGGCGTGGAAACCTCTTCAACCTGTTCTGACAGAAGTTGCCGCCATTCGGTTTCCAGATAGGGCCAGAGTTTGTCGAGAAGTGAATTCTTACTGGGCGCAGGCGTTTTTCCTGTTTGTTTCAAATGCCCGAAGAGGTGAAGCTGTTTTCTGGCTCTTGTCGCGGCGACGTAGAGAAGACGCAATGTTTCAAAATTATCTTTCTCCCGGTCGAGCCGGGAAATGAAATCGTAAACCTGTGAATTTTGGCCACCCTTTTCCTCAATGGGCCCGAGCAGGAGATCGTTTTTATGCGGAATCCAATAGACCAGCCGCTTCTCTTCCATTTTTGGCGGTTTGCCCAATCCGGGAAGAATGACGGTATCGAACTCCAGTCCCTTGGCCTTGTGCATGGTCATGATCTGAACCGTATTCTCTTCGCTGATGGCGGGGTTGGCGTAGAGGTGTTCCAGCACCCGGTGAAAGTTTTGCAGTTGCTGCCAGTTGCCATTTTCGATGGTGCTGGTGATTTCATCGAAGAAAACCTCGACATCCTCCAGTGTCGATTCATCCACGCAGGCAGGCCCTCCAAGATTGACCCAGCATCCCTCAAGCAATTCCCGGAAGTTGGATGAAGCAAGCGAATCCAAGGTTTGCTGCATTACCGGAAACAATCGTTCAAGTCGCCGCTGTCCGTCTTCACTCAATGCGGAAAAACGCTTAGAGTCCTGAAGCAGTTGCAGGATCGACGTGTCCGAATCCGTTTCGCAAAGCCGGTGCAGGTCGGAAAGAGAGAGCCCGCACCAGGGTGCGCGCAGAATGGACAGCCAGGAAATGCGGTCCCAGGGATTGAGCAGGGCGCGCATCAGCGCCAGGAGATCGAGAATAGCGGGCCGGGCTGTGAGCGGATCGATTTCCTCCGCCTTGAAGGTCACCCCCTGTTCGCGAAAGCAGCGGACAATTTCGGCCAGGTGATTTCGGGCGCGGACGAGAATCGCGATGGATTGTTCCGGATCGTTTTTTCGGATGCCGTCGATCAGCGCGGCGATTTGTCGTGCTTCTTCTCTTTGAGTCGCCTGAGTGTCTCCTGTGACGTGAACCGGATGTAGAACCGTTCCCGGAAACGCATATTCCGGCAGCGCCGCGCTGGAATCGGAATAGGAAATCGCGCCGAGGTCTTCATTGCTTTCCCTGGGAAATACTTTGCCAAAACAGGCGTTCACCCAGTCGACGATTTTTCTTTGCGAACGAAAATTGGTTTTTAAAGAAAGCGATTCTAGTTGAATCTGGCCGATGCCCTCGCGCTGAGTGCGAAGAAAAAGCCCGACCTCCGCATCGCGGAAGCGGTAGATCGACTGCATCGGGTCGCCGACGATGAACAGCGAACGCCCGTCTTCCCGTTCCCAGCCTGCGGTGAGGAGCTTGAGCAGTTCGTGCTGTTTGAAGGAGGTGTCTTGATATTCATCCACCAGAATGTGCTGGATTCGAGTGTCCAGATAAAGCAATAGGTCGGTCGGGTCGTCTTCTTTTCCCAGCGCTTTCAATGCGGACAAGGAAATTTCCGTAAAATCTGTTTTTTGATGCTCTGCAAAAATCCGGCGTAACGTCGCGGCAATCTCTGGCAGCAGGTTGAGAGTGGCTTCGAGAACGTTCCATTCTTCGTTGGTGAAGCGCGGTTGCGGCAGGTTCTGAATTTCCCGAAACATATTGTGCAGTTCCACTTCCCCTGATAAATCCTGCAGAAGATCGACAAACTCCTTTTTCAGTTTCTGTTCCTCGGAACCCGTTTTGCCCGCTGGAAAGCCGCTACCTTTATTTACGGTTTTCCGGAAATCTCCACTTTGCGTCAACAGAAGCTGGGAGATCGCCTTCCATTTTTCGAGATTATGGATGGAAGGGGAGGGAAGTTCTGTTAAGTCTTTAAGGCAAGCCATTGCGTGATGCGGGGACTCAATAGCGAGACTTTGTCCGCTGAAAGAGGCGAGACGGGGAAGCCGTTCGGCGATCTGAGAGGGGATCAAGGCGCTAGTTTCCTGCAACACATTTTCAATCACTCCCGCCAGAGTCTTTTCAAGATAGGCTCTGGATTCTTCCGTCACCTGGAACTTCTGGAAAAAAGGGATCATCCACTGGTCGCGTTTTTCCAGAAGTTGAATGATGCGCTTTAAAAAAGCGGATTTTTGATTGTCGAGATGTTTAAGGATGATGCGAACCGCATCGCCGATCGGTTCCTGAGACTCTACCAGCGCAAGCACCCTCTGCGCGGTTTCGCGGTAGAGTTCGGACGCGTTTTCCAGAATGGACAACACGCCTCCCATTTGTGACATGACAGGCATTTGTCGTGTGAGCCCAGAGCAGAACGAGTCGATGGTCTGTACTTTAAGGCGGGAGGGATTTTCCAGCAACTGCCACCCTTGCTTCTGATTTTGCAACAGCGCCTTACGCGCCAGCTCCCAGGTTTTGCGTTGATGATCGGTTTCCGGCGTTGCGTTATTCTGCGCCTGAAGCAGGGCGTCGATGATGCGGGATTTCATTTCTCCAGCCGCTTTGCGGGTGAACGTCATGGCCAGAATCTGTTCAGGATATTGCACCACGCCTAAAAGACCGAGGATGCGTTGAATGAGCAACCCGGTTTTTCCTGAGCCGGCTGGAGACTGAACGATAAAGGATTTGCCAAGGTCCAGCGCTTGTTCCCTTACATCCGTATCGATGATAGGCGGCATCAGGTGTCCTCCGTTTCCGCAAGGCCCGTTTCCTTTTCGCTGACCCGGCAAAGCGTTTGCAGATGACAATACCGGCACGTGGTGGCTCCTTCCAGCGGGTCCACTGCGGTTTGGCCGGCTAAAAAATGATCCGCCAGTAATTGGATGCGGGTTTTCCAGTAGTCCATCAGTTCCTCCCAGGTGGAACAGCCCGAAACCGTTTTCAGATTAATGGCGCTAAAGCCGGTGAGGTCGGCTAAAGGGTCTATTGCTCCTTTTAAACGCAAATCGCCTTTCTTGAGTTGTGCAAAAGCAATTGCGTCAGGAGTCATATGGAATGCATAAAGGGGCAGTTGCGGTTCCTTGATTCTTTCGCCGAACCAGCCTCCGGGATGAGTGGTTCCCGTTTTGTAGTCGATCAAAAGCGTTTTGCCATCCTCAGTTTTGTCGATGCGGTCGATTCTCAATTTGAGCTTCAGATCCGAGATTTCCAGGCTGCTGTCTTCTTCCTGCTGGATCACCTTAAAATTGGATCGCTGCATTTCCAACTGCAACCATTCATTAATTAATTCCACCATTCGTCCGGTTTCCAGTTCATAAAACCGGCCTTGCAGTAAAAATTTGGTCGACTCTTTTTCGAGTGCATTTTTCACTGCGCTT
>JAJDBE010000107.1 GCA_029261515.1 Nitrospinaceae bacterium | reverse complement strand
TTACTTTCTTTAATGGCTTGCTCGGCTTCCTTGCGTTCCGTGATGTCGCGGACGATGCCGGTGAACATGCGGGTTTCCCCGAGAATCATTTCACTGATTCCGAGGTCGAGTGGAAAGGTGGTGCCGTTTTTGCGCAGGCCGACCACTTCACTGCCAATACCGATGACTTTGGAAATCCCGGAGTCCCGGTAGTTTTTGAGATACTGGTCGTGCTCACTGCGATAGGGTTCGGGCATCAGCATCTTGATGTTTTTGCCGATGACTTCTGAAGGGGGGTATCCAAAGAGGCGTTCCGCCGCGGGGTTGAATGACTCGACCGTTCCCTTTTCATCGATCGTGATGATTCCGTCGATAACGTAATCCAGCACGGTGCTTTCTCGCTCTTCGAGAAATCTATTTAATTCAAATAAATTTACTTTATGGTTTTTGTCTATAATACAAAGGACAGCGGCGGCCCAAATGACAAAAAATCCTAAAATACGATTGACAACCACTTTCCATAGTTCGTCTCCTACAGGGGATAAATAAAAACCTAAAAGAGTTAGAATGGAGCAGCCGACAGCGCTTATGATAATAAATTTTTTATTTGGAGACCATAAACCCAGCAGGATAACCAAAAGGTAAGGCACTCCCCCGGCCACACCCAAAGGAAGGCTCAAGTCTAAGGTAAAAATTAAAGCGGCCAATACAACACTGACCGCAATGAGTGAATTGCTGGTTCTTTGAGAATCAGCCACGATCAACTCTCTCTGAAGAAGGGAGAGGACCACAAATGAGAGCAATGGTAAAAATGCTGTTTGCGGAAAAACAGTTTTTTAAGGCAAGCGGGTTTAGAGGGCGCGTGGGTTGCATGCAAGAAGTCCTGGGTTTAGTCCGATAAATTTCCCCACACCAAACTTATCGAAGAGATATATATAATTTTAGTTACATGAATGCGAATCTTTTTAGTAAATTTATTTGAACAATAAATGTAAATTATACTGTGGGTTGAGGGGTATTGGAAGCTAATTATTTAATAATTTCAATGAACTGGGATAAATAACCTCCAAATTTACAAAGAGTCTTTGGGAGTCTTTGAGTATCAAGAAGGCAGGCGACAAAAGCGGGATGCCAGGAAGAACGGTAAAAACAGGTGAATCGAAATATTTTTTAAGGAAAATTGCCAGGAGGAGTTTTGCAGGATAGATCGGAATGCCGAAATGAAAAACTCCGGTCAAATAATCTTTTTGGGAATGGCGATTATCCAACCGGAGTTTTATTGCGTTATCTATTTAAAGCTCTTGAATCAGGCTTAAGAAAACGGGGATGCCTTATTGGGCGACTCCCGCTTCTTCGCGCAGGGCTTCCTTGCGGCTCAGTTTTACTTTGCCCTGTGAATCGACGTCGATCACTTTGACTTTGATCTCATCGCCTTCCTGAATTTCATCGCTCACGCTTTTGATCCTGCGGTCGCAGACCTGTGAAATATGCACGAGGCCGTCGGTGCCGGGCAGAATTTCGACAAAAGCGCCGAAGTCGACGATCTTCTTGACCTTGCCAAGATAAATTTTGCCGACTTCGACTTCCTGCACCAGACTCTCGACAAAATCAATCGCCGCCTGGGCGGCTTTTTCGTCGGAGGAAGCGATAGACACGATGCCATCGTCGTTGATGTCGATGGTGACGCCGGTCTTGTCGATGATTTCACGAATGACCTTGCCGCCCGGTCCGATGACATCGCGGATTTTATCTTTGGGAACCTTGATGGTGACGATTCTCGGTGCGTAGGTGGACATTTGCTCTCTGGGCGCGTCGATGATTTTTTCCATCTCCGATAAGATATGGAAGCGGCCTTCTTTTGCCTGCGCCAACGCCCGGCCCATGAGTTCCTTGTCCAGCCCGCCGATTTTAATGTCCATCTGCAGGGCGGTGATGCCGTTCCTGGTTCCGGCGACTTTAAAATCCATGTCACCCAGGTGATCTTCCGAACCGAGAATGTCAGAAAGGATCGCCGCTTGATCGCCTTCTTTAATGAGACCCATGGCGATTCCGGCGACAGGCGCCTTGATGGGGACGCCGGCATCCATGAGTGACAGCGAGCCGCCGCATACAGAGGCCATCGAAGAGGAACCGTTCGATTCGAGAATCTCGGAAACGATGCGGATCGTATAAGGAAATTTGTCCTTGTCCGGAAGGATCGGAATCAGAGAGCGTTCCGCCAACATGCCGTGGCCGATTTCCCGCCGGCCGGGACCGGCGATGAATTTCACTTCTCCCGTACAAAAGGCCGGGAAATTGTAATGCAGCATGAAGGACTTCATGCCTTTAAATTCCAGGCTGTCGAGGCGTTGTTCGTCGATGGAGGTTCCAAGCGTGGTGGTGACCAGCGCCTGAGTCTCGCCGCGGGTGAAGATGGCCGACCCGTGCGTACGCGGAATGTAACCGATGTGGATGGAGATGGGGCGAATGTCCGCCAGACCCCGGCCATCGACCCGGTAGCTTTTTTCCAGAACCAGTTTGCGGACGACATCTTTTTCGATGTCGTGGAACAACTCTCCCAACTCCGACTTCAAAGCGTCGTCGCCCTCTGGGTTCAACTCGCTGTCCATGGCTTCCTTGATAGCCTTGACCGCATCCGTGCGCTCTTGCTTGCCGGATATTTCCATAGCTGATTGCAGTTTTTCGCGGACGAGACCGTTGGCTTTGGCCACCAGATCCTCATGCGATTGCTCTTTTTCAAAAGGCACTTTTTCTTTGCTGATGAGACCGCGGAGTTTTTCCTGGATCTCGATGATTTGTTTGATCCGGTCGTGCCCGAACGCGAGGGCGTCCATCATCACGTCTTCACTGACTTCCTTGGCGCCCGCTTCGACCATGACGATGCCGTCTGAAGTTCCTGCCATTAGCAGGTTCATGTCGCTGTTGGCGCTTTCTTCATAAGTCGGGTTGAAAACGAAATTGCCGTCGACCCGGCCAATGCGCGCTCCGGCGATCGGTGTGGTGTAAGGAATGTCCGAAATGAGCAGTGCGGCGGAGGCTCCCGTGAGGGCAATGACGTCCGCCGGGTTTTCCTGGTCGTGGGAAATCACCATACAGACGACCTGGGTTTCGTTCATGAACCCATCCGGAAATAAAGGACGGATGGGCCGGTCGATCAACCGCGCCGTCAGTGTTTCAAGGTCGCCCGGGCGGGCTTCGCGTTTGAAAAAACTGCCGGGGATTTTCCCGGCGGCGTAGGTTTTTTCTCTAAAATCTACGGTCAGAGGGAAAAAACTCTGCCCCTCCTTGGCTTTTTTGGCCATGGTTGCCGCAACCAGCACCATGGTGTCTCCCAGGCGGACGATGACGGAGCCGCCAGCTTGTCTGGCGAAGTCTCCTGCCTCCAGGGATATTTTCTTTCCATCAATATCAATTTCTACTTTTTCCATTAATAGTCTCCAATAACTTGTTTACCGTCGTATGCCGAGTTGTCCAATAATGTTCTGATACCGTTTGACATCCTCATCCTTTAGATGATCCAGCAATTTGCGCCGGCGGCTGACGAGTTTCAATAAACCCCTGCGGGAATGATGATCCTTTTTGTGGGTTTTAAAATGTTCCGTAAGATCGGTGATGCGCCGGGACAGGATGGCAATCTGGACTTCCGACGAACCCGTATCTTTTTCATGCAACTTGTGATCCGAAATAATCGTTGTTTTAAGCTCTGTAGTAAGGGCCATGTTCCTAACCTCCTAAGAAGGAAAAACGGGCCGAAAGGGGGACTGGTGAATGTTTTCGCAGGGAAGCTCTGGCAGGGACAGCGGAGTTTCTATATTTGCGGTGGTTCGAACTTCCTTGGGAAAACATTCCAATCTCTTTCAGCGTTTAGTTCCTAATCCATTAAATTAATACACGTTTCAATTTAAATGCCACTTCCCTTGGGGGAAGCTCGGCAAAACTATCCTGATCGACAACGGGTTCCACAATGGCCAGTAAGTGGTGGCTGACGTGGGAAACTCTGAGGTTCATCCCCGGCTTGAACCGCTGGGGAATGGTTTCCAGAGAGGACTTTGAGGGCGCTATGCCATTGGCGATGGAACTGACAAAGCTTTCTTTGATGCGAATTTCCGGAAGAAAACTGAGAGCTTCCTCTACGGGAATCAACTTGCCGGCAAAACTCCCGTCCGCTACGGCCATTTCCAATGCTTCCGGGGTCAGGGAGGTTTTCAGGTCGAAATTGCCAACCTGGGTTCTAACCAATCGACTCATGTGGGCCTCACAGCCCAATTCCCGGCCAATATCGTGGCACAGGGTTCTGACATACGTTCCGGCGGAACAATGAACCTCAAACTCAACCCGGTTGCCTTCCTTCCCGATAAACTCGAGGGAAGGGATGGTCACGGTAACCGGTTTCCTGTCGATAGTAATACCACTTCTAGCCAATTTGTAAAGAGGAATTCCTTTATTCTTTTTGGCGGAAAACATGGGCGGGACCTGTTGCTGTTCTCCGATAAAGCCCTCAAAAACAGACCGAATCCGCTCTTCGGTGATATTTTCGGGATTTCCGGTGGCGATCACTTGTCCCGTTGCGTCCTGCGTGTCGGTGGCGCTCCCCAGAACCATTTCGGCCTGGTAAACTTTGGGCAGGGAAGACAGAAACTGGATGATTCGGGTCCCCCGGTCAAGGCCGATGGGCAGAATACCTTCGGCCATCGGGTCCAAAGTGCCAATATGCCCGGCTTTTTTGACCCCCAGGAGGTTTTTCACCCATTGCACCATCTGGAACGAGGTCGGTCCCTGGGGCTTGTATAAATTGACTATATTATTCAAGGTGCAGATCTCGCAAAATTTTGCTGATTTTGTCCACGTGGTTCTGGGTGTCGTCGCGTTTAAAGTCCAGTTCTGGGATGTATCTTAAATGCAGATTCTTGCCCAGACTGTTGCGAATGAATCCTGATGCGCTTCTTAGAGCCTTCAGCGTGTCTTCTTTTTCTTCCTCCGTGCCCAT
>JAJDBE010000106.1 GCA_029261515.1 Nitrospinaceae bacterium | reverse complement strand
ACCCCATCGCGACTGACTTCGACCCAGGACGGTTCTTCCAGGTTGGGGTGGTATCCCGTCACTTTAAAGTTTAATTTGCTTACATAAAAATGGATGGTTTCCTGAAGGTCGCGCGCAAGCAAACTGGGTACAACACGATTTCCTAATTTAGTCATCGGATTAAATTTCTCCAGCTTAAAAGTTCATTGCCACCTACCCAAATATGCCGGTGGGCTTGCCGTCGATGCTTTTTTGATTTTTATCCTGCCAATATTGTTCAATGCCATCGGTTCCTTTTTTCTCCGCCCATTGCACTAGACCGGTGCGGTCCTCAACGAATTCATAGAGCGGCACGCTGAAACCGCAGGACGTAGCCACGCTCTCGATCTTAAGAGAAAATATCTGCCGCGCTCCCGAAGCCGTTGGGAAAAGCCGAAAGGCGACCTCCCACTCCTTGTCACGCGGATGAATGACCGCCGCCTTTCCATAAATACGCAAAATATTCGGTTTGCCTGAAAAGGCGCAAAACATGAGGGTCATGCGCTGGCATTCCAGGACATGCGCGGCGGTTTCATTGCCGCTTCCCGTATAGTTCAACCAGATAATTTTTTCAGAGTCGATGACTCGCAGCGAGTCCATGCCCTTGGGGGAAATATTCACCCGGCCATCCACTCCCGCCGTTCCCACGAAAAACATGTGTTGATTCCTTATGAACTCTTTAAGCCCTTCATCCAGCTTCGACATCTGTTTGCCCACAACAACCTCCAAAATTAATGACAACCCGCTTGTTAAAATGTGCGACTTCCCGTCACGCGAACGCCCCCGTATCAAACACCAGCAGAATTTTGCTGATCCTGCCTTCTTTTACCTGAAACATCTGCGCCATCGGGGTGGAAACCCCCGGTTTGCTGAATTGATAAATCAAACAGGCGGAAGAATCATCTTCCCATGACCGGATGATTTCGTATTCAAATTCTTTGGGAGGATCGGCCTTGAGGGAGTCGATGTAGGCCTCGGCAGATTCGAAGGTGTAGAAGGGTCCGCTGAAGGAAAAGTCCTCTGCCAATAGCGGGCGCAGGGCCTGCATGTCTCCGCCGGAATAGAAAACTTCCATATATTTTAGAGCCAGTTGCAACGGTTTCATCTGATCCCGGAAAAAAAATACATCATTTTATAGAACTCTGTCATCCAATAATGTATGAGCACAGAGATATGCCCCAAATGCGGAACCGAGAATGTGACGAAGGCGGCGTGGTGTGAGAAGTGCCTGCATATGTTTCACGCGTATGGAGAGAACCAAACCATCCACTGCCCGAAGTGCAAGCATCCCAACGCCTACGCCGACGATTATTGCGAGGTGTGCAACGAGCCGCTGAAACCCGGTCAGTGGGAGTAGGCGCAGACGGGAGGACGCAGGCCGGAAACCGGAAATCCCCCCAGCCCCCTTCAAAAAGGGGGAGCAACCACCCCTCACCTGGCCGTCACTCTGTGAGTGCTCCCCAAGAGATAGGGATTTTTATTTGTACTTTCTTTGCACCTTGGCGGCTTTGCGTGAGGTAAGGTTCTTCGGGTTTTCCACCCTGTTAATCCTGTCTAATTTTTATCTATTTTTTTTGCCCTCGACAGGACAACCAAAATCTCCCCTCAGCCCTCGTCCGCCTCAGAATCTTCATAGGAGAGGTAGGTCAATTGACTCTGGTAGTCGAGGGTATCGAACTGCTGGCCCTGCCGAAAGCTGGAAAAATACAGTTCGGCGTAGATCGAAATGATCGCGTGCAGGGTGTCGTGCTCCTCCATCCCCTGCTCCCTGAGCCTATTGTAGGTTTCCAGCACGAATTCGGGCTGGCCGCTGGTGATCTGTTTGTCAACGGTGACATGTAAAACCGTGTGCACAAATGGACTGACGATCTGGCCGTTGATTTCCTGTGGATAGGTCGCAAGCTCCCCCTGTTTCCAGATTTCATCGAACTCGGGATGCAGGTCCATGATGTGAACGATGCGGGCATCCAGCTCCTCAAAGGTCATGCCTTCCTCCCGTCCCGCGGCCACTTGCAGGATCCGCACCTGGGTTTCCTTATCAAAATCCATTTTATCGATTCTCCAAAAATAAATTTAAAGACCCACCCGACGGCGACAAACCTGGCAACTCCAGATGCGTCTTCAAGTTCGCCCTTCTTCTGGCTGGCCAGCAAAGCTGATTGAAATCGTACTACTTATAAGCCAAGTGGCTACGGGGTTTCGGAGAAATGCGATCTTCTGCCCTTGCCTTCTCCCCCATAAACCATGAAAACACGTTTTCCCTGGCGCATGTGGTATTTGGCCCAGGCGGGGGATTTTCCCTCATAACTGGCTTCCGGGTCCTCCCCTTCGGCCTTTAAAAAGTCCGGGTAATCCAGACCCGCCTCATAAACTTCCAGCAAAAGGCAGTCTGTGGTGAATCCTTTGCCTGTCAGCTTAATCTTACTCAAAAATTCCTCGATTTTCGTGGGGTCATTCAATTCAATCGGCTGCATGCATATTTCCTGTAAATTTTGATGAAATTCCGAGATTTTGTTTACCAGAACTATAGGATTCCGATAAACTGAATAAGGCTTATAAAAATGACAGAAAGTTTAGGCGATTCGGTCATTTGAGGGTATAGTAGCACAATCGGGATATCGTCATACCCAGGGGAAATCAGGAGTTATCCAAATTATTAAGGAAAAAGCCATGATATTACAAGAAAACCTGCTGTTGAACCGGAGTGAACCCAACGGGTTGGGAGGCATTCAATTCTTGTATAAAGTCAACGAATATGGCGTGGCCGCCATCAGCCGCCCCCAGGAGAATATCTCCAACATTCACTGGGAGGTGGACATCATCAAATATGGCGACACCGCACCCGTTCAATATGAAGTGTGCCACACCACCGAACTGGCAGACAAAACCTTGAAGTTTTACAACGATAAATCGTTGAACGAGTTCCTCCAGAAGGCATTTCAGTATTTCGATGAACTCACCACACTGGAGAACATGTTGCCGGAGAAAAAACAGTCCTAAAAAGAGGCTTTCAGCGTGGGTTATTACTTGACAGAACACGCACTTCTTTCTAATATAAGGCTCTTTTTTTAGCGGATTTCAGTCGTTTTTTACCAAGTGGGGGCGATACTGTTACCCCCTCGTGTTTTTAGAGATCAAATCAGCGAACCAAATCGGAGTGAATCGCCCGAAAAGCTCCTAAAACTCTTGAATTGGTTGGCTTTCAATTAACCGTCAATCGTATTTTTAGCGAAATTCACAGGAGACACCCCCCATGTCCAACCTAAATGCTCAAGCGGAAGGTAAACCTGCTGATTGGGTCCCCGCTGGCGACAAACAAAAAATCGTCAGCCCGGAGGAAATGTTCCACAAATTGCCGCGGGAAACTCAGTTCATTACCGGCAGTGAAGCGGCCCGCGAATCCATTCGCCGCGCCAATCTCGACATCGCCATTTCCTATCCCATCACCCCCCAGAGTGAAACCATGCAGCAGGCAGGGTATCTCTACGATGAAGGGTATATTAAGGAGTATTACCGGGGTGAAGAAGAAATCGGCGTGATGTCGGCCATCTCAGGAGCCTCACGTGCGGGCATTCGCTGTTTGTCGGCCACTGCCGGACCGGGACTCATGCGCGGCATGGAAGCCATCTCTTCCTGGCCGGGAGCGCGCTTGCCATTGGTCCTCATGGACATGTGCCGGGTCATCAATACGCCCCTGGCAATCCAGCCGGACAACATCGAGATGTCCTTTTTGATCAATACCGGAATTATTTTGCTGCACGCGGAAAACCAGCAGGATTTTTACGATTATCCTCTCGCCGCGTTCATTGTTTCCGAGCAGGTCGATGTGACTTTACCTGTCGTCGTGTCCGTAGATGGTTTTTTTGTAACTCATGCCCGCGGTCAGGTCAGCATTACTCCTGAAGAATATAAATTGCCCCCAAGGGATGGCTGGAAATCGGCAGTTCCCGCGATGGATAACGAGAACCCGCCGGCCCGGCTTTCACGGGATGCCCCAATTCAAAAAAGTAACTTCATCAGCTACCATATGCATTCCAGCTGGCAACAGGAAGTATTTGCCGCCGTCGAACGCTCTGCGAAATATTTAAGAAACTATTTGAACGGCTTGGTGGAAATTGTCAATCCCGGCGCCGAAGATTTTATCATTGCTTCCGGTTCCGCCGTTTCCCAGGCGCGCGAAGCGGTGCGTCAGGAAGGCGAACAAGGCAGAAAAGTCGGACTGATAAAAGTGAAGTCCATTCGCCCCTTCCCGCGCAATGAAATCATTGAAGCAGTTAAAGACGCGAAACGGATTCTGATCCCGGAATTCAACCAGGCCGGCTGGATGCACAAGGAAGTCTGCGCCACTCTGTACGGAAGATGCAAGGCAGAGATTTCCGCTGGCCCAAGGGTATACGGCGGCATGACCATGCCGACCGAAATGGTTCTCGAATGGCTGGCAAAAGCCAGAAAAGATACTCCCTAGTTCAAAAAAATATTATTAGTGTATGATGTTTAGTGGTTCGATTCATTTAATCTCTTATTAAAATAGAATTTCTATATAAAAGGATAAAACTATGTCTTTTGAAACTCTAAGACCCTCTCCAGCATTTAAAGATCACCTTCCTGTCGAATATAAGGATCTGGTCGATCATGGTCCTTACGGGAAAAACAAAAAAGTAACCGACATGGGAAAATTTAAAGAAGTCGTCGAAGAGCACCCCATGTGTGCCGGTTGCGCCATGACCCTGTTTATCCGGTTGATGTACATTGGCATGCCCAATCCAGAGCATACCATTGTGGTAGGCACTGCAGGATGTGGCCGTTTGGCTCTGTCCCAAGCTTCCGTTCCTTTCATTTATGGTAACTACGGCGACACCAATGCCGTTGCTTCCGGTCTGAAACGCGGGCTTGAAGTCCGATTTCCTAATCAATTTAAAGACGTGGTGGTCTGCGCCGGCGATGGCGGATTGATCGATATCGGTTTCCAGGGATTGATGCACAGCTGGTTCCGGCATGAGAAGTTCGTTACCGTCATGCTCGACAACGAAGTTTACGGAAACACCGGCGGCCAGGAAAGCGGCATGACCAATCAGGGCAAAGTGCTCAAAATGGCTCCCCGCGGCAAAAAAGATGAGAAAATGGATGTCCTGGGATTGGCAAAGGTCGCCAAACTGGACTACATTGCACGTCTTGCCCCGACCAATCCGGCCCGTGTCGCACGTACCATTCGGCGTTCAATACTAATAGCCAGAGAATTTGGAGCCACCTATGTGCAGGCCTACACTTCCTGCAACATCGAGTACTCCATTCCAACTCCTGATGTTATGAAAGACGCGTTTGACATTGAAAAAGAGCGTTACGGCTTTGAGGAAATCATCTCCGACCGCGCCAAAGCGTATTTGCAGGAAATCGAAGCTAAGGATAAGAAAAAGAAAGCTAAAAAATAAAGAAGGAGGAAAGTGATTATGCAGTCTGTTAAACGCTATAACGTTCGCATGGCGGGAATCGGAGGCCAGGGTGTAGTGACCGCATCCCATATCATCAGTAATGGGGTGGTCATCTCCGGTGGGCACAGTTCTCTCGTACCCTTCTTCGGTTCGGAGAAACGGAACGCGCCGGTGGAAAGTTACGTCCGGATTTCCAACGATGTCATTTATGAAATTGGCGAGATCATTTTTCCGAATGTGATCATGATCTTCCATCCCTCGGTTATCACACTTGGGAAATCCTACACGATGCCGTTTTATACCGGGCTGAAAAAAGACGGGATCATCATTATCAACAGCCGGACGCCCATTCCTTTTACCCGAGATGAACAAAAGGAAATGGATGATATGGATGCCAAGCTCTATTATCTCCCGGCGACTGAAATTGCCAACGAAGTTGCAAAAACAGAATTGGCCACCAACATGGCCATGTGCGGCGCGGTTGCAGCGGTTTTTGGCATGCCGGATTTAAAATCCCTTGCCGCATCCGTGAAAGACCGCTTCATAGGTAAAGGAATCGTCGTATCCGGCGGGACCGCCGCCCTTGACAGCGCCATCGAGATGAAGTTCGCCAAAAAACAATAGCTCATGGAAGCCAATATGAAAACCCTAGAGGCCAGCTACAAATACATGATGGACCAGGGTTGGGCGCATCCGGATGCGAAGTATGTGGCGCTGACTCAGGAAGAACACGACGCCGCCGCGATTGCTTAATAATTTTTAATTTTTGGAGAAACCATGTACTACGTTGCAGAAGTTGACAAGGACATTTGCTCGGCGAAAAACTGTTCGCTCTGCACCACTTACTGTCCTGAAGCCAATTGCATTAACTATAGTGAAGCGGACAAGTCGGCCTATGTCTCGGTTGACCGCTGTAAAGCCTGTGAGATTTGCGTTTATATTTGCGATGAAATTGCAAAAAATCACGCCATCAAGATGAAATGGATCGACAATCTTGATGAAGGATTCGTCATCAAAAAAACGGGCATCGTCATAAGATAGGCAATACCTTGCAAATAAAAGGTATTTGAGCGTTTTGGGCTCAAATACCTTTTTTTTACTTTTTAATCCCCCCAAATCTACATTCGTGAGGACAATGCCAAATGGAGAGAACTCTTGCCATCATCAAACCCGATGCAGTCGCACGTAATCTTATCGGAAATTTTATCAGCCGCGTTGAATCCAACGAATTCAAGGTCATCGCTCTTAAAAAAGTCTGGTTGACCAAGGGCCTGGCGGAGCGATTCTATGCGGTACACAAAGAGCGTCCATTTTTCAATAGCTTAACCGACTTCATGAGTTCGGGTCCGGTCGTCCTGATGGTGTTGGAACATCCAAATGCGATTATCGGATGGCGGGAATTGATGGGAGCCACCAACCCCGCGGAAGCCGCCGAGGGCACCATCAGGAAGGAATTTGGCCTCGACCTGGAAAGAAACTCGTCCCACGGGTCCGACTCTCCCGAAAACGCCGCCTTTGAAATTGCGTTTTTTTTCAGCGAGACCGAAATCCTGCCCTGATTCGCCGAATTCATTAAAACTTTCTGCTGGATTGGGAATCCCTTCCGTGGCAAAATCATCATATGTACATGAAACGGATTCTCCTGCTCTCTTTTCTAATGCTTTGTTCAGGCATGGTTTATGCCGCTCCCGGTTTTAGTTACGACTATCAGCTTTACAAAAACCGGGAAGACTTTGGTATTGTCGTATTTCCCAAAGATCAGATCACCACCGAACTGGATCAGTACATAAAATCGATTATCTTCGAGCCGGTAGAGTCCGGCAAAGCTGAGATGCGGTCTGGAACCAAGGGCGAAAACGAAACATTCATGATGCCCCTTGAAGTGCAGAAGAAACACGCGATTGAAAAGTTTATTGTCATTCAGATGCTGACCGACTCCAGATTAATGATCGGAGTCTACGACCCTGAATGGGGGCTGACGCTGCCATCCTCGGTTTATGGGATGGACGACGTCAAACAGAACATTCCCAAAACTCTGAACGTGTTCCGGGGAACCAATCCGCAAAAACCCATCCGGTTTGAAATGCGGTCGCTGCACCAGCCTGAGGGCTGGGGCGAAATCGTGGCAAACGTTCGCTTCGCTCACGAGCCGCCTAGGATTCGAACTTTTTCCGTCCAACCACCACCTGCAAAACTGCGAACCCGAAAGGTGACGGAAGTTTTTCCCAAAGACCCATTTTTTAATATTCGCTCGGAAGGAATTTGTTGTTATGCCGGTTTATGAATATCAATGCGAGAAATGTAAAAAGTCCTTTGAGTATCTGCAAAAGGTGAGTGACCCGCCCCAAACCAAATGCGAGGAATGCGGCGGCCCCTTAAACAAGTGCTTCAACCAGATGAACTTTCACCTGTACGGACCCGGTTTTTATACAACCGACAACAAGAAGAAATATTTGAAATAAGCCTCTTCACCCTATCTTTATTTAATTCATGATCTATATCACCAGACGACTGGAGTTCTGCGCCAGTCACCGCCTCTATAATCCCAAATTTTCCGACCAGGAAAATGCCGAAATTTTTGGCCTGTGCAACAACCCCAACGGGCATGGGCACAACTACGTTTTAGAAGTGACGGTAAAAGGCGACGTTGCGCCCGATACAGGAATGGTGCTGGATCTCAAAGCCTTAAAAAAACTCATCAATCATGAAATAATCGACAAGGTGGATCATAAGAATCTCAACGTGGATGTGGATTTCCTGAAAGACATCATTCCCACAGCGGAAAATATCGCCATCAAATTCTGGGAACTCATCGAACCTAAAATTGAAAACGGCTCCCTGCATGAACTGAAACTTTACGAATCCGAACGCAACTACGTTGTTTACCGGGGGAATTAACGTGAAAGGGTTAATCGAAAAGCTGTTGATGGAATTGGGGGAAGACCCTTCCCGCGAAGGGCTTAAAAACACGCCCGAACGAGTAGAAAAGTCCCTGAAATTCCTGACCAGCGGCTACTGGACGAATATAGACGATCTGGTGAATGGCGCCCTGTACAATGAAGACTATGACGAAATGGTCATTATCAAGGACATCGACGTCTTCAGCATGTGCGAACACCATATGCTGCCCTTCTTCGGCAAATGCCACGTCGCCTATCTCCCCAAAGGAAAAATAATCGGGTTGAGCAAAGTCCCCCGCATTGTCGATGCATACAGCCGCAGACTACAGGTCCAGGAACGGTTGACCAATGAAATCGCCCACTGTTTGCAGAATATTTTGCAACCCAATGGCGTCGGGGTGGTCATGGAGGCATTGCATTTGTGCATGTGCATGCGCGGCGTGGAAAAACAAAGTTCATACACCACCACGAGTTCCATGCTGGGAAGCTTCAAGAAAGACCCCAGAACCCGCAGCGAGTTCCTGAATCTCATTCAACCGCAAGGGACACGCCGCTAAACTAAAAACCCATCTATTATTGAGAGAAAACCCGCGCTTGAGCCTGACCACCAAAGAAATTCTAATCGAGAAAAACGAACTCATCCCGGAAATATTCGGCACCCACGATCTCAACCTCAAGCTGATAGAAAAAAAATTCGACGTCCGCATCACCACCCGAGGCAACCAGATCAAAGTCACCGGCGAACCGGATTCCGTAGAAACCGTCGACCGTCTGCTGGTGCAATTGCAGGAGATGTTTGAAAGCAAAGATCCGCCGCAGAACGGCGATATCAAATTTGCCATCCGCCTGGTCGCCGAAAACCCCAATGCGGATTTAAAATCCATTTTCACCGAACGCGTCGCCATAGCGCCCAGCCGCGGGTTCGTATCGCCCAAAGGTTACGCTCAAAGCGAGTTGATCAAATCCTCCAGACAAGCGGATATCATGATCGCCATTGGTCCTGCGGGAACAGGGAAAACCTATCTGGCCGTGGCCCTCGGGG
>JAJDBE010000105.1 GCA_029261515.1 Nitrospinaceae bacterium | reverse complement strand
CAGGCCTTTTTCCATTTCCCGTTTCCTACTTCAAATCGCTAATGGA
Source organism: Nitrospinaceae bacterium (assembly GCA_029261515.1). Classification (GTDB taxonomy): domain Bacteria; phylum Nitrospinota; class Nitrospinia; order Nitrospinales; family VA-1; genus JAJDBE01. Next base: position 17,685 of record JAJDBE010000105.1, on the reverse strand, counting down.
AGCGCCGAAGTTGATGTGGAACGGGGTTCCTTCAACCACAAGCGCGGGAACGGATTTTACACCCGCCGCCTCGGCATCAGCCAAGCGCGCCTTTTCATTCCCCAGGTGAACCACACTCACCTTATACTCCGAAGGATTCAGGGCAGATACAAACTGCTGTTCCGCGTCGACACAAACAGGACAACCTGCGTGATAAAATGTTGCTGTTTTCATTTTGAACTTCTCCTTTCTAGAATTGTTGATTGATTTTCCTCCAAGGGTTCCCTCACTTCACAAACTTTGAAAACACGTAATCGGTTGAGATCACCTGCGTGTGACACTGGTAGCACTCGGCCTTGGCATCTTTGACCAACGCGGTTTTGCCCTCGGCGTCATAGGCTTCAAAGCCCCAGCCGCCGGTGCTTTCGTATTGAGAGCCTTTTGTCATCACCACATACTTCAGCCGTTTGCCCTGCGTCATGATCCCGCCTTTATCCACCACATCGTGAAAAATACCGACAAAGGTACTGCCCTCTGAATAGGGAGCGTCCCTCTTCGGGGTTTTCAGAGCCTTCGGGTTGGCATAAATGCTCAGGAATCCGAACAACGGGTTATTCTTGTCATGAATCACGGTGGAGCGGACATGTTTCCAGGATCGGTGATCTTTGGGAAGGTCCACTTTTTTCTGACCGGCAGAAACGACTCCTGCCCCAATCAAGCCAGCAATTGCCAGAGCGGCTACAAATATTTGATGCAATTTTCCAGTCATTCTCATTTTCTCCCTGATTCAATTCTTTGGATGTTTTTAATGGGTCCTTCCGTAAGCTAAATGAGTTTTAGATTTCTTTTTACCTCCACTGGGGACGCAGGTTCATGATCCGGACATTCGATCTGGTAAACATCGTCGCCTAGAGGAATGTCCGCAAAAGCGCAGTAATGGGGCCGTTTTTTGCCGGGATTCACATCCGGTTGAAAAAAATGACAGGTGACACAGGTTTTCGAGGCCTGGATGTATCCCTTATCCTGAAGCGATCCGATCATTTTCACGAGACTCCTTAGAAAAACGGTCGGCTCATCGTTGGACAGGGTGTCCACTGCCCCCAGAAAAAAATCCGGCCACTCGACCACCTTCCTGGATTTGCCCTTCCCTTTAGTAGTTAGAGAAATCCCCACCGACCGCGCATCCTCTAAAGAAGTCTGCTTTTTCACCAACCCCTTTTCCACAAGAGTCTTTACCGCACGGCTGGCAGTCGCCAGAGTGATTCCCAGGCTTTCAGCCAGCTGCGAAAGCATGGATTCCCCGCCGGACCTGAGACTCAGAAAAGAAAGGATCTGCCCCTGAGTCGGAGTCAGGTTTTCCTCCCCAGCCCCTTTCCAGGCATTGGTCTTTAGAACGATGCCGATCCGGTTCAGCCCCGACACGATACGCTGGGAAAGGATGTTTCCTTTGGACTCATTCAACTGGTGCTTCATGAAACCCTCTATTTAATTAGCACTGCTAAGTAAATAACAAATGAGGCGAGCAATGTCAAGTGGAAGTTTCCTTTTTAGTCAGATTAGTTCGGTCAGCGCGGCGCAGGCTAAAGATGCGGCAAAGGTGCTGGTCGAGAATTCGATTCGCCGTTAGGTAGGGGGGGGTTATAAAATTATGGCGGGGCAGGCTTCCATATTATCTGGAATTGCATTATCAGGGTCCTCATGGCTGAAGGAGGGGGAACCCGATGATCTTCCCAAAAGTGATGTGGTTTCGTTAAAATACTGGACAATAGCTCCTTCATAATTGTCGTTACGAATGGTGGGCCCTAGTACGCTCACATAGTCGCCAACTTGAATGGCGTCCCCGTTTTCTAACTCCGGCACATTGTCTTCTGAAACTGCGGCTCCGATAGCCCCACCCGCTGCCGCTCCGATAATGACAGCCGCAACCACGATCAAAGCTGCAATCAAAAGAGCTAAAGCGCACAGAATAATGGTAGCGCAGCCAATGGCCGCCGCCGCCAAGGCCCCGAGAACAATTCCACCTATCCCCACAGCCGCACCGCCGATCAACGCACCCAGCTTCGCCCCGCACACTTTTGAGGATTCGTAAAAAACAATCAAAATGGGCGACCCCGCGGCCGAGCAATTGATCATCCCGGCGTTGAGCTGAAGCAGATCCCAATACCGCGATTTCACCACTACATGAGCACTGGGATGATCGGCGTTGAAGATGAGGCCCACGCTTTCATCCGTCACTTTTTCGACAACCCCGCTAACGCACCGGGTCTGGCCTTCTGGGTCCCCCACACAGTCGTCGTACCACATGCGGAACAAAATATAAACGGACACGGCATAGACGATGATCGCCCAGATCCAAAATCCGGCCGCCGCTTCCACTCCCACAAACTCAATCGCTTTTTCAAAAAGCTCTTTGGCCCCCTTGGTCTGGGTTATGATTTCCTTTATGATAGTCCCAATACCGATAATACCGAAAAGCCCCTTAAGGTTGTCCCAAAATGATTTGACAACATCGTCAATTTTTCCGCAAATGGGAGCATCCATAAATCACCTATCGGTCTAGTGGGTTCACCGCTATTAGCGGGGTATTCTTAACGGTGGGATCGCCCTCACACAAACGGCAAACCACTCGTCCCAGGAAGATTCCCAAGAAGACACCGATCAAAAATAGAATGAAAGGTTGACCAAGATCCGTAGTGAAGAGAAGAGCAACATAATAAAGCAAAAAACCCAGGATAACTGAAGAGAGAGCAAGGGAAAACAGTAACGACCAAAAGGATTGTCGATAGAACACCGAAAACAGAGTGGTGACAAACAAAAGCGTGAACCCTGCGGTCAAAAGCGACAGGGTTACTGAATCACTGGTTCCTGCTGGAGCAGTGGCTCCCATCATGAGCAGAAACGCGGAGAACAAGCCGGCAAAACCGCCAAGATAAGCGTGAATCAGTTCGCAATTGTTCCGGATTCCTGGCATTTCAAATAACCTCTCTCATCTCTTTATATTCACACGTCAAACCGATGGTAAATTCCCCCATACAAACTACCGCCGGCAAGAGCAACTACGTTGAAACTCTTACTTTGAACGGCGTCGGCAGGAACTTGCACTGTCAAATTGATATTCTGCGCTTGTCCGGGAATCAAAACAGTTTGATTGGTGTCCAGCACGGGATTCCAATCCGATTCAAGAACCAGCAAATCAAATTGAGTGACAACAGATAATGAATTATGAATTTGAAAGGTGAACCGCTCGGACTGCCCCTTTTGAACAGATGAGGCCGACCAGGATTGCTCCCCTATGTTATTCCCCGTGTATCGGTCGTGCGGATGCGACACCATTACAAACACGCTGATGTTACCGCCCAGTTTTTTCCGGATCGATACCGGCAAAAAGAAATCCAGCGATTGTTCATCGCCACTTCTACCCTGCATGTTTAAATTTACGTTTTGAATAGCTAATTCTGATTTTGGAAAACCGATCCCAAACTGACTGTATTCCAGCATCACCTGCGTTCCGAGAGCCGAGGAATCGGTAGAGTAATTTCTCACCGTGACGATAACGTTGTCATCCAGTGTCTGGCCGCTTGATAGGTTTGTAGTGATGTCGGGGCTGTCCCAAGTAATCAAATTGCCAGCCGTGTATCTTTCCTGCTGGCTGTAGATTCCGGGATCGGGACGCTTAGGGGGTTTTTCCGGCTGATAACAACAATCGGAGCGGTTTTCTTTTACAACCAGATGTGGACAAAATCTTAATTTGCCCAACCCGGCAGGGAGGGTAGGTTTTGTTTTGAAAGTCGCCGCATTGAAACGAATAGCCACTTTAACCTCAAGTTACATTGGTATTATTTTAGAATTAAAAATCCAATTAACTATGAGTTGCCACAACTTAAATTTCACAAAATATGCTAGCGGACTGCGGTGATACCAAAATTTGTTTTTTAACTGAACGCTTTTCATAATAGTACATTAAAATTTTGACTTTTATGAATATTTTTTTCAACCAATAAGTATTTTCCCGTTTTTTTTCAAACCTCCTCATAGTCTTTTTGGGCAAATTCATCCAAGTAAGCCCAATGAGTTCATGAAGTTGAATATATTATCCACACTGCCATTTTCGCCGAATTTTTTCGGGCAATTTAGAATCCGCCGTTGGTGATTGTTGATTTCCAGGAGGTTCTAGAGAGGAGAGAGTCTATTTACCCGTATACAGGCAGAACCGGTTTCTTCCTTCCTGCTTGGCCTGATAAAGAGCTTCGTCCGCTTGCTTAATAAAGATTTCAGGCGATATCCCCGACGCGTCATGCGTCGCCCCTCCCAGGCTGACCGTAAAAGAAACTTCCTTCTTTTGCTCACGGGTTTTGAGTGGATGAATTTCAACCGCCTTCCTGAGCTTTTCGGCAACCACCAAAATTCCCTTTTCATCCACCTCCGGCAGCAAAATAACAAACTCTTCTCCACCCCACCTTCCCAGGGAATCAACCTTGCGCAGGTAGTTCGTTAATACGGAAACCAGATGTTTCAGGGCTAAATCGCCAACGTCATGACCAAAGGTATCGTTGATCTTTTTAAAATGGTCAATGTCGATCAGAAGAAGCGACAAGGGACGGTCATACCTTGAAGCACGTTCCATTTCCTTTTGTAAATTTTCCTCTATTTTGCGCCGGTTCAGGATCCCTGTCAGAGAATCGTGCTCAGAAAGGAATACCAGCTTTTCCTGAAGCTCTTTACTTTTTGTAATATCCCGTATGATGGCCACGAGAATTGTTCTCTTTACCAATTGAACCTTGATGATGGATATTTCAGAAAAAAACGTACTTCCATCCCGGCGTAATCCCTCCACCTCAACATTTGCCCGTTCATTCATGAGCCTTGCTGTTACTGGACTCTTTAAAAACTCGCATACATGTTGGTTATGTTGCTCATGAAAACAGGAAGGAATCAATACGTTTAAATGCTGGCCAACAATCTCGTCAGAAGAATAACCAAAGGTTTTCTCCGCCTCCCTGTTAAAAAGTAAAATTTTCATATCTTCATCGATGGCAAGGATAGAGTCTGCCGCCAATTCAACCACATTGCTGAAAAACTTTTCTTTTTCTTTAGAGGAATCGAAGATCATAGGATGTAAAAAATTTTATTCATTCCAACCACACTAAAACTTCCCGTTCAGGGTCTTTGAGGTCGAAAAGGGTCTGGGGGACGAAGCCGGTCTCGCGGACGCGCTTCTGTATGGCAAGAAGATCGATGTTCTGCCGGTCGATGGATTCTTTGACGGGAGGATCGATCACGCTTTCGAGATCATCAGCGACGCGGGCGGGCATGGTGAGTCTCACTTTGTTGCCGTTGGGTTTTACGACGTTGACCTTGAGATAGCGGGCGATGCCGTCTAATCCGAGAATTTTCCCGCTGTCGCCGGGCACTTCGGGAAGCGTAAGATTTCTGGCGGCAGGGTAAAGGTCTGCACACGACTGGTCGAGGAAAAACCGCCACGACAGTTTCGCGTCCAACCGTTCCAGAAGAATGGACATGCCGTGCAGGGTGCGCATGAGGAAAATCAGATCCGGCGGCGCGGCGGAGCGGAACCACCATTTCATTTCTCCGACGATGCGGTCAAACCGTTCGCTGATGTTCCACTCTTTGATGGGATACGGCGCTTCGACGAGGAATGGCTCAAAGAGAACGTGCAATAAGGCGGGCAATGTCGGGCGCAGATCTTTCAGTTTTTCGGCATCGAATCCGATGGCGGTGAGGCAGGCGACGGGGTCCACGCGTTCGTGACCCTGCAGAGCCAGAATAGTACGCAACAAGCCTAATCGAACCTCATCTGATACTTTAAGTATCGACCCATAATCGTAAATGATTAAGGAAAATTTATCTCTCGATGTCTGCCGGAAGGCGAAATTGCCGGGGTGCGGGTCGGCATGTACGTACCCATGCCTAAACAACATGTGGATGTAATGTTGGAGCAGTGCCCGCGCAATGGTCTGCCGTGGCCCCTGGGCCAGGATCTCGGCTTTTTCCAGGCCGAAGCCTTCTTCCAGGCTTTGCACAAGAACGGTGGGATGACACCACTCGCTAAAGACTTTGGGGACGATGACGTTTGTTAAGGGCGCGGCGAATTCGGCGTATTGTTGCTGGTGCACAATTTCCTGATCGTAATCGAGTTCCTTACGGAAGTTATTCCAAAACGCGTCGCGGTAGCCTTCCAGAGAAAACCCCCATTTGGCGACGGGACCGACTTTCGGCATCCAGCCGAGAAGGTTCATCTCCGCCTCCACCGCCTGAGCAATTTCGGGGTATTGCACTTTGACGGCGACCTTGCTCCCATCCTTGAGTTTGCCAAAATGCACCTGCCCCAGGGAAGCCGCCCGGCCTTCTTTATTCAGATCGTTGAAAATGGAATCGACCGGCGCCTGATATTTTTCTTCCAACAGGGAAACAACCTGCTCGAAAGGCATCGGCACAATGGCAGTGTCGAGCGTTTCCTTGAGGTTCTGATCTTCACTGCCCAGGGTCATGAACTGACCGACTTTGGCGGGCAGGCCGCGGGATTTCCCCAGAATCTCAATGAGGTAATTCCTGGCCCACTGGCGTTTATCGTCGTCGGTGGCGTTTTTCAGGGAATGAACAGCTTTGCCTACTTTAACGAGGTTCATTCCCCGTTTGAAAAACGCACCTAGATTCATGAACCCTTTCCAGTGTTCGCCGTGCGGCGGGCCTGTGTTTGTTTGCGGTTTTTGAATTGATCCACTTCGGTGATCACGCCTGCGGGAACCTTTTCGCCATTTTCCTTCGATTGCATGAGGACGACCAGCCGGGGGGTTTTGTCGCTCAATACCCACTCGCGTGCCGTGTTCATCACATCCTCCTTTTTAAGGTTTTTAACGGCAGTGATCAGTTTTTCTTTATAGCGGAAATCGCCTTCTTCCTCCGTCGCCAGGTAATAAAGGTCGCCCAGCACTTCGGCTATGCTCTCACCTTTCTTTTCAAGAGAAACGATGCGGCTCGCCCGGTGCCGTTCAAACTCTTCATCGGATACTTTATTCAGAAGGTCTTTCACCGAAGAGAACCAGCTATCGACCCGGCGCTTCAATTCAAACGGGCTGTGGTTCGCCGATTGGATCACGAACCTCAGAAACATGCGGTCTTCTATGGTTTGCTGGAAACTCCAGACAATGTACCCCAACTGCTGATTGGTGCGCATCTGGGTATAAAAATCCGCTTCCAGAATAGCGGCGATCATTTGAGCCTCGGCCTGTCTCTCGATGGATTTCTCGCCAATTTGCAGCCCGTAGGCAATGGAGTTGTTGTTATCCAGAATTTTTTTGGAGAACAGCACCTCTTCCGCCGGGTCCAGAACTTCCACCCCCTGCTCGAACCGCTCTTCCTTTGGCAGAGGCTGGCTCTGGATTTCGTCCAGCAGGATGCGGACGCTCTCCCGGACTTTTTCATCGGTCCAGTTGCCGTGCGCCATTCCGGTGATGTAAACCTTTTCGTAAAGGCCCTTGGCATACTCTTTAACATCGTTCAGGGTCAGGGTTTTAAGAACCGCCAGGGCTTCTTCTTCGTTGTACTGTTTTTCAAACAGGATGAGCTTATGGAAATACCCTCCGCGCCGGAACGCCTGAGCATACTTGTTATTTTCGAACCCGCGAATAATCGCTTCCTTTATATTATTGAACTTCTGCTCGTCGATCTTGACTTCCTTCAGGTTCCGGGTGACCAGGCGCACCAACTCCCCTATTCTTTCCGAATACCCGCCAATGGTCAGGTTGATGCCTTTCTTCTCGGAACCGAGTCCGTAGGACAATCCCGCCACCTGAATGGGATAGACAATTTCGTTCAACCCTTCTTGAATAGCCGAAACATACAAACCTGAAAGTTGGGAGTTGCGGACGCTGTCGTAAACTTTCGGCGTCTCAATACGTAGTTGCAGATAGACTTTGGGCTGTTTGAACCGGCTGTCAAACTGAAACCAGACTTTGGCCAATGCGTCGTCGCGCACCAGATGTGGCTCTTCTTCCACTTGTTTCAGATTGTAAGGGATGAACTTGTTGGCTTCCGGGTAATGCATCTCGGCCACCTTGACAGGCGACTTTAATTTATTGAAAGACGCTCCGCCCACCTCGGTGAGGGAATACTCGGCGCCGTAATAGGGATCGGTTTTGTCGGTTTTTACATCATTGGTTTTGAGGACTACCAACGCGTTTTCCGGTGTCAACGTTCGTAAGAGAGCCTGATAAGCTTTCGGATCGTACTTTTTGAATAGGAAAGGCAGGGTTTCCACCTCTTCCAGTTTATAGTTTTGCATCATCGCCGCACGGCCCGCGACAAAGCCCATGCCTTCATCGGGATTTTTCCAGTCAAAGTCGATCTGAGCCATCGTCTGATTCTCTTTAAACGTGTACTCCTCGATGCCGTGGCTGCGAATCTTTTCAATGTAGGAAAAAATCAGCTCCAGAACACGCTCATAGTTTTCCACACCTGCTTTGGTCAAAGAAACATTGAGACCAAACGAGTTGACGTTGGGATGGCTGGAGCCGCCGCCAGCACTCAGCCCCAGGACCAGTCCTTCCTCTTTCAATTGGGAAAGCAGAGAACCTTTCCCCTCATAACCGAGTATCGAGCCGACAATGGAGGCCGGTTTACTTTCCTTGTGATCTATTAAACGTATGGTGGGAAACTCAACTTCCAGCGAACGAATATCCTTGATCATTTTGATTTTCAACAAACGGTATTTATCCTTCAAGGGCTTGCGATATTGAGGGCTGATTTCGGGCAATTGCACCGGACGGTTGGGGACTTCGGCAAAATATTTTTTCGTCAGCTCCACCTGGGCCTGCAAAGGCAAATTAGAAAGCATCGCCAGTTTCATGTTGGAAGCGGAATAATATTTTTTGTAGAAGTCGAGAAGCGCTGACTGGTTGTCGCCGGCAAGGGTATCCTTATTTCCGGTGCCAAAGTTACGAACCGGATGCCCTGGTTCCGCGATCAGGCCGGACACATAGTTGGCGCGCCAGCCGTCATTGCGCTTATTTTTATCGTGCTCGCTGTTGACGGCGTTGACTTCTCTTGCAGAATAGGTTTTATCGAAAAGAGGCGCTTTAAAAAAATCGCTGAACCGGTCCAACGCGCCTTCAAACGATTCGTGCGACGATTCAAAGAAATAGTTTGTGATGTCACCGCCGGTATAGGCGTTGCTACCGCCTGAATTTTCGCTGAGGTACTTTTTATAACTGCCCACTTCCGGATATTTTTTAGTTCCCAAAAACAACATGTGTTCCAGATAGTGCGCCAGCCCCGCCTTTGATTCCGGATCATAAAAATATCCCACTCCTACCGAAAGAGCCGCGGTGCTCCGATGCACCTCGGCATCATGCACTAGCAAAATATCCAGTCCATTTTTAAGGGTCAACGTTTGGGTTTCCCGTTTTGCGGCTTCAGCCGTGGACCCAAAAGACAGTAAAAACAGGATCAATAAACAATAAACAATCCAAGAAGAGTTAAACCTGAACACAAAGCACCTCCATAGTCCTGACTCTTATAAGAAAAAGCAGAAGGGAAGAATAAGTACGCTAAACTTTATACTATCAATTATAACGGCTTGCCCTATTTGCTGAAAATATTATTCCATTTTTCCCTTATAAGAATCCTAAGGCCGTGAAGCCGTGAAACGGCTTTTGAGGGGTTGCTGAGACCTTGGCCTTAGGAGGGCTTTTCTAGAGCTTGGAGCGCGTAGATCAAAACTCCTTTAGATATATATAGATACATCTATTTTCGGGTTTGTGGAGTCACAATGACAGCAGAAAAAAAATTCCCCCTATATCTTTAAAATATTGTCTGTTATCCTTTTACTATCCCGTTATTTGCTCAGGTTTAAATTTTTTAAAATACTTGGTGCGTGGTTGGTTGGATAGATAAATTACGTTTCCGATTGAACCCGTTTAAGAGATGTATTTGGAATTTCAGCGGCACTTGCAAGCAAATTGTTCGAGAAATCAATTAATTCCAGGATAGAGGAAAGTTATTAAGTGAGTGATGTCATTAGAAATATAAAAACGAAAATTAAAAATAAGCACCCCATTTTTGCCGGTGTCTTGCGAGAGCTACTTTGGTTTCCTCCTTTTATGGATGCATCAAAAATCGGCTACGGATACAGTCCCTACACTCTATTCCGTCTTTTGCGTCAAAAAAAAATAAAAAAGGAATTGAATATCTGCATACTTACCGCAGGCATACCGAAACGTCTAAGGAAAAACTTCATTGACCTTCAGGTCTTCTGGATCAATGAGAGAAGTAAAGTTTGCCATCTTTATGTGGATGGCCCGATCGAAAAAGCAGATGCAATATGGATATACACCCAGGACCCAATAGAACCGGAAAGAATGGAACGGTTAAAAGCCAAACTCGCAAAAGCAGATCCAGAAATTCCTATTATTAATCCGCCCGAGTCTTACAATTTTTACCATCAAATAGATGCTTTTCCTAAATTGGAAAAAGCCGGTGTAAACGTTCCGAGAACCACTTTTACAGAGAACGATATAGGAAAAACAAAAATCGTTTACAAAAAATTTGGAGTGCAATCGAGCGAAAAGTTTACCGAATTTTATCGCGGTCCGGTTGAAGGCTATCGCGCCTTTGAGTTTATCGATTACGAAGATAACGGATTGTTCTCGCGCTACCGGGCATTTTATCTATTCGGCGCGGTCCTTGCGGGTAAAGTGTGTAGAAGCCCTGGCTGGAATTCATGCATGAAAAATCAAGTTGAAGTGGATGTCACCTTTGAAATGCCCCCTCTGGAGGTTGGGCAACTGAAATTAATTGGAAAAACAGCGGGCCTCGATTATTTCGCGGTGGATTATCTGCGGCAAAAGCCGGACAATAAACCCGTTTTTGTGGACATCAATGTTTTCCCCACGATAGCCGCAAAACCTGCAACCACTTTTCATCAGGGATATTCCGGATATTGGCACACCTTCGACTCCCGCGGACGGATGGGAATACCAGAACCTGCGGGCATCCCCGTGTGGCAACTTTTCGATGAGGCTCTTTTAAATTGGGTGAAATCAAAACACGAAGGAAAGAAGGATCTTCAACATGCAGTCTGTGAGGCATAAAATACAGTAGGTCAGTATTTTTTACTTACTATAAAACTGATATCGGCTTTATACCGAGTTAGCAGTTTTTAACATGGGTTCGTATACAGAGATTGAACCCTTTGTATTATTTTCCAAAATCCTCTCCTGGATTTTTCAACCATCCTGGCCCAGACTCTGGACGCATTAAAACCTACGCGAAGCCATTTATCCCGGAGAATATTGGTTTTTGGAAGACCGTGGGAATAGCCGCTTTTCCTCGCCATTCTGCATGGCAGGCAAATTTCGCAGGGTTTGCCATTTTTTTTGGGGGTATGACAAAACCAGGTCTTCCCCAGAAGATCGAAGAAACCATTTTCCTTCGCGAGTTGTTCCATTTCAACTTTTGTGGTGTAGACTGTTGGAAAGCGAAAGTTTTTTAATATACAAAACGATTCATTCTTAAAGTCATCCTTCAGGCGGCAGTCATTCCCTTCCCCCGTCAAATCTGAGTAAAACCGCTTAAAAAATTCGCTGATGGTTGTTTTCTTTTCCCAGCAGGTTTCCAAATCGTCCAGACCATTTTGCTCAGCAAAACAGGCGAGCCACTCGTATTGCCTTCCAAGTTGATAATTTATTTTGAGTTCTTTCCAATGGCGGGTAATTTCAGAGGAAGGTTGAATCTCGTTGCGGTGGCTGATTCGTGTTGGCAACAACAAGGGTTTAGTTTGTGGATGTTTTTTGAAGAGATCTTCCTTGACTGCCTCCATCGCCTTCAATTCATACCCGGTGGATTTTCTCTCGTGGTCGATAATGTAGTAAGGCTGAACCTGTTTTCTCTTTAACAAAACCAGTTGAAGCAAACGAAACGTCGAGTCAAACCCGCCAGTCCATAAGAGTTTTATTGGAGCTTCGGCGTTTTCATTTTCTTTGTTCACAAGTGAAGTCCCTGCGGCCAGATGTTAGATGATAATGGCTTGAAAAAAACTCCCATCCTGCCAAAAAATTACCTGCCACTATTTCTCACTATACGGGCAATCAAGAGAATAAAGAACGGGTCATTCTGGCCACCTTGGGAAGGATTCTCCTTCCTTTATCGCCCGCCCTCCCTTGAGCCTGACACAGCCAAAATTTCAATCGAACACATTTATCCCGGAACCAGTTTGTTTTCGGTAACCCGTGAGAATAACCGGCTTCCCTGGCTGTCTTACATGGCAGACACACCTCGCAAGGTTTTCCATTTTTCAGAGGGGTATGACAGAACCAGCATTTATTAAGAATATCCAAAAACCCGTGCTTCCTGGCCACGCGCTCCATACCCGGTTTTGTTACATGCAGAATGGGAAAACGGAAAAATTTAAATAGGGTGATGATATCATCCTGAGGATTGTCGGAGATTCGGCATTCATGCCCCTTGCCGACAAAATCTTTTTTATATTTCGAAAAACATCTCCCCAATGGCACCCTTTTTTCAATACAAAACTCGAGGTCATGCAACCCCTGTTTTTCGGCAAATAAAGACACCCATCCATACTGAATTCCAAGCTTAAACTCTTCGCGGAGTTCCATCCATTTTTGCGTAACGCTCTCTTTGGGGTCCAACTCAGGGCGATGGCCTATGATAAGGGGCAACAACAAATGTTCCGTTTCGGGGTGCTTCAGGAACAAGTCCTTTTTAATCGCTTCCATGGCCTGGAATTCGTTTGGGGTGGATTTTCTCTCATGATCGATAATGTAATAGGGTTTAACCTTTTTCTTTTCCACCAAAAGTAAAAATAGCAATCTAAAAGTGGAATCCCAGCCGCCGGACCACAAAAGATTGATTGGTTTTTCGTTCAAACTTGAAGGGGTCATTTTATGACTCCTTGGCATTGGCACGGGCACGCAAAGACCGGCTCATTCGGATTAATTTGGGAACGATGCGCTTCCCCTTTTCCAATAGCCTTTCCCAAACTCTGGAAAGTTGAAAGGAAAAAAACACCCATTTATTCCGGAACCAGTTTGTTTCCGGTAAACCGTGAGAATGTTGGCTTTTCCGAGCCAATAGGCAGGGTTGACAGAGTTCACAGGGTTTTCCATTCTTCCTTGGTGTGTGGCAAAACCATATCATTCTCATAATATCGAAAAAATCATTTTCTTTAGAAATGCGCTCCATGTCGATCTTGGTTTTATTAAAAATGGGAAAACGAAAATATTTTAAAATACTTAACTCTTTCAAGTGGAGTTCATCTTTTGTCCGGCAATTGTGCCCCTCTCCTATCAGTTCTGGCCGCAATGCCTTTCCCCATGGGCCAATTTTAATTTTTTTCTCAGAACCTATTTCCAGATCATTCAAGCCGTGTTGCTTGGCAAAAAGAGGCAGCCATTCATATTGAGCACCCAATTCGAATTTTGACCGAAGTACCTTCCATTTACTAGTGATCTCCTCATCCGTTTTGACCTTATTTCGGTACCCTATTTTGGTCGGAAGCAATAACTCTCCGGCTTCAGGATACTTCATGAAAAGTTCTGCTTTAATGGACTCCATGGCCTTGAATTCATACTCCGTGGATTTTCTTTCATGATCCACAATGTAATAGGGTTGGACACACTTTCTTTCAATTAAAAGAAGTTCCAACAAGCGAAATGTGGAATCCCAGCCACCCGTCCATAAGAGATTTATTGGCGTTGAGTCATCCATTGAAACACCTGATTAAAGTTTTTAACGGGGATGAGTAATTACAGACCGAGTCATTCGAATCAGCTTCGGGATTATTCTTTTGGCTTTCACAACCACCCGTTCCCAAAACCTTGAAACCTTAAAAGAAAATTGAATATATTGATCCCGAAAAAAATTTGTTTTCGGCAAACCGTGCGTATAACCAGCCTTCCGGGCTGATTCACAGGGATGACAAAGTTCGCAGGGTTGCCCGTTTTTTTTGGGTGTATGACAAAACCAGAAATTTTGGAGAATGTCATAAAATCCGTTTTCTTTAGCTATCTGCTCCATTTCAATTTTTTCAATATGGCAAATGGGAAAACGGTAAAATTGAAAAATATCAAGAGCTCTACATTTAGGCTTCTTTTTTATTCGACAGTCATGCCCCTTTCCAATTGTCTCTGGAAGTATCAATTGATCGAATCTGCTGGGTGGAGATTCCTTCTCATGGCACAACTCCAAGTCATACAAACCATTTTCTTCGGCATAAAGGGCCAGCCATTCATACTGTTTGCCCAAATCTACCTCATCCGCCAGCACCCTCCATTTACGGGTGATCTCCGCATTCGGCTTGATCTGGTTTCGATAGCCGATTTTTGTCGGAAGCAACAGTTTTCTGGTTTCGGGATACTTCCTGAATAGCCCGGTTCTGATGGACTCCATCGCCTTGAATTCATACTCCGTGGATTTTCTTTCATGATCCACAATGTAATAGGGCTGAACACACTTTCCTTCGAGTATAAGAAGTTCCAACAACCGAAATGTGGAATCCCAGCCACCGGACCATAAAAGATTTGTGGGAAGATTCTCTTGTCGCTTGTCCACCATGCTTTGTCGGTACCGTTTAGAGGTTTTAAAAGTACAAATTGAAAAGCATTCCAAGTACCCGTTTTGACAATATATCTGCGCGATATATGGAACCTGATAAGGATTGGTCACAAATGTGTCAATTTTGTCCAGATCAAGTAATGTTCAGGGGAATGAGGGTATTCTAACTCTTAGGGAAAACTATTGGCAAGCCTGCCTTGGGATCAATTTGCCCCTTTCGGCATATTATCCTTATTGGCATTGGGATATTTTCAACTCAAAATCATCGGAAGGGTGAACTTCTTTATTTCTATCGCAGGCTCTTTGAAGGTTTTGCTTTTTTATAAGGAGGCTATATAAGTCGTCAGTTGTTGTTCATACCGATCAATCCGATTCCGAAAATCATCAATCCACCGGCAATCAGGCGTTGTTTTCCAAAAGGTTCGCCCAGCTTCCAGCAACCCCAGTACACCACCATGAGAACACTGGTCTGGCGAAGAGACACCACGGCGCTGACCGCCTCGAATTGCAGGACCACACAAATGAGTCCATAGGACCCCAATGTGGCGAGTCCTGCGATCAACGCTTTTTTCCATTCTCCCCGCCACACGGCAAAAATTTCGCCAGGAGAATTGAACACAAACAAATAAATCAAATAAAGCGTGAAGCCGACCAGGGATTCCAGGAAAAAAAATAAAATTCCATTGGTGAACGCCTGATCGGGGAAATGCCTGAAAAAAACATCCATCCCGCGTTTGTCCACTAAACTGTAGGCGACCACCAGGGCCAGGGTATAAAATGCCCAACGCAGGTCATGATGAAGAATGGCGTCCCAAAGATTTTTGAATCCGTGGATCAGGCGCCCTTTAAAATGCAATACATAGATCGCCAACAATATGATCACGATCGCAATCCAGGTGAGTGGACTCAGCGTTTCGCCGAGAAAAAAATAAGCGAACACGGGCACAAACGCCGGCGCCGAACGGGCTATTGGGTACACATAGGAAATATCCTGATTGCTGTAAGCCCGCGATAAGCACAGGATGTAAACTCCGTGCAGAATTCCGGAAAGCGCCGCCCAGAAAAGAAGATCCGGGTGATCGAACTTAAAATCGAGTATAAAAATCCCGGCGACTCCCATGCCGATGATCCAGAGACCTTTCAAACCGGAAAAATAGCGAGAGTTTTGGCTTGTTTGCGTCAATACATTCCATAACGCGTGCGAGAGGCTTGAAAGTAGAATCAAACAAATATTGAATAAGGGCAAAAGGTAGAATCCTCTAAGAAAAAATGACAAAGTCTTTTAAAATAACAAATCGAATGCGAATTCCCAAACCAAGTTCGACATTATGAGCAAAAAGATTGCCTATATCTGGTACCCGACGGCGAATATGGGCCGGGCGGTGGAATTCTATCAGGATCTTCCCGGATTCAGACTTTTGTTCCAGCGGGAGGACTGGTCCGAGTTCGACATCGGCGGACAGCGATTCGCCCTCAAAAAAGTCGATGGCCTCTCCACCTCTCAATTGAGTGGAACTCCCGGCCTTTCACTCCTCGCTCAACCGATCGAGGAAACGATCGATGCCCTCACGCAAAAGGGAGTGCCATTTACCGGCGACCTCCAGCAATATCCTTATGGCAAAATCATCCATTTTCAGGACCCGGACGGCAATATTCTCGGCCTCTATGAACCTCCTCCTCCCGATAAAGGGAAATAATTGGAATACGGCCCTGGATTTTGAGGTAAAATAGGCCTTTAAACAGATGATTTTATTCGGCAAGACCAAGCCGGGCCATTCGTTCCCGAAACCTCTGTTTGGCTTGACTCCGCCTCCAGCTATTGTAATATTGACGATATGACGAACCCACTGACGCACTTTAACGAAGAAGGCCGCGCCCGCATGGTGGACGTGGGCGACAAAAATATCACCGAGCGCACCGCGGTGGCGACCGGGGTGGTCTGGATGCAGCCGGAAACCCTGCGGCTGATTAAGGAAGGTCAAATCAAAAAAGGCGATGTCCTGGCGGTGGCGCAGGTTGCAGGCATCATGGGAGCCAAAAAGACCTCGGACCTCATTCCGATGTGTCATCCCCTGGCCTTGACGCATGTGGACATCAGTTTTTCAGATAATCTCGATCCCGATCCTGAAACCGGGTTGTGTTCCCTCATGATTCAAGCTACGGTCAAAGTCACCGGCAAAACCGGCGTTGAAATGGAAGCGCTCACGGCGGTCACTCATGCGGCGCTCACCATCTACGACATGTGCAAGGCGGTGGACAAGGGAATGGTTTTTAACGATGTGGGACTGCTCCATAAATCCGGCGGCAAGTCAGGAGTTTTCAATCGGGAGAAGGTGGGAAGCAGGAAATGATCACTTTAAAGTATTTTGCCAGTTTGAAGACCATCGCCGGTAAAGAAGAAGAGCGGCTGGATGTGGGCAGCGAAACCACCGTACAAAAATTAAGTGAAACTTTATTACAATCCTCACCGCAAATCGGAGAAATGATTCAGGGGAAAAAAGTCATGGTTTCCGTCAATCAGGATGTCGCCGATTTGAATACGGTCATCCACGATGGAGACGAAGTGGCATTTCTCCCGCCATTTTCCGGCGGGTCCTTATAAGGAAACAATCATGCGCACCATAATGGAATCCAAAGTCAGAATCCAGCGGGAAGATTTTTCCGTAACCGGTGAAATTGAAGCCATCAAGAAATCGTCCCGCAACATCGGCGGCATCACGGTTTTTCTCGGAACCGGCAGGGAACTTTCGAAAGGGGAGAACATCAGCAAGCTCAACTTCGAGCACTATCCCAAAATGGCGGAGAAAAAACTGGAAGAACTGCGGGTAAAAGCGATTGAGGATTTCAAGATCATCGACATGAGCATCATTCACCGTATTGGCGAAATCGACATCGGCGAAAACATCGTGCTCATCGTCGCCGCCGGGGAACACCGGGCCGAGACATTCAAAGCCTGCGAATGGGCCATCGCCGAACTAAAACGGACGACGCCGATCTGGAAAAGAGAAACCACGTCCACTGGCGAGGTCTGGGTTCAAGCAACACCTTAATTTTTAGTCCACTTCTCACATATCGTCCATTAGCTGGAGGAATTACGAATGGACGAATTTCTCA
>JAJDBE010000104.1 GCA_029261515.1 Nitrospinaceae bacterium | reverse complement strand
GCAACACCCCGCCCCAGGTGATCCACAGGATAGAGCCGTTCAAAAGAGTTTTCAAGTGTTCCGCCCCGTGCGGCATGCCGCTGGCCAGCAGCAATGCTGCCGAGGCCCCCACGACATAGACGATGCCGATGATCGCCTCCTGCGGCACTCTTTCGGATAGCGAGCGGGTGAACGCGAAAAATCCGGCTCCCAGCATGATAAATATCAGGGATAACCCCAGAGAGCCTGCGGAATCGAGATCCATCTCCCAGGCAAACGCCACTGTCGTTCCGAGAGCCGCCAGTTGCGCCAGCGAGAGATCAATGAAAATGATCTCTCGCTTCAAAACATGACAGCCAAAGTAAGTGTAGGCGATGACCAGCAAAAAACACGCGGCTAGGGGAGCGCCCATGAAGGTGATGAATTCACTCATTATTAGTCATCCATTTGTTTTTTATTTTCCGACCCACATCACCGTGATTCCGGCTAGAAGGCCAATCGCGAGATTGATGGCTTTGATCCCGATAAAAGCTTTTCTGGAGTAGGAAAGCATGGGGAGCAGACCATGTCCATCCTGAACAATGGAATTAGCTAACAATACACTGAACGGAATCAAGTCCTTCACGTATAAGGTGGTGAAAATGTAGTGAGGACCGGATTCCGGAATTAAACCGACAACAGATGCCGTAATCATGGCAGTCCATTGGTTCTCTTTCAGTATTCCTTCCAGAAAAACGTTGTGTGACAGAAAAAATAGAGCCGCCAGCGCGCCAAATGTCCAGAAAAAGATTTTTAAAGATTGCTTCTGCACCACGCGATCCCAAAAATAATCCTTCAATAACTGATCCGGAACCGTGACGACAATAAAAAATGTCAAAAATGTAATCAGGAATAACGCAATGCGTACTCCATCCCAGGAAGCGGGACCGATGATTCCGAAAAGATGAGAACTTAAAAGAACTGTAACAAAAAAACTGAGCATTCCCCGAGTGGGAGTGCATCTTTTCCATTGGCCTAAAACGGTTTTAAAAGAAGGGAAGCATTCGCACTTCCCTGCAATGTGAAACTCATGGCCGGGGCAGAGGGTGTTCAATGGTCGATACCGCTTGCCTATAAACGCATCCGTCAATGCACCTCCCGCAACGCCCAGGACGAATAACAGAACGATTAAGAGCAATGCATCTTTGGGAACCAGCGACAACATGGCGAATGATTCGTCTCCGCTCGTTGCGATCATCGCCGAGACCACAGCCCCAAAGGAAATCATCCGATGAGTGTACATGGACACAATGGCGAAAGACCCAAGACATCCTGGTACCGTACCGAGGAGAGCGGCAAAGAAATACTGACCGGCCTGGTATCGGCTCAATCGATTTTGCCACTTCCCCTGGGAAAATACATTGATGTATTCGATGACAAGCATCATGGTTAGGATAAATCCGGTGATTGTGATCGCTTCTTTAGTTGCTTCAATCAGAGAATATCACCTCCTCTCCTTCTTTCCTTAGAGTTCGCGGGAACCGGCCCGGATATTTAACAAAGGACAACGTGAATTTTAAGGTCTAGAAAATGCGTTTTCCAATTCCCCTGTGAGCACATCAAACAGGCTGAAATAGTCTGTAGCTTCGGTAACACCTCCTACAGATACCGGAAGAATCATCACCGTTCCCTGGGCTTTACCCGCCAGCAATTCCGAAAATTCATCGTCGTAAAAGTTCGCCTGCAGAATAGTTTTTGTGCCGGTTTGCTGCATGACCGCCGACAACTCTGCCAGGTGTTTGCTACTGGGGGGGATGCCGGGACGGTTTTCGATCGTGCCGATACTCTCGAACCCAAAATAATCCAGCAGGTAAAGCCAGGTGGCGTGGTAGGTGACCAGTCTTGTGCCGCGAAACCCTTCCAATTTCGCCTTCCATTCGGCGATCTTGTTTTGCAGGCGGTGACGAAAACGCTCCAGGTTGTTTGTATAGATTTCGGCGTTGGCAGGATCGAGCCGATGTAAGCGATCTGCAATCGACTGGGCCATCAGCAGGCCGTTCTCCGGGTTGAGATGGTAGTGCGGATTTCCCAGTGGATGAACATCACCCATCGAGCGGTCCAATGTGCCAGTAGGAACTTCGAGAGGCGCGATGGCTTGGGAAAGATCCAGATGTCCCGGTTTTCCGGGCAACACTTTAGGGTTTCTTCCACCCTGGATGAGTAGGGGCAGCCACCCGACTTCCAGCTCCAGCCCTTGGTAGACGAGCAGGTCGGCCCGGTTGACTTTCAGCATGTAGCTCGGTTTTGCCTCGATCAAGTGCGGGTCCTGATAGCCTTTGGCGATGGCTTTTACGTCAACCAGGTCACCTCCGACTTCTTTGACGATAGAGGCAATGTCTTCCGTGGTGGCGACGACATTGAGTTTGGCAATTGCGAGGCCGGGGATGGAAACAGCCAGCAGGAAAAAAATACAAATGGAATATATCCAATTAAAAGGTCTCATGTTTTCACCTTGAAGAAGTTTGTTTCAAATTGTTATTAAGTGGAACTTCAACGACTCAGTACGAATGTGCGGGGTGCGACCCGAATGTGAAATTGAGCTGCAGAAATACCTGATGCTCGTTTTCGCTCTGAAATTGATCCAGATAGTTGTACTGCAGGCGCAGGGCGGAAAATTCACTCAGAACGAAAGCCAGCAAGGTTGAATAGCGGTGCTTGTCCTGTGCGACTTCGCCGCCGCCCACCTGGTCGCGGGGCAGGGTTAAAAAGTCGTATCGTCCCTGAATCCACCACCGGCGTGCGAACTGGTATTGCATCAAAGTGTAAATGCCCTTTTTATCGACATCGCGTGAAGAATTGATGAACTCGGTTTGCCAGACAAAAGTCCGGTACCGTTCCCGTCCTGCGGGTTTCCACTTAAACGTCAAGTCGGCTCCTGCCAACTGTGTGCTGTTGTAGGGACCGGAGGCAAGATCGTTTTTCCCATAAGCGAAAGAACCGCCCAGCTCTGCGGTGAGTTCCTCACCCAGTTCAACGAGATTCTTCCAATGCGCAAGGTAAAGGAAATCATCGTTCAAGGCGCCCTTGAACAAGGCATTGTCGCCTTCAAGAAATTGCAGTTGGATCTCCGAATACCAGGGTGCGGGCAATAAAACCGCAAGACCCACGCCGACCTCGTTGATTCCCTCCTCACCCAGAATTTCTTCGTTGATCAGAGGTGCGTCGATGAACGGAAAGGCGTGTGTGTGCAGGAGATTGTGTTTTCCAAAAGGAGTGAAAAACTTTCCGGCTCGGAGAGACAGTCTGTTCGAGATGAGCAAGGATGCGATGATTTCCTCGACCTCGACCTCATCGCCTTCAAACGCGATGGTCAGGTCTCCTGTCAGGTAAGAGTCGACGTTGGCGGTGAAGCGCATTTCCACTTCCTGAACCTTAAAGCCTGTCTTCACTTCGCGGGTGGAATCGGTACGTCCCTGATTGACGTAAGTCCCAAGCAACAAGCCATTAATGCTGATAGCGGGGTTGAAGTAACGGGAAAGCCCTGTTGCGGTGGTGGAACCGGAAGTCGCTGTTTCCCGTTTTGCTTTTTCGCTTTCCAGTTGTTTGACGCGTGTTTCCAGTGTTTCGATGCGGTTGTCGAAATATTGTTTCTCTTCGGCAAAGGCGGTCTGGCCCAGCAGGGCACACGCCAACGCCAAAGAGAGGGATTTTATGAATTTCATAAATACTCTCCTGTAGGAAAAAGCCGCACAGAGACACATTTCTAGAAAAAGGGGTCCCTATGAGCTCTTAAAAAATTAGTTTGGAGTGATGAAAAAAAGTATTTACGAAAGGAGAGGAGGACCGCGATTGAGAATACTGCTTCTGGATTGCTGGCATGCAACTTGAGAAGGAGTGTAGAAAAAGAACTGGAACCCGGAAGTCGCAGAAAATACCTGGAAGTCGGTGTTGACCGATTGGTTCGATTGGCTCCAGTGACAGGGGGCGCAATCGTCGTGGGCGTGGGCCAGGTCCAGTTCGTGGGCATGGAGAACGGGGGAAAGCCCTGTCATGACCCCAAAGCTGAGGAGAACCAGTACGATTCCGAGTTTGGGGAGGAAACGCTTTAACTGTTTTAAAATCAAGTCCATTATGGCCTAAAAACCCATTGTTGCTCTAAATAAACCAGAAAATCCCGAACGGGACCGAAAAGAGTAGGATGATTAAAACACCGTTCAGGATTTGTAGTAATATCAGATTATCGGTGATGGGCGCAAGAATTATTTCGACCCCCACGCGCCGGACGGCGTGTTCGATGTGGCTGGAGGTGATCTGCTCCGCAGGGTTTTTCTGCAATTCCTCCACCACCTGATCGAGGAAGAAGAATTTGAGCGCCTTGAGAATGATTCCGAAAAAAACACTCGAAATCCATCCAGTAATGCCTTTCAAGCGAAGTTTGCTTTGAAACTCCTTGCCTATTTGGTCAAATTTTTTCGCCAGTTCTTCTTTGGGGATATTTTTACTGAATTTGGGGATTCTTGCAATCACTTCCCGCGTGAACAGATCGAGTAGATCGTGCAGTCCGCCCACCATCTCGGTAAACTTTTTCCCGACGATATGGACGACCGAAGAAATCAAGGCATGAAAAATGCCAAATCCGACAAACCAGAAAAATGCGAACACGAGAATGAGAGTTTCGATCCAGGCTTGCCAATCGAGTTCCGCCAGTATTGTCAGTTTGAACCCATAGAGCGTTGTCACGCCAACGGCAAACCCGGCCAGGCTGAAAATAAAAAAACTTTTAAACGTGCCGATGAACAGATCGGCGAAGAACCTCTGCCAGAATTGAATGAGGTTGGGTTTATCCATGCGTCGATTGGTTTTTGGCGGTGCTCAGATTCATCAGGCAGGGGATGAGAACCAGCGTGAAAATCGTGCTCAGGAAAAGACCGGAAAGAATCACCACCCCGATGCCGCGGTAAATTTCACTGCCGGCGCCGGGAATCGCCACCAGCGGCATCAGCCCGAAAATACTGGTCAGCGTGCTCATGAAGATGGGCCGGATGCGGGTGTGGACGCTGTCGAGAATCGCTTCCTCTGGTGGCATATTATCATGCCGCATATTTCTTAAACTTTGATAGATGATCAGAATCGCGTTGTTGACCACGACACCGATGAGAATGATGAATCCCAGCATGGTCAGCACATCCAGCGGCTGAAGCACGAACAGGTTCAACGCCCACAGGCCGAACACACCCCCCACCGCGGCCATCGGCACACTCAGCATGATGATTAGAGGATATCCCCAGTGTTGAAATAGAACCGTCAGCAACAGGTAGGTGATAATAATTGCCAGAATAAAATTGCCCGACATCGCTTCCTGGGTTTTCTCCAGTTTGTCCGCGTTGCCGGTGAGGCGGATGGAGTAACCACCGCTCAGAGTGCCGTCGTCTGTGAGAGGCTGAATGATTTCCTGGCGGACGATCTCGATGCCTTCTTCCAGAGGCATTTGGGGAGGCGGCACCACTTCAAGCGTGATCGATCGTTCCCGCTCGAAATGTTGAATCTGTTCCGAACTGACGGTTTCCACCAGCAGGGCCACGCTGGTCAACGGCACCGTTTTGCCCATTCGGGTATAGACCACCATCTTGCCGATGTCCTGGGTTTTCTGCACGTCCTGCTCCCGGCTTTTCAGAATAAGGTCGATGCCGTCTCTAGGAACGTAGGGGACCTGAAGTTTATCCGGGTTCAGATAGACTTCGTCGGCGAAAACGCCATCGACCAGCGCGGAAACGGAATAGCCAAGTTCCGACACGTTGACATTCATCTCCGCGATTTCCCGCCATTTCGGCCGGATCTGGATTTGCGGTTGTCCCAGTTCCATTCCGGGCACCGGGCGGATCTGCGCGTCCGGCATCAATTTTTTGAGTTTGAAAAACGCATTTTGCGTGATGAGCGTTAATTTTGCCAGATCGGGCCCGAGGATATTGATTTCAATTCCCCGCGAGCCGCGAAACGCGCTTGAGAGCAGCGAGAGCTGGCGCGTGACGGCGATCATGCCGGGAACCTTTTCCAGTTCGCTTTTAAGAAAGGGAATCAATTCTTTTGCGCGGTGAGGATCTTTGGCTTTGACCACTGTGAATAATCTTCCGCCGCTGCCGATAAAGAGAAAATTGCGCACCGCAGGCGCATTCAGCTTTTTCTCTTCCGGGCTTCCCGGTATCGCTTCCCAATAAGGCCTGTAGGTTTTTTCCATTTCATTGCCGAGGCGGTGCATTTCATGAATGTTGTAACCCTGCGGCGGAATCATCATGCCGATGATGACGTTCTGATCGCCTTCCGGCAGGTATTCCGCTTTGGGAACCATGATCCAGGCGGCGGCAACGGGTGGCACGGTCAATAAAAACACCACCGTCCATTGAGCTATCCGGGAACGAAAGAGAGCCTTCAGCCCGGCGACCACCATTTCCCTGAACTTCGCGGCTAGGCTGTACAGCCCGAAAAGATTTTTCAATTCTTTCGTCAAGGAGGATAAACGATCGCCTTGATGGCGGGATTCATATTCCAGCAGTTTATTGCTTAAAGCGGGGATGACCAGAATGCTCACGATCATGGACAACGTCACTGCCGCGCTGATGGCCACGGCGATATCGCGGAACAACTGCCCGGCTTCCTCCTCGATGAACAATATGGGGATGAACACCACCAGTGTCGTGAGTGTGGTCGCGAGGATGGCTCCCCAGACTTCGCTTGCGCCCTCCAGGGCCGCCTGAAAAGTGGGTTTCCCCATTTGCTTGTGGCGGTAAATGTTTTCCAGAACAATGATCGAGGCGTCGACCACCATGCCCACAGCAAATGCCATGCCCGCCAGCATTATGACGTTGATGGTCCGGCCCATCAGAGTGATGACCAGAAACGAACCGATCACGCTGATGGGAATGGCGATGGCGATGACCATCGTGCTGTAAAAGCTGCGCAGGAAAAGTAAAAGGATGAGCGTGGCGAAGATGCCGCCCACCACCAGGTTGATCTGCACCATTTTGATGGAACGGGTGATGTATTCGGTCTTGTCGGCGGTTTGTACCAGATGCAGGCCCAGGGGGTTGAGCAGGTTTTCATTGAGATCCTTCTGCACGCGTTTGAGTTCCTGCATGACGGTGAGAATGTTCGATCCCAGTTCCCGCCGGGCGTTGACCGCGATCCCCGGCAGCCCGTTGTGCCGGACGTAATCTCTGAGCTCGTCGTAACCCACCGTCACTTTGGCGATATCCCTGGTGTAGACGGCGCGTCCGTTGACATAAGTGAGAATGGCATTTTCGATGTCTTCGACCGACTGAAATTCCCCCTGGGTGCGGATGATGTAGCGGCGTTTTCCCTCGTCAAAATCGCCGCCGCTGATATTGTGGTTCTGTTGGCGGAGAGCCTCGCGCATGGCGAAAATACTGAGTCCGCGTTCCGCAAGGGCATCCGGGTTGAACGTCACATGGGTTTCCAGCCGGCTGCCGCCGCGGACCTCGCTGTCGGAGACACCAGCAATGCGTTCGAACCGGGATTTGATTTTGTCTTCGGCGAAGTCGCGGTACTGGTAAACGTTGACCTTGTCCTCCATTCCCGGCAACGGCTGAAGCACGAACCAGGCGATGGGGCGGTCGGACACGTTGACGGTTTTGATGATGGGTTGATCGACATCTTCCGGGTAGGAAGAGACCTGTTGCAAAGCGTTGGAAGTGCGCACCAGAATTTCCTGAAGGTCCACTCCGGTCTGGAAGGTGAGGTAAACCTGCCCGTTTCCGGTTTGCGAGAGGCTTTTCATTTCCACGAGGCCGACGATCGATTTCAAATGCTTTTCCTGCTCATCGACGATGTCGCGCTCGACCTCTTCCGGGCTGGCTCCGGGCCACTCGGTGGAGATGGTCAATTCGGGCTGGCTGACATCGGGGACCAACTGGACAGGAATGCGGAAAAGCGACATGGCGCCGAACATGAGGATCAGGATGACCCCGACAGCCACGGTGACGCCATACTTTAGCGAACCTTCAATCCATTTCATGGAGAATTCTGCCCATCAGGCGGATTTTGAGTGAGGGTGACCTTACCTCCTGGCCGCAGACGTTCATTGCCATGCACCACGACCCGGTCGTTTTCCATGACTTCCCCATCCACAGGCTCGATGGCAACCAGGCTGTCGAACAGTTCGCCCGGTTTCACCACGACTTTATGGACCGAAAGCGTTTGTCCGTCATCTTCATCCACCCGCCAGACGACGATGGAGAAAGGCGACCGGACCAAAGCATCCTTGGGAACATAAAGCCGGGTCGTGGTCTCGGTCTGGTGTTGGAATTTGACGCGGACCAGCATGCCCACGGCGATCTCGGATTCGGGATTGTCGACTTTGATCCTCACGGGAAACGTTCTCGAAGCCGGGTCGCCGGAATGAATTTTTTCGATGACTTCGCCTTTAAACACCTGCGGGGATTCGTTGGGGGATTCGGATTCCAGCATCACCTCCGCCGTCATTCCCAATTTGATTTTGCTGAACTGCGATTGCGGCAGGTTCACCTCCGCTTTTACCGGATGGGTGGCGATCAAAGTCAGCAAGGGGTCGGCTTTTTCCAGCCACTGACCCACCTCGGTTTCCTTTTTCACGAGAAAGCCATCGAAGGGGGCGAAAACGGTTCCCCGGTGAATTTGATCCTGAATGATTTTGACTTTGGCTTCGGCAGCGGAAAAATTGGCTTCTTCCTGCTGAATCTGTTCGATTCGGGGACCGGCGACCTGTTCATCCAACTGGGCTTTTTTCTCATCGTACTGGGCCTTGGCTTCTTCCGCTTGAGCGAGTGCGTTGTCATAATCGTTGACGCTCAAAACCCCGTCGTCTTTTAATGTTTTGATGCGTTTTAATTCATTGTTTGTCAGTTCCAGCCGGGCTTTGGCTTTTCCCAGAGCTGCCCTGGCGGCTTCGAGAACTTCCACCCGCGTTCCGGTCTTTAATTCCTCAAGACGATTGGCCGCGCGCCGTTTTTCCGCTTTCGCCAGGTTCAATTCCAGTTCGAGAGGCCGCGTGTGCAGTTGCACGATGGGTTCACCCCTTTTGACATATTCTCCTTCCTGATAGAAAAATTCCTCGACCCGCCCATCGATTTCAGCCGCCATTCGGGTGATCGCCCAGGGAAGAATGCTCCCTGGAAGTTCGATCCTGGTTTGCGCCGCCAGCCGTTGCACTTTCGCCACCACCACCGGAACGGGCTTTTCGGGTTTCGCGGTTTTGTCATCCGCGTTGGTTTTCCCGCATCCAAGGAGAATGGCCAGAGCCAAGAGAGCGATGTGGATACGGTTTCCCGCGAAAAATAGTTTCGCCATCAAAAATTAGATTGGAAAGTGATAAGTTATGGATTTACAGTCGATTATACGATGGTGTTGACAAAAATAACAGGAATTTCGGCAGTGTGCTGAAGCCGTTAAGAGGGGAAGCGCAAAGGTAGGGTGAAAGCCTAGGGGTGAGGCATCTTTAAAAAAAACGCCTCACCTCAGGCAATCCGTTCACTTTATCCGCGTATAAGAAATCTCCAGCATCCGGTATTCCTTGCCGTCCTGTCCGGTGCGGAACATTTCATAGGTATAATGGTCGTCATCAGTGAACTTTGTTTCCCCTCTGTATGAAACCTGACCTGTCAGAGGATCGGAGAAATGCCCGCGTTCCATCATAATTTCTTTTTTGGCATCATAGGTGGCTTCTCCAATCATCATGCCTGTTCCCATATTGTCGATCCAGATCAGCTGGTATTTTCCCAGGGCATTGTCATAAGCTGTGATTGCCATGCCTTCAAAAGGCTGGCCCATGGAAGTCCCGCTGACAAGAGCTTGCAGATAACGCCCTCCCATGATCCATTTGGTTTCCGTAGTGCCGGTTGATTTTTCCGGCGGGCTGTCCGCGGTCATCCACCACTTCACCACGTGATCCCACCGTCCGACAAGAATATCCAGTATCTTATGGTTTTCGCCGGGCGTGGCATATTGCGCAAATTTTTCCATCATGGCCTGAGTTTCCGCATCCATCATCTGACCTCCGGAACCTTCTTCCTTTTCCTCTCCCCAACTGGAACTGGCTAGAGACAGAGTCAGGGCAAGAATAAAAAATATTAAAAACCTTTTCATGTGGAGGAAATTTTTTGTCATGAGGTTTGCTCCTTCTTTAAGGAAATGCCATTGTCCAAAGCTAAATTCAGTTATACGTCCAAATAGGCTAAAATAACTTTATCTCCAATGGAAAACGAAGTGTTAGTTCTTAACGGATGGCTGAACCTTGACCGTCAGGATCAGATCGCCGCGTTCTCCATTTTTTATGTTGCCCTTTTCACGAATTCGCAGTTTGCCGTCGTTGGGAAAGTTCGGCGGGATGCGGACAGAGAGTTGTTCCATTTCATCTCCGGCTTTGTAGGAGATCTTTTTGCGCGTTCCGGTCAGGGCCTCGGCGGGAGGCAGGGTGATCGAAAAATGGATGTCCATTGGATTCACGCCAGCGTCTTTTTTAAAGGCGCCTTTGATGGAATCCATTACATTAGGAGAGCCTTCGACGCTTCCATTTCCCTTTTGGGTCTGGCGCAGGCGGTTATACGCCATGATGGAGGAGCCGACCATATGGGCCAACCGCAGGCCGTAGCCGATTTTTCCGATAGGGCCTGGAATCATGCCGAGGATGCGGCTCAAGCCGCTGACGGCGCCGCCAAAAAAGACGGTTTGAAAAAAAGTGTTGCCCGACCGAAAACCCGATTTGCTGAATTCCCGGTTCAAATCCTCAAACATCTCACGGGAAAAGCCCTGCCGGAACATGTTCTCGAAAATCTCTTCCTGGGAATAGCTGAACTGGTCCGCCCCCGGTCTTCCACCGGATTGATACGCGGCGCGGAAGCGGTCGTACTCCCGGCGTTTACCGGGATCGATCAACACCCCATAGGCTTCGGTGATTTCCTTGAACTTGTCTTCTCTCGTTGGGTCGCCGGGATGGTGGTCGGGGTGATTTTCCAGAGCCAGTTTGCGGTAGGTTTTTTTGATCTCCGCATCCGGGGCGTTCTCCGGGACTCCCAGGATTTTGTAGTAGTCTTTATATTCTTTGGTGCGCCGATTCATACCCTTTATCGTATCTCAAAAAAAGGACTCACATGCCTAATTTTTGCGGGTATTTGACTTCCACCAATTCCGGGCCTTCCAGGTGAATTTTTTTGTTTTTCACCGCAAGCTGGTAGGTGGCGTCTTTATGAAGCTGTTGTTTCATGTTCTCAAAATGGACAATGATGGGGGCAGGAGGGATGTCCTTTTTCCCGTTCGCTGGCGTGATAATAAAATCAGCTGTAGCCAGAACATCCCGGTAACGGCGTTTCATGTCCATTTTATAGGTCAGGTAACCCTCTATAGCCTCGGTTCCCTGATAGAGAGGTTGATTCAATACCTTGAAATGAGAGGGAATGTACACATAAGCAAAATAATCCGGACCCAGGGAATGATGGACAGTGGTGCCGATGGTGATGAGCCCGGTTTTGCCGTCAATCGGAGTTTCCTGCATTTTCACATAATACGTCCGCTCGTGAAAATTCAGGTTTTCCAGAAACACGATTCCATACAGGGCGTTGAATTTGAACTGGAGAAAAATCCCGAGGCAGACCCAGCCTAAATTTTTGAAAAATCGTTTCATATATTCTTATAGAGAACTAATCTTTATGGAAACTTTGTCGATAAGCCCATTTGAGAGCCGTTTAGGGCTGTTTTTCATAACCATTGAAAAAACAGGATTTATTCGGAACGCTATTATTAAATAAAATGCCGAGGTTTGCAACCAGCGTCGTTCGCGATTCCTTCCTAAAGAAAACACAATTCGGGCTTGGATTTTATTTTTCTTTTTTAAGAGGCCAATTTCAATTAAAACAATATTTTGGCTTTACAGAATTACATTTATTGTATAAAATAATTTCTGCTAGTTATTGTATGGAAACACGCTCAAAGGTGCCTGAACACCTATTTTACCAATTCGCTCAGAGCAGGAAAATTCCTATAGAAAATATCAATTTATCATTAACAATTTTATAGTTTTTATAAAGAGCAGGGGGAGAAAATGCGAGAGGACTTTTTAAGGAAGCACATGGGCAAGATGATGTTTGGCGTAGTGGGGATTCTGGCCGTCAGTATTGTCGGCCTGATCATATACATTTCCAACGCCAGTTCACAAAATACCCAAAAGGGAGCCACGCTGAATGCGCTTTCCATCATCGACCAGTTTAAAACGCTGAGAGCTTATTATGTAAAAAGCGTCATTAAAAAGGTCAAAGGCAATGACACCGGCCTTAAAATTTCTTATGACCATGCGACCATGGACGATGCTATCCCCCTTCCCGCTACAGTGATTCATGATATGAGTGCCCTTCTCAGTAAAAAGGGGGAGGATAAAATCAAGTTAAAACTTTACAGCGAATATCCATTCCCCAACCGTAAAGACCGCACTCTGGATTCCTTTGGCAAAGATGCAATGGCTTTTTTTAAATCCAATCCCGATCAGGAATTTGTTCGCCATGAAAACCTGAATGGCCAGGATGTAGTGCGTGTGGCGATGGCGGATAAAATGGTCGCCGAAGCCTGTGTCAATTGTCACAACACCCGCGCCGACACCCCGAAAAACGACTGGAAATTGAATGATGTGCGCGGGGTGCTGGAAGTCATTTCCCCGGTCGACACTCAGTTGGCTGCTAACAGCTCAATGGTGAACCGGGTGACGGGCATTACCGTTTTTTGTCTGGCTTTGGTGGCCCTGATGGTCGGTGGAATCATGATGCTGATGCGGTCAATGAAAAAATCCGAGACGGAAACCGCTAAAATCGTTTCGATGATGGAGAACACTCCGCAGGGAACCATGTTTGCCGACACGGACCACAAGGTTCAATACATGAACGCCGAATCCATGAATATTTTGGAAAAGCTGGAAAAATATCTGCCGGTAGGTAAGGACGATGTCATCGGAAAAACCATTGATATTTTTCACAAGAATCCGGATCACCAGCGGCGGATTGTTTCGGATCCCAAAAACCTTCCCATGACTTCGTTGATCAAGGTGGGGCCAGAAACAGTCGACCTGACCATCAGCCCGGTTTTTGATCAGAACAATAATTATCTAGGGCCGATGATTGCCTGGGAAATCGTCACCGAGAAGGTGGAAGCGGAAATGAGAATGTCGCGTGTGGCGGGAATGGTGGAGAACAACCCCGGCAACATGATGTATGCGAACCAGGACTTGATTATTGAATACGCCAACCCGGCGGCAGTCAAAACGTTGAGCCAGCTACAGCAACATATTCCGGTTCCTGTAGATAAGGCAATCGGGCAGTCGATCGATGTGTTCCATAAAAACCCGGCAAACGTACGCAAGATCATTTCCGATCCCAATAACCTGCCGCATCAGGCGTTGATTCAGGTGGGGCCGGAAACGTTTGATTTGCTGGTATCAGGTATTTTCGATAAGGACAAGAATTATCTGGGACCCATGTTGACCTGGCAGATTGTGACGGAAAAACTCGCAAACGAGAAAAAGGCCAGGGAAATGGTGGAGCAGGATCAACGTCAGGCGCGTGAACTCCAGGAGAAAGTTGACTCCATGCTGAAAGTGGTCAATGCCGCCGCTGAGGGCGACCTCACGCAAGAAGTTCCGGTCAAGGGCGAGGATGCCATTGGCAGAATGGGCGAAGGATTGGGAAGGTTTTTCCGGGATCTTAGGCAGAGTGTTTCCAATATTGCAGGAACCGCACAAACCCTGGGAAGTTCTTCGGAGGAACTGAACTCTATTAGCCAGACCATGGCGGGAAATGCCGAGGAAACTTCGGCTCAGGCGAATGTGGTTTCGGCGGCTTCCGAGGAAATCAGCCGCAACGTGCAAACGGTTGCGACTGGCGCGGAAGAGATGAGTGCCAGCATCAAAGAAATTGCGCAGAACGCCAATGAAGCGGCGAAGGTGGCTAAATCGGCGGTGAAGGTGGCGGAAAACACCAATGCCACTGTTGCCAAACTGGGCGATAGCAGTGCCGAAATCGGCCAGGTGATCAAGGTCATCACTTCCATTGCGGAACAGACCAACCTGCTGGCCTTGAACGCCACGATCGAAGCGGCGCGGGCCGGTGAAGCCGGTAAAGGTTTTGCGGTAGTGGCCAACGAAGTTAAAGAACTGGCGAACCAAACCGCGAAAGCGACCGAGGACATCAGCCAGAAGATCGAGGCCATTCAAGCGGATACTAAAAGTTCCGTGGATGCGATTGGCGAAATTACGGAAATCATCAATCGGATCAATGATATTTCCAACACCATTGCCAGCGCCGTGGAAGAACAGACGGCGACGACAGCGGAAATTGGGCGCAATGTCGGTGAAACCGCCAAGGGAAGCGCGGAAATCACGCAGAATATTTCCGGTGTCGCTCAGGCGGCTATGGAAACGTCCTCTGGTGTCGGTCAAACTCAGCAGGCGGCCACCGAGCTTTCCCGGATGGCTACCGATCTGCAAAAACTGGTGCACAAGTTTAAATATTGATTTTATCCATTAATCTTAATTAAGCCGACCGTCTGCCTTTAACCAAGGCAGGCGGTTTCTTTTTGTGCACTCCGGCAGATTTTTTCGATCTTAAAGGACGAATGCCCTTTATTTTTGAGTTCTGCCTGCGGATATAGTTGATTTATCTTTTCCTGCCCAGTCTGATAGCGGTTGTCTCTGCTCCCATAATCTAATAAACTTATATAAAATAAGCGGTTTTTCTAATGATCGTGAGGCAATTTTGAAACTCGACCGAGGTTATTTGATTGTGTTTGAAGGTATTGACGGGACGGGGAAAAGTACCCATTGCCGTCTGCTGGGGGATTATCTGGAAAGTTTAGGCTTGCAGGTGCAAAGATTATTCGAGCCGACCATAGGGTATTGGGGCATGAAGATCCGCAAACTCCTGGTGGAGGGTAGGGGGGACATCTCTCCTGAAGAAGAGCTGTCCTGGTTCATCAATGACCGTAAGGAGGATGTCGAACAAAATATCCAGCCCGCACTGGCAAAAAATAAAATCGTCATTCTGGACCGGTATTATTATTCCACCGCCGCGTATCAGGGCGCCTTGGGACTGAACCCGGAAAAAATCATTCGGGAAAATGAAGCCTTTGCTCCCAAGCCGGACCGGGTGTTTCTATTCACCACCACGCCGGAGCATTGCCTTGAACGGATTCAAAGTTCACGAGAGAAGCACAGCGCGTTTGAGAAACTGGAATATTTAAAAAAAGTGCAAACGATATTCGACTCGTTTTCCGACCCGGTCATCCGCCGAATAGACAGCATTCCGCCTGCGGATGAAGTGCACGCGCATCTGCGCCGCGAAGTGAGCGATTTATTACCTTTACCGAAGTGATTATGAAACGATTTGTATTGGCGATAACAGGGGCAAGCGGCGCGGCATACGCCAAACGGCTGTTTGACTGCCTCAAGGGAAATGCGGAATTGCATGTGGTCGTTTCCGACCGGGGTGTCGAATTGCTGCATCTCGAACTGGGGTTGAAAACGTCCTGTTTCGCCGGAGAAAATGTCACGCTTTATAAAAACACGCGCGTCAATACTTCCATTGCCAGCGGTTCTTTCCCTCTCGATGGAATGGTGATCGTTCCCGCCAGTATGGGAACCATTGGTCGCATTGCCGCAGGCGTTTCAGGGACGTTGATCGAACGCGCGGCGGACGTGATGCTGAAGGAGAAGCGAAAACTTATCGTGGTCCCCAGGGAAACACCGTTCAGCACGATTCACCTGAAAAACCTGCTTGCGCTCGATCAGGCCGGCGCTTTGATCCTGCCGGCTTCACCAGGGTTTTACCAGGGACAGAAAACGATGCAGGATCTGATCGATTTCGTTGTTGCGCGAATTCTCGATCAGTTGGGCATGCCGCAGGATTTGCTGGCGCCTTACCAATCCTAACCGTACCGAAAAGAAAACATTTGATGATCTATCTCGATAACGCCGCCACCACGCCGATGGACCCCAGAGTGACCGAAACGGTCGAGCAATCGATGCGCCGGGACTTTGCCAACTCGGGCACGGTTTATAGGATCGGTCTGGATGCAAAACAACGCATTGAGAAAGCGGCGGAAGAAATCGCTGAGGCACTCAGGCTGCCTTCGACCCATCGGCTGATTTTTACCAGCGGCGGCAGTGAATCGAACAATCTCTTCATCAAGGGCCTTTGCTTCCCCGACAAGAAGACCGCGTACCTGGGGCTGGAGCATCCCAGTGTGTTAGCGACGCTGAATTACTTTGGGATATTTGGCAACGAACCTGTCCGGCTTCTGGAATTTCAACGGCAGGGCCGGATGAGTTTGGAGGCGGTTGCGTTTCTTAAAAAAGAACGGGTGCGGTTGCTTTGTTTGTCTCACGTTAATAATGAATTGGGAACGGTGAATGACCCGGAACCTCTGATTGCCGCCCTTCGCAAGGAATCGGCTAAAACGCGGATTTTTCTCGATGGCGTTCAAGCCATAGGAAAACTGAGCCTGTCTCCTGAAGTCTGGCCGGGTCTTGCCGGGTATTCTATTTCGGCACATAAAATCCATGGCCCCAAGGGAATCGGTTTGCTGGCTTATGACTCGCGGCTTTCCCTGACTCCTCAGATTCATGGTGGAAAACAACAATGCGGCGTGCGTTCGGGAACGTTGCCTGTGCCGCTGATTCTGGGATTGGCAAAAACCATTCAACTCGCTGTGGAAGAAGTTGGGGAAACTCAAACGCATCTGAAAAAATTAAACCGGCATCTCATTCAAGGATTAAAAAGCCTGGAGGATAGCCAATCGGATTTGAATATTCGCTTCAACTCTCTGACTGAGGAGGATGCGAGCCGTCAGTCCCCGGCCATCGTGAATTTTAGTTTTCCTCCCGTGGAGGGCGAGGTTCTTCTGCACCACCTGGAAGAAAAAGAAATCTATGTGGGCCTCGGAAGCGCCTGCAGCGCCCACTCTAAAGAACCTTCAAAAATCCTCACCGGAATCGGGTTGACTGAGGAAGAAGCCCGGTGCAGTTTGCGCGTTTCCTTTTCCCGACAGAACACGCTGGAGGAAGTGGATATTTTCCTGCAGGAGTTTTCCCGCGCTTATCAGTCGCTTTATCCCACCTTTTGCAAAAAGCCTGCTGGAAAATGAACGAAGCCAGAACCATTTTGATCCGCTACGATGAGATCGGTCTTAAAGGACGCAACCGGAGGTTTTTCGAAAACTGTCTGCTCGAGAATATCCGGCAGGCTTTTCAGGGAATCCATGGTATTCGTTTTCGCATGCCCCGGGGCCGGGTGATGATCGACACTTCCGCTTCCCATGCAGAAGAGTGTGCGAGGCGGCTGCATTTTGTTCCGGGAGTGGCCTCGTTCAGTGTTGGCTTTCCCATGCAGCCGGATTTTGACGCACTTGCGGCACTGGGAGTTCAGCTCATTGAACCGCATTTAAAGGAAGGCGGAGAGCTGAAATTCTGCGTCCGCACGCAACGGACCGACAAGGGATTTTACAAAACGTCTCAGGAGGTGAACTTTGAAGTGGGATCGCGCATCATGGGAGCGCTTGCTTCGAAAGGGCTGACAGTCAATATCAATGAAGCGGAGTTTGTTCTGGAAATCGAAATCAGCCACAAGGAATGCGTGGTGTTCGATAATCGGGTTGCGGGAATCCGTGGACTGCCGGTGGGAAGTTCAGGCTCTGTGCTCAGTTTGCTTTCAGGCGGTATCGACAGCCCCGTATCTTCGTTTTTGATGATGCGGCGCGGATGCAAAGTTGACTACATCTTCTTTGACAATCAAACATTCCTCGGTCGTGGAGGATATGACAAGGTGCTCCGGTTGTCCCGTAGCCTCAACCGCTACCAGACAGGCGGCAATGTCTATGTGGTTCCCTTTCAGGACATGCAGGTGGCGATCCGCGACCATTGCTCGTCAGAAAACCGGGTGGTTCTATACCGTAGGATGATGTACCGCATCGCTCTTGCAGTGGCGGAAAAGCATAAATACCTGGGGCTGGTGACGGGAGAATCTCTGGGGCAGGTGGCATCGCAGACTCTCGAAAATCTGGCCGCCGTGTCCTGCGTGGTTCCCATCAGCGTGTTCCGCCCCTTGATCGGGATGGACAAGCAGGAGATCATCACGCATGCAAGAAAGATCGGCACCTATGAAATCAGCATCGAACCACAGCCGGACTGTTGCTCGATTTTCATGCCGCCGCGTCCCGCCACTAAAAGCCGGATTGAAAAACTGGAGCGGGATGAAAACAAGTTTCCCTGGCAGGAACTGATGCAGGCCGCGATCGAAACAATGGAAGTGATTGAGCCGGAATCTGCGACTCAGGTGGAAACTCGATGAACCTGCTTGCCCTCCGGCAATTCCGCTAACAGTTCGCGAATGGTTTTCCCCGCTGTGGGATGGGCCTGATCCGCCGCTAGTTCGCATAACGGCATCAGCACGAAGCACCGATGCGTCATCTCAGGATGCGGAACCTGAAGCGCATCGGAATTCAAAACCCGGTCCTCATATAACAGCAAATCCAGATCGATGATGCGCGGTCCCCATTTCTCCTCGCGGATTCTTCCCATCGCCGTTTCAATCTGCAACAGCGAATCCAGTAAGTCTTCCGGTTCCAATTCGGTGGCAATTTGGGCCACAGCGTTGATGAACCAGTCCTGATCCTCTTCGCCAACAGGCTCGGTTTTATAGAACGACGAACTTGTCAGAACTTTCGTTTCCGGGGGATTGTCTAGCAGGGCGATCGACCGCCGGCAGTTTTCCAGGGGATCGCCCAGATTGGAACCGATTCCTATATAGGCCATATTGGGCATTTAGTGATTTTATCCTGTAAGGCCTGTCTGCCGATGCGTTTTAAATTTTCCTCAAACTGCAAAACTTAAAAAACGAATTTTACCGAAGACAGCCGTTTCTTGATTTCCGTCATGATGCGTTTTTCCTCTTCGGCTCCGTTTGCCGCAAAGGTGGCGGAAAAACGGACGAAGGGTCCCGCATCATCCCACGGGACGGTGGAGATCAGCATTTCCTTTATCATGAACTGGGAAAAGTCCTCGGCGCTTTTAAACTCCTGCCCGCCTGCGATTGCCTTGGGCGCTTTGACGTACAGGAAAAACGAACCTCCCGGCAGGCCAGCGTTGAACCCTACCGAGTTGAGAGCGTCCACCATCAGGCCGAGCCGCCTCTTGTATTTATCACGGATTTCCTCGGTGATCTCCGGATGATTCAAAGCGTAAACCCCGGCTTTCTGGATGGCGGCGAACTGCCCGGAATCAATATTGTCCTTCACATGCGCGAGACCTTTGATCACGAGTTCGTTGCCGACGGCGAAGGCGATGCGCCACCCGGTCATATTGTAGGCCTTGGATAAGGAGTGAAACTCAATGCCAACATCCATCGCGCCCGGTACGGAAAGAAAGCTTAAGGGACTGTCGTTGTATGTCAACGCCGCATACGCCGCATCCTGAATGACCACGATGTTATTCTTTTTGGCAAACTCCACCGCTTCTGCAAAAAACTCGCGTGTGGCGTTGGCCCCTGTCGGATTGTTGGGGTAGTTGAGGTAAAGCAGTTTCGTCCGCTCAATAGTTTTGGGGTCGATGTTCTTGAGATCGGGAAGGAAATGATTGTCCTCGGTCAATGGTAGGTTGACCACCTCGCCTCCATAAAACTGGGCATGTGTCCCCATGACCGGGTAACCGGGAACCGTCATGAGTGTGACGTCGCCGGGGTTGATATAGATTGCGGAAACCATCGCCAGACCGGGCTTGGACCCGATGGTGTGGTTCACGTGCTTGTTCGCATCCAGTCCATCGACTGCGAACACGTTTTTCATGTAAGTCACTGCGGCTTCCTTGAATTCCTGGACACCGTTATCGGTGTAGCCGCGGTTTTCGGGTTTCTCCGCTTCGAGTTGCAGAGACTTGATGACGCCGGGATAGGCCATTTCGTCCGGCTCACCCACTCCCATGTCGAACAACTCCTTACCGGGGTTGGCATCGAGGGCGGCGCGTTTGGCGCGTTTAATTTTTTCAAATTTATAAATTTTGGTGTCTTTGCCAAACTGGTTCCCCCCCAGTCTCTCGGCAAAAAGGGACTGTATATAACTTTCTTTATCGGACATGGTGTGTTCTTCTCCGGAATCAGGAATTCTAATAGGTTGATTGATGCTGATAGAACCGTTCAATTTAGCCAAAAACGGGGTTTCTGTCAAGAAAAGGACGGGGTGGGAAGTTCAATAGCCGATCTGTTGACCGTTTTTCCAGAGACGGCCAAGTTCATCCTGATAAATGATATCGCCGGAGCTGTCAAAGTTGAAGCGGACCACCTTTTGTGATCCCGCGGAAAGGACCTGGTCCTCCAGGAAGAGGTTGTTGGATATGGCATCGGTCAGGTAGGCGACCTGACCTGTGTTGCTGAGCTGAAACTCAAGAATTCTAAATCGTCCGTCAAACAGTCGTTGGGTATTTCGGTAGAGACGGTTGTTATCGTCGATGAAGTAAACATCGCCTTCGGAATTCAACCGGAGCGCGACGACGTTGCCTGTTTTGGGATCGATGCGGTTGCCATCCACAAGCAACTGCCCCG
This sequence comes from Nitrospinaceae bacterium, assembly GCA_029261515.1. Classification (GTDB taxonomy): domain Bacteria; phylum Nitrospinota; class Nitrospinia; order Nitrospinales; family VA-1; genus JAJDBE01. The sequence goes on along the minus strand of JAJDBE010000104.1, from coordinate 30,887 downwards.
CATCGTTGATGTAAATGGCTTTTCCGTTGCGCGAAACCACTGGATTTTGAAAAAGGATGATCCTTTCACCGAGAAACCTGATTTTTGCAAATCTCACGGGAATTCTGGCGGGACCTCGGTTCAGTTCCACTCCGTTTTTGAAAATGTCGCCCCGGTCGTTGAGATACACGACATCGCCGGAGGATGAAACCAGAAACAGGGTGACGATGCTTCCGTTGCTGTTGAGTTGCCCCTGTTCGCTATAAAGGTAAGGTCCGATTTCCGTGCGGTAAAAGACGTTTCCATTTCTGGCGATCTTAAAATCTAGAATATCCTTGTGAATCAATTCCTTGTCGTTTTTGAACAGGGCGGATTGCAGTTGGTTTAAATAGGCGTTGTCACCTTGGCAGGAGGACCGGTTCAAGTCGCTGTCGATAACGGTTCTTCCGTTGTTACAGATGGTGCGGATTTCCAGGAGACTGCGGGTGTCGTCGGTGGAATCGTCGTCGAAGCTAAAAACTGGATTGGCCAGGAAGAGGATGCAAAACCAAAAAGCAAAAAATATCAGGATGGATTTTTGCATCATGCACCTAAATGGCATTGGCGGAAACGTGCGCTTCTCTAAAGGTGGCCATTTGGGAGTAGATTTTTACGGACGCTTCGAGAATGTTCAGAGCCAGAACGGCTCCGGTGCCTTCTCCCAGGCGCATGCCGAAATCAAACAGGGGAGGGGAAGCTAAAGTCTGGAAAAACACATCATGCCCCGGTTCCTGGGATTTGTGCGAAGGGAAGAGGTAATCCCGAATAGCGGAATTCATGTGACAGGCGCATACGGCGGCGGCGCCGGAGATCAATCCGTCGATGACGACGGGGGTTTTGTTGGCCGCCGCTCCTAGAATAAGTCCGGCGATACCGGCGATCTCGAACCCGCCCACTTTGGCAAGAACATCGATTGGGTCTTTCGGGTCTGGCTGATTGATGCGGATGGCCTGTTCAATTAGCTGGATTTTTCTGGAAAGCGTGGCCTCATCGATGCCGGTTCCCTTGCCGGTGACCTGGCGCGGGGTTTTGTTTCCATATAGAGACATGATGGCGGCGGCGGCAGTGGTGTTGCCTATTCCCATGTCGCCGGTGGCAAAAATGTCGGTCTGCTTCTCTACCCATTGTCCGGCCAGTTCGATGCCGGTTTGCAAGGCTTCTTCCGCCTGTTGGCGGGTCATGGCGGGTTCCTTGGACATGTCGCGGGTTCCGGGAGCGATTTTCCTGTGAATCAGGTTCGGGCAGGCTTCGAAATCGAAGTTGACGCCGATATCGACCACGACCACCTCCGCTCCTGCATGTTGCGCCAGGACATTGATAGCCGCTCCGCCATTCAGAAAATTCTGCACCATCTGCGGGGTGACCTCCGCAGGATAAGCGCTGACTCCTTCGGCGACGATCCCATGGTCGGCGGCAAAAACAAAAACCGTTTTGTTGCGGACCCGAGGAGAGTCCGTCCCCTTGATGGCGGCGTAGCGGCGGGCGAACTCTTCCAAGCGTCCCAGACTGCCGGGAGGTTTTGTCAGGATATCCAGGCGTTCCTGGGCAATTTCCAGATTGCGTGGATCAACCGCCTGGATTTGATTGAGAGTGTGCTTGATTATTTCGGTCATTGCTTATTCAATCCGGCTTTTTCGTTTTCCCTATTCCTCAAGCATTTCTTCCGAGTCCGGGTCTTCTTCCACGACAAGGTCCGCGGCTTTCTGGGAGTAACGCAGGTATTTGATGATTTCGTTTATTTCCTCATCGTTGACCTTGTTGCGCTGCGGAGGCATTTTGTTGACACCGTTGATGATGGTTTCGCGGAAATCATCGTCTGTAAAGTTTGGTTCAATGTATTCCGCGTCGATGATCGTGGGGGCCTGGGTGTGTTTGCCCATTGCGTCCGAACCATGACAGTTGGAACAGGTTTTGTGGAAATATTTTTGCCCCAGCTTAAACTCTGCGGGAACTTCCTTGGTTGGCTGCGGCGCGCAGGACGCGAGAAACACAACTAAAAGTAAAATCCCCGAACGAAAAAAAAACATGATGAACTCCTGTTATCTGCGTTTTACCAGATCCATTGTGCCGTCGTGATTGCGGTCCAATTCCACTCGGAGCAATTGCCCCGAAGGATTATAAAATTCCCAGCGGTCGACGTTGCCGTCCGCATTGGTGTCGAACTCTACTTTTTCAAGTTTGGTGGACTCCAGGAAATACTGCCATTGATCCTGTTTGCCGTCTTCATTGGCATCAAAGGCGGCGGAGTGAAGGACTTTATCTCCTTTAAAATATTCCCAGCGATCAATTTTCCCACTGTGATTGGTGTCGTATTCCACCCGAACCAGCTTTCCCTTTTCATCGAGAAAGTGGAAAACGTCCATGTTGCCATCGAGGTTTTCATCCATTTCGATCCGCATCAATTTCTGCTTGGGATCAAAATATTCCTTCCAATCCACCATGCCTCTGAATTTGGAATCTTTCTCGACGCGTTCCAATCCTCCATTTTTGGAGTAAAACTGAAATTGGTCGAGGATGCCATCGTAGTTCCGGTCGAGCTTGGCAAGAATAGGTTTTTTGTTGCCTTCGTAGATGTCCACCTGGTCGAGCTTGCCGTCGCCGTTGGAATCATATTCGATTTTAAGGATTTGACCATCCGCCGACAATTCGTGCCACTGGTCCAGCTTGCCGTCAAAGTCGCTGTCTATTTGAAGAATTTCACCACGGGCAGGAAAGGGCAGGAGTCCAATCGCTACGAACAAAAACAGGGTTATCCAAACTCTAGCTCTCATGGTTCCTCCAGTATAAAGGATACGGGTAATTTAAACCGAATGGATTGCAAATTAAGCGATTTGGGAATCGAAGGATAAGGGCTTGCCGCCCGGACTGCTTTCAGTGCGGCTTGATCCAGTAATTTGAAAGGAGAGGGTTGCTCAACGGAAATTTCCAGGAGTTCTCCGTTATGGCCGAGCGTGAAAGCGACGACCGGCTGCCCTTCAAATCCGCGGTTTCTGGCAATTCTGGGATAGTGTTTGAACTGGGCGATTCTGTTCCAGACCTGAGACGAAAACTGCTTCCGGGCTTCTCCCAGAAATTCAGTAGAATTCTCTTGCAGGTTTTCGGTGGAGTTTGCATTGGGATTGGTCGGTTCGGAAACCGGCTCTTTTCCAGCGCCAGGAATGATTTCTGAAAAATCAGCCGGAATGGATGCCATTTGTAAAGGCGCTATGTGCCGAACAGAGGAAGAGGTTGTTTCGGGTACGACAGCGGATGCGGACTTAATTTTCGTTTGTGACTGGCTGGTTAAACCTTGAATGGACCGCGCCTCGATCCCCGTCATTTTTTGTGTTGAAGTAGCAAAATCGGATTTCCTCTGAGAAACCGGAGCGTTTGTGGAACCGGATGCAAGTTGTCGCAGGTCGCTGGGTTGAACGGGGTTGACGGGTTGGGTTCTTTCGGGTTCCTTTGATTTTGATATTCGGACAACAGAGGGTTTTGTGATGGATTCCATTTTTACAAAAACCCGTTGCGGTTGCACGGCCTTTTGCGGGCTTAAGTTTTGTGCTATTGCATAAGAATGAATTGCCGTCTGAACGGGAGCTTTCTGTGCTTGGAATGTCAAAATCGAATTAGCGGGCTGTTTGGCGGCAAGCGAAATCGTTTGCGGAAGTTTCGCATGGGGCTTTGTGAAAATGGCAGTGGGTCGAGTGTCTGATAGAAATTTTAGTTTTTGCGATTTCAATGGGACTTTATTTAAACGATGGCTGATCGCGTCTGGTTGGGATATCGCCACAGGTTGAATTTTGAAATCAGGCTTTAGGGTGTTTTCAGGAGTTCTTTGTTTCATCTGCACGTGTCTGGGCTTGTCAATCATTGCGGATTTTACTAATGGAGCTTTGGTCATAACCTCTTGAAATTTTAACACTGGTTGACGTTTTTCAGGAGGTTTTATATGCATAATTTTCTTTTCCCGGACAATCTGTTTTTCCGCGGGCTTGATTTCTTCGGGTTTTTGAATGGTTTTAATGCGAATGGTATTTTTCGGGATTTCGTTTTTCTTCATGGGAAGCAGTTCCCAGGATTGGAAAAAAACAAGGACCGCCATATGTACAATGACAGACAGCACGACCGTGTAGCGAAGCGGGCGTTTCTTCATGGCCTGTTTGAGAGAAGTTAAATTCATCATCGGTATCATTACTTTAGAATTCAATGCCTTTTTGCGCTGGAATTTGCTGGTCCTTGAATGGATGTTTGACGCTGCGCATTTCAGTGACCAGATCCGCAAGTTCGATGAGTCCTTCAGGCGCGTTTCGCCCTGTGCAGATCACATGCACATGAGGCGGTTTATTTTGGATCGCTTGTAGAAACTCATCAAGCGGAAAAAAACCGTAATCAAGAACGTAATTGATTTCATCGAGAACCACCAGGTCGTAGTTGCCGCTGTTTAATTTTTCAACGGCGATGTCCCAGGCTTTTCTTGCCGTTTTCTGGTCCTGTTCCGGGTTTTGAGTGTCCCAGGTGAACCCGTCTCCCATCGGTATGATTTCGACATAATCCCCGAGCTTCTCAAAAGATTTCCTTTCTCCGGCCTTCCAGTTGCCTTTCATGAATTGCATGATGAACACATTCATTTTGTTGCCAGCGGCCCTCAAAGCCACTCCAAAAGCGGCTGTGGATTTCCCCTTGCCCTCGCCGGTGTTGACGATGATCAGGCCTTTGCGTTTCCTGGGATCGGATGGAGGTCGCTTTTTCATTGGGTCCTCTGCACGGTATTCAAAATATAATTCATCCACCCTGGAGAACTCGACCAATAAATATGTGAATACAAAGCGAAAGAATTTTTGACCCGGTACCCGTCTTTAACCGAGCGGCTGTTTTCTTTCGATTTTTGAGTCATCTGGGGAGCTTCCTCATTCTCCGTGAAACTGGAAGAATGAAATTCATGTCCGGTTAAAACTAGATTTTTTTTTGAGTCGTCGTTTGGACGGTAAGCCAACTTCCTATAGCCGAGCGTCAGTTTCTTATTTTGGATCGAAGTGGAGAAGTCGAATAACCCCGCCATCGGAAACACTTTATTTTTTTCGTCTGTAATGGATTGCCCCAGATACATCAGGCCGCCGCATTCTCCGACAATCACTTTTCCGGTTTCTCCAAAGGTTCGGATGACTTGCAACATTTTTTGGTTGGAGCTTAATTTTTTTGCGAACAGTTCGGGATATCCGCCTGGGAGATAAATCCAATCGGTACCATCGGGTAATTTTTTATCCCGGAGGGGAGAAAAGTAATGGATTTCGCCGCCGTTGTGCGCCAGGCAATCCAAGGTGTCCTGATAGTAAAATTGAAAAGCGTCGTCCCTGGCAATTGCCACTTTAAAGGAAAATGAAGACGGCCTTCGAGGCCAGCGAAAAACGGTGGGCGCCTTTTTTCGGGAAGGAATCTTTTGCGGAACCCTGGCTTTCCTCAAAATAGCATCGATGTCGAGGTGTTTTTCCAAATGGTCCGCCCATTGGTCGTACAGCGTGGATTGATTCTCATGGCTCTGAAATAAACCGAGATGGCGGCTGGGAATGGATAATTCTGGTGAAGAGGGCAGGTGCCCCAAGAACCGGGCGCGGGTGTAGCGTTCGATGGCTTGTTTTAGAAGTTCGGCATGTTTGGGATGGGTGACCCGGTTGGCTATGACTCCCAGAAACTTCACGTCAGGGTCAAACTCCAGAAAACCCTTGACCAGAGCTGCGGCAGAACGGGCAATGGCCTCGCCGTTAAAAATCAGGATGACCGGAAGGTTGAGGAGTTTGGCGATTTCCGCAGTGGAGCCTTTCTCCTTTTTGGAAAATGCGCCATCGAACAGACCCATCACCCCTTCCACAACGCCAACATCCGACTTCTGCGCGACATCATGAAAAAGGCGTTGTACATACTTGCGTGAACTCATGAAGGAATCCAGATTGTACGCGGGTTGTTCACAGGCGCGGGTGTGATGGCCCGGATCGATGTAATCCGGGCCCACTTTAAACGGTTGGACGCGCACCCCCCTCCGGGTCAACAGGCGCATGAATCCCACGGTGATGGAAGTTTTTCCGACTCCGCTGTGGGTTCCGGCAATAACAAAGCCGGGAGGAGAGCGATCCAATTTTTTTATGACAGTTTTCATTTAGGAATGCTGGCTGACAATTCTTTCGATTTTAAGTATTGTGGAAAAATTCCCTTATAAAAAATCGCAATCAAAGTTCCTAAATAGAGAAACGGTTTTAAAATGTAGACCGGATAGCGATTGATTTGAATTTGGATGTAATCCAGCAAATTCATATTTTCATAAACCTCATGTCCGGAGAGTGCGTAAAAACTGCCGTTGGAAATCATAAACGCGGCAGTGGAAGCGATCCATAAAACCAAGGCCATAGAAGCTGCCTGTCGTAAGTCCTCTGTTTGAAGGCTTTGAAATCTGCGGCCTCCGAACCATAAAGCGAGGTAGGTGGGGATCAGAAAACTATAGGCAGGAGTGATGCACCAAATGCCGCTGCCACCTTGAACAGACAAGTAATCGGTGAAGCCGGCGGCGCCGATAAGCAGGGCCGGAAAAATCCATTGCCTTAGGTAAATGCCGGCGATGAAGAAAACCACCAGGGTCGCACTTGGCAACCCGAGTGGCCGAAATATTGAGTAGCGGGTCAGGACCATTAAAACGACGAGACCCGCAAGCAGTTTAATTTTAAAATATTTGTCTGAAGTCATAGTCTCCTCCGGGTAATTGATGAATCGAGTCATTTTGGGAAATCAGTTGAATGTCCAGGTGAACCCGGCATACCCGGAAATCCCCGCGGTTCCGAATCCGAAGATTTCTTCATACTGTTCATCAAAAAGGTTTTCGCCACGCGCGGTAACCTTGAGGTTTTTATTGACCTTATAACTCAGCGCCGCACGCACCACGGTGAACGCATCCGCGGTCTGTGTCCCCGTGTTGTTGGAGCGGGTATCGCTTCGTACGCGAACGCCGACCAGAGAATGAAGTTTCTTGTCCCAGGTATGGCTCAAATTGGCGGAAAAACTATGCTCGGCCCGGCGTTGTAGGGGTTGATCGTCATCATCCCTTGCCTTCAGCCAGGTGTAGTTCAAAGCGACCTTGAAATTCTTGGGTAATGCGACATCAATGGCAGTTTCCACGCCTTCGGTGGTGGCTTTGGCCACGTTTTGCGCGCGGAAAGTGAATCCGCCAAGGTCCACTGTTTCGATTAAATTATCGAAGTCCATCTGGAAATAAGTGACGCCCACCTGCACAACGCCTTCCAATAAGGATTGATCGATCCCCACTTCCCAGCCTTCGCTCTCTTCCGGCTTCAGGGTTGGAGTGCCAAAGTTGGGGAAGAACAGTTCGTTGATACTTGGGGCGCGGAAGCCGGTGGCGTAGGCCCCGCGAATGCGGGTGTTTGTTTCCAGTATCCGGTACGCGCCTTCAAACTTATAAGTGGTCGGGTCTTCAAACACCGAGTTGACGTCGTGACGGAATCCCGCCGTCAACACGATCCGTTCTCCCGGGTGCAACTGCGTCTGAAGATAATATCCCTGGTTGTAAATGTTTTGCCTCAGACTGCTATTCTCGTTCACGCCATTGCGGATTTCATATTCGAAACCAAACGTAGTGGAGAGAAAGTCGGTGATTTCGACATTATTCTGCACGTCCACGCCGTAGGTGCGGTTGATGATAAATGACTGGGTGGAAGAGTTATTGGACGAATCGAGATCGTCGTAGGCGAACGTGGGATTGACTTTCACGTCCCAGATGCCGAAAAAGGATTTTTGCACAGGCGCCGCCAGATACAATGCATCCAGTTTGCTAAAGTCTTTGCCATCGACGGGGCCGAAGGAATCGAAATCCACCTGGGATTTGGTGTAGCGTCCAATGAACTCGACGCGTCCGTCTTCAAGGAAATTACGGCCCAGCCGGGTCGAGAGAGTCGTATTTTCATAGCCATCCTGCTCATTATTCCCGCGATCCTCATTGGCGGCGGAGAAACCTTCGCTGTCGGTCCGGGAAATGCTAAGGGAATAATCCATGAAGCCGAGATCGCCCGAACTGTTTCCTGTTTCCTTGAAGGTTCCAAAACTTCCGCCTTCAAAAGAGAAGGAATGAGTTGGCGCTCCGGTGCCTTTTTTTGTGATGATGTTGATCACCCCTCCGACTGCATCCGATCCCCAGAGAGTGCTTTGCGGTCCTCTCAGAATTTCGACCTTCTCGATATTATCGACGGTAAGATCGGCAAAGTTGAAAGACCCAACGGTATTTGTGTTGACTTGCACCCCGTCCACCAGTACCAGTGTCGAGCTGGAACCCGCGCCGCGCATGAAAACACTGGTATTGGTTCCCGGCGGGCCGTTTTGAATCACATCCATTCCCAGTTCTTCTTTTAAAAGGTCTTTCACCTGAAACCCCTGCTTTTGCTCAATTTCCTCTTTGGTGATGACCGACACGGAAGTCGGGGCTTCATTCACCCCAAACTGAGCACGGGTGGATATGACTGAAAGTGTATTTAACTTCTGGGTAGCTTCGGCCACGTGATTCATGGGTGACAGTACAAGGATTGATAATAGAAACAAAAAACAGCACGAAAACAATCTAAAACAAAGCATAGTTTGCCCCTTCCCGCGAAGGATTTATAATGCGTTCCGCCAGGTCTCCTGACTTTGGGCGGCCTACTCACCGCGCCTTCCCCTCCGGCAAGAAAGGTGGCTAAAGATGCGGTTTTCGTTCCCATTTACAGTTGCGGGGCAGTGCCGGACTTTCACCGGACTTCCCTGAACCGGAACGTTTGGCACTAATGAAAATGTTTACAGCATAAAATTCTCCATTATTTTTTTTAAGACCATGAGTGCTACTAAAGCTAAAGCTGAAGAGACGAACATGATCTTGTGACTATGTGAAATATCTGTCACGGCAATTTCTTTTTGATTTCTTCCTATACAAGGCTTGTCCACCCGCTGGCCACCATAGAAGCTTGATCCGCCAAGCTGGATGCCCAGCGCTCCGGCGACTGCCGATTCAGGAATCCCCGCATTGGGGCTGAGGTGCTTGGCGCCATCGCGTTGAAGGGTGCTCCACGAACGTTTTCCATCGAAACCGCTGACCGCTGCGGCAATGGCCATGATAACGCCTCCCAGCCGGGCGGGAACCCAGTTGGCCGCATCGTCGAGACGGGCGGGGATCATCCCAAATTTTTTATAAGCAGCGTTTTTGTAACCAAACATGGAATCCAGCGTGTTGATTGCCTTGTACGCGAGGGCCAGAGGCGCTCCGCCAATAAATGCATAGAATAGTGGGGCGATAATTCCATCCACGGTACTCTCTGCAACGGTTTCCACCGTGGCGCGGGCGATCTCTTTTGGATTCAAATTCTTTGTGTCCCGGCCAACGATTCGCGACAAGCGCTTTCGTGCGAGGTTTATCTGGTCCTGCTTCAATGCGTGTAAAACGGGAAGGCTCTCATCGTACAAACTGCGTGCCGACAGGCAGGTGTAGATGAGGAAAATAGAAACTGCGGTTTCTGCAAAAGGGTGTAACAAGCTCAATCCGCTAAGCAGGGCCAAGCCGCAGACAAAAGTTCCGCCAACAATAAAAATTGTGGTGATGGCCCCTGCGAGAAAAAGATTGGGAAAATAATGCCGGGTCAAGCTTTCCAGTCTTTTGGCAAGGAATCCGATGATCCGCACCGGGTGCGGGTATCCTCGGGGATCGCCGAGGATCAGATCGAGAATAAATGCGATGGCGATTTGCCAGATCAGATCCATAGCCCTTTGCCCTCTGTCTTTTGAAAAAATTTCTGGATGTGGGAAATCAATTGCTGGTTATCTTCTCTACCGCGAACCGCGATGCGGAAAAAACTCTCATCCAGACCGGTAAAATTGCCGCAGTTTCTTAACAAAATTCCGTTATGTAAGAGATCCAAATAAAATATATCCGGCTCTGTATTACTTTCGGGAAGTAGCTGGAAGAGAATGAAATTAGCGTCGGACGAAAAAACTTTTAAAAAAGGAATTTTGCTGAGTTGGCTCGCCAGAAAATTTTTCTCTTCTTCCACGTAACTTCTGGTTTTTTGCCGAAACTCTCTGTCGAAAAGAACTGCCGAGCCGATCAACTGCGACAACACATTGACCGACCACGTTGGACGGTAAGACTCGATTTTATTTGCCAGTTCCGGCGCCATGATTCCATAACCCAAGCGCAGGCCGGGAATCGAGTAAAACTTGGTGAACGATCGAATCAAAATTAAATTGGAGCAAGAGGATAGAAACTTTAGGAACGAGTTTTCAGGAGCAACGAAGTCGATGAAAGCTTCATCGACAATGAGCAAAATATTTCCCCGTTCACAAAAAGAACAAAGTTCCTCTAGTGAATTTCGGGGCAGGAGTTCTCCCGTGGGGTTGTTCGGATGACCAACCACAATAGCGCCCACGTTGGGGTAATTTTCAATATATGTAAGAAAGGTATCGAGATTAAAAGAAAAATCATTTTCCCGGTCGAGAGGGAAAATGTGAATGACAAAATTTTCCTGCTCAAATACGTGTGCGTATTCTGAGAAACAGGGAGTCGCTATCAACACCTCTTTGCCGGGATCTAAAAGTTTTGGTAGGAGATAAATAAGTTCGGTGGAACCATTGGTAATGACAAGATTATCTTCTGCAACTCCCAGGGTTTTCGCCAAGTCACGCTTGAAAATACGGCAATCAGGATCGGGATATTCCTGCAAACGATGAAACGATTGGGAATATAAATCTTCCATAGAGGATGGAGAACCCAGTGGATTGAGATTGACACTGAAGTCGAGAATGTTCCGTGTGTTAAGCCCTGTGGCTCGGCACACTTCCGCAAGATTTCCCCCATGAGCCGCATTCATCAGCTCCATTTCAGAAGCTAAGGCGGGCATTTTTTCTTTACTGTTGGCTAAAGTTTGCATTATAGAACTGGACCAGGAAGCGGGATTGAAGGGCCGATCGGATCTCCCTCCCACTTGTTGTAAAAAATTAAATCCCTGAGTGGCAGGCGGTTGGCCCAACCCGCCGATTCCAGCATTGGTTTTTCATAAAATTCTTCCGTGTGTCCGAGGCACAGGTAAGCGACCGGAAATACATGTTCCGGTATGCCCAGGTCCTTTTTGAGTTGCTTCTGAGAAAGGATGCTGACCCATCCCACCGCCAGCCCTTCTGCACGGGCGGCCAGCCAAAAATTTTGTACGGCACAGCAAGTACTGAAAAGGTCCGTTTCCTTGATGGTGTCCCGCCCCAGAACGTTCGGGCCGAATCGCTTGCTGTCGCAGGTGATGCAGATATTGACAGAGGCTTCCGTTATGCCTTCCAGTTTCAGCGACTTGTATAACTCCTGTTTTTCACCGGAAAATTTTTCCGAGGCTTCGTCACTGGCTTTTTTAAAATTTCGCGCCACTTTCTTTTTTACGTTTTCATCGTCGATGACCAGAAAGTTCCAGGGCTGCATGAATCCAACAGAACCCGCGTGGTGCGCCGCATCGAGCACTCGTCCCAGAACTTCCGGGGCAACCGGGCGGGAAATGAAATGACGAACATCCCTCCTCTTGTAGATCGCTTCGTATAGGCCTTGTTTTTTCTCCTGGGAAAATTCGTGCGGAGAATCTTTTGCTTCGGACGGAGCCTGAGGCGATTCGGATTTGATGGTGACAGGAATGCCGGAAACCATATGCACCACCTCATCAAATTTGAAAGCCACCTTCTGGTTGGTCTCTCCGGCAATGTCGCGGAAACTGCGACTGAGTTCATTGTCGGGGACGATGCCGGCGCCCACTTCGTTGGTGATGAGGATGACTGTCCCCTGAAAGCGTTTGCATTCATCCATCAACTCATCCACTTTTTTCAAGATGGATTCGCGATTTAGATCTTTCATCATCATGTTGCTGATCCAAAGAGTGAGGCAATCGAGAATCAGCACGGATGCCTTGGCGGTTTCATTTTTTAAGACCGAAGAAGGATCGAGCGCTTCTTCGATCGTGATCCAGTCGGTTCCGCGTTCTATCTGGTGTTTTTTTATACGCTCTTCCATTTCCTCATCCAGAGGCTCGGCTGAAGCGAGGTAGACTCTGCGGCCCGGAAATAGATTCCCTAATTTCAGCGCGTGCCGGCTTTTGCCGCTTCTGCAACCGCCGGTAATGAGAAAAGTTTTTTTCGTCATGGCTCAACTCTTTTTAAAATGCTTAAAATCATGAGTTAAAAAATAAAATCCCTGCGGTCACAAGGAACAACGCTTCATTGATTTCTGTTGCCGCCCCTAATGTATCTCCCGTGATGCCGCCGATTTGCTTCTGAAAAAACCAGAGAAGCAAAACGTTCATCGTCAAGAATAAGACCAGAACAATGAATCCCGTTGCCAGCGACAGCCAAAAGGGCAGGGCAATGGGGATCAGGATGAAGGCCAATAGCCGGTAATTGCCTTTTTGAAAAAACAGGTGCGACTTGCCATCGTCGTTGCGTGCGTAATCCATAAAGACGAGCCCGATAACCTGGCTGCCGCGCGCCAACGCCGGAGCGATGAACAGCCAGATTTCGTATCCCGAATTTTTCAATCCCGCGAGTCCCGCCATTTTGAGCGCCAGAACAAAAAATACGACCAGGGTCCCCATGACCCCTATTCGCGGGTCTTTCATGATTTCCAGTTTCCGCTCTTTGCTCCGGTGCGAGAACAAACCGTCGGCGGTGTCCGCTAATCCGTCGAGATGCAGCGCTCCCGAAATGGCGGCGAGAAATAGGGTGTCGATGACCACCCGAACTTCGGTAAAGGTGAATGCGGCGCATACTTGATCGACGCAGAATAGCAACGCTCCGATCAACAACCCGACTAGCGGAAAATACAATATCTGACGGCCATCTTGCCTGAATGCCTTTTTGGGCATGGGAATGATGGTCAGAAATCCCAGAGCTGAAAAAAAGTTCACCATGTGCCATGGATGATTTCTTCGATTTGTTTTATATTTAAAGAATCGCTCACCAGTTTCGCCAAGCGGTTGAATTGTTCCTGTCGAAATTCCCGATAGCTGAATGTTTTCTCAGAAAAAGGTAAACCCCGCAAAGAACGCACATGTTTGAGGAAACCGTTTCTTAATTCATCACTGTCGAGAAAACCGTGGAGGTAGGTTCCCACCAATGTGCCGTCTTGATTGGTGATTCCCGTATGGAGAGAGTGGTCTCCGTTTGAATTGGCGAATAGTGCAGGATATTCTGTCTTGAACCGGGTGTCCCCCATATGAATTTCATAGCCTTCGACGGTCAACCCTTCCTTAAAAATAACACTGGCTACGGTTGTTTGCCGGACCTGGCAAGTATTTTTATGCGGTGTTAAAGTTGTTTCAAAATCGAATAAGTTAAAACCATCCGCTTCAGTAAGCCTGCTTTCGACATGGTTCGGATCGCGTACTGTTTTCCCCAGAATCTGGAATCCTCCACAAATGCCAAGCAGGACACAGCCTGAGTGAAACCGGTTGCTGATGGTTTTTGCCAAACCGTTGTTATTTAAAAACGTCAGATCGTCAATCGTATTCTTGCTTCCCGGAAGGACGATGAGATCGGGATTCCCCAGTTGCGCCGAATGCGAAACATAACGCAAATTGACCGAGGGGTCGGCGGCTAGAGGGGACACATCGGTGAAATTGGAAATCCGGGGATACCAGATAACGGCGGCATCGAGCGGAGCGGTTTCATTCTGCATGGCTGGATGGTTGGCCGCCGGGATCGCGTCTTCCTCATCCACAAACAAGTCGCGGGAGTAGGGAATGACTCCGAGAATGGGTTTGCCGACCATTTCCTCAAATTGCTCCAGTCCGGGTTTGAGCAGATTGATGTCGCCACGGAATTTGTTGATGATGAACCCGGCCACGCGATCTTTTTCCTCTTCAGTCAAGAGATCGAATGTTCCCTTCATCCAGGCGAACACCCCGCCGCGGTCAATGTCACCGACGATGAGGACCGGCGCTTTCGCCATCTTTGCCATTGGCATGTTGACCAGATCGTATTGCTTGAGATTGATTTCAGCGGGACTGCCGGCGCCTTCCATGATGATGAGATCATAGTCGCGGCTCAATTGACCGAAGGCATTGCGAACTTCTTCCTTGTGCTTGTTGTGCTGGGCATAATAGTTTTTGGCATCGCGGTTTTCCGTCACTTTTCCCATGACGATGACCTGCGACAGGTTGTCGCCGCTGGGTTTCAGCAGGATGGGGTTCATAGCCACATGCGGTTTGATGCCACAGGCTTCCGCCTGATAAGCCTGGGCGCGGCCCAATTCGCCTCCGTCTTCGGTGACGAAGGAGTTGAGCGACATGTTTTGCGCCTTGAAAGGAGCCACGCGCCATCCTTCCCGGTAAAAATACCGGCACAACGCGGCAGTGATGATGCTTTTGCCGACGCCGGAACCTGTGCCCTGGATCATTAAAGTTTTTGCAGTCATTTGCCGAACATCCAATGTTGTTTTTTGAGCAGCCACACGAAAAACGGTCCGCCGATCAAAGCGGTGATGACGCCCACAGGAATTTCCGTCGGGGCAATGACGGTCCGGGCGACGGTATCACAGATGATTAAGAAGCTGGCGCCGAACAGCATCGACGCGGGAATCAGCAAACGTTGATCCGGCCCGATGAGTAGACGCACCATGTGCGGGACCATCAAGCCAACAAAACCGATGGGGCCGCAAACAGCGACGACCGCTCCAGTAATCAATGAAGCACTGACCAGTCCCAGCTTTTGTATTTTGGGCACGTCCACGCCACGGCTTAAAGCCGATTGCGAACCGGTGCTGATGAGGTTCAGGTCGCGGGCGATGTAGGCCAGAATGCCCATTCCTATTACAACAGGGGGACAAATTGACAATACGGTCTGATAATCGGTGATGTCGAGTCCCCCCATCAGCCAGCGGACGATGCGGAACGATTGCGTGACATCTGAAAGATAATGAATGAACATGACCATTGCGGCGAAAAAGAAGTTAACCGTCACACCTGCAAGAAGAACCATTGACGTTGGCAATTCCCCTTGCCGGGTTCTCACCAGACTGAAGACGAGAGTAATGGCTCCCAATGCTCCTAAAAAAGCCGCGACCGGAATGCTGGAAAACCCCAGAACGGTGAAGGACAATCCCATGCTGATGGCCAGCACCGCGCCGAAGGCCGCACCGCTGGAAACGCCAAGAGTGATCGGAGCGGCGAGGTCGTTCCGCAAAATGGCTTGAAACACGGCACCCGCAACAGCTAAAGACGCGCCGGTGATGGCCGCCAATAGAACTCTTGGCAGACGCGCCAGGAACAGGATCATGGCATCCACGTTCTCAGAAAATTCGATTTCGCTGGACAGGGCTTTGCCAAGGTCAATGTGGGTGAAACCGATCAATGGAGCGGCGACCAGCGTCACGAGAAAAAACAGCCCGAACCATCCGATGGTCGATAGATAACGTCTGCGGTTCATCATGGGTAAACTCAACGTGTGCATCACGACTCCGGGGAGATCATGACGCTACCGTCTTCATGATCGCGAAACAGTTTGATGCGAACGTCGTACACTTTTTCGAGTACTTCTTTTTGCAAAACCTCTTCCGGAGTTCCGTCTTTAACAATTTGTCCCTGGTTGATGAGAATCAGGCGTTGGCAGAATTTAGAGGCTAGGTGCAGGTCGTGCATGGCCAGCAGTAGCGTCATGCCATTTTCTTGATTCAGGCGTTTTAGAATATTCAGAACTTCCAATTGGTATTTGATGTCCAGCGCCGACGTCGGTTCGTCGAGAAGCATGATTTCCGGCTCCTGAGCCAGAGCGCTGGCGATGACCACGCGCTGTTTTTCGCCGCCGCTGACTTCATTGAAGGAGCGCCCGGACAAATGCGTGGTGTCGGTGATTTCCATGGCCCGGCCCGCGATGTCGAAATCCTTTTCCGTTTCGAACGTCAATGGCGAGAGGTAGGGATGACGCCCCATGAGGACGATTTCCGCAACCCGAAACGGAAAGACCATGGGATGTTCCTGTGGTATCCAGGCGATGGATTGGGCCAAACGCTTTCTCGAATATTGAGCAAGCTCTGTTTCCTTAAAGAGCACACTTCCCAAATCGTTTTTTAGAAGACCTCCCATTAATTTCAACAGAGTGGATTTGCCGGACCCGTTCGGCCCCAGAATGCCGACAAACTCGCCAGGATGAATATTGAGAGAAACTTGTTTGACAACAGGGTCCTTTTGGTAAGCGAATGAAACGTCCTGGAGTTGTAAAATGGGTGCACTCATTTGGAAGTACTCCCGCTTGTTGAAGGCGCGACGTTCTGGAAAACTCCGGGATGAATGGCTTTGGCAAAGTCTGCGATGATATTGATGAGACGCGGGCCAGGGATGAGGACGTAATCGCTGGCGACAAAATGGATGGCATTATTTTTTACCGCGCGAATGGTGGAAAACTTTTTCCAGCCGGCTTTCCGGCTTATGTTGGCCTCACTGGTCAAAATTCTTGTGGGTCCGACTTCGATGATGACTTCCGGCGATTTGTGAATGATGAATTCCTTGGAAATTTTCGGATAGGACGAATGAGAGTCCGCCAGCAGATTCTCTCCTCCGGCGATGGTCAGGAGTTCGTCCAGATAGGTATTGGGTCCGACGCCGTAAATGTCACGCATGGAATGGTTGCTGATTCCCAGTACAAGCAGAACGGATTTTGTCGAAATCCCTGCCAGCCGGGTGCGGTAGGACTGGATTTCATCCTTCATTTGCCGGATCAATTCCCCGGCTTTTTTGTCACTGCCTGTGGCGGCGCCGATCGTTTGTATCGTATCGAATATCTGCTCCAGTGAGAGCATGGATACTGGCAATCCCCGAATGCCGAGTTTTTCCACGAAATTATCCACCTTGTGGCTGTCGGGTTGATGGACGATGAGATCGGGCTTGAGAGTAATCAGCGTTTCATAACTTGGGTTTAATAAGCCGCCGATTTTGGCGATTGATTTTGTGGCTTCAGGGTAGTTGCAGAAATCCGTGACTCCCACTACCCGGTCGCCCACGCCCAGGGCAAACAGGATTTCGGTGATGCCGGGAGACATGGAGACGATTCTTTGTGGGGAAGACGATGGGTTTTCTTCAGACCAACCGCTGGCAGGTTGAAAAAGAACAAGCGTCAGAACGATAAGACAGGTAATGCGGAAAAGGAGGGGGCATACGCTGCGGACAGAGCGTGTGCGTCGAGTCGCAAGCGGCTGTTTATCGAACGCAAGTGGCCCAGGTCGGGTGACACCCTGATCGGAAAATGTGATTGATTCTGCCACCGGAAATGCCTCGTTCCAGTGGGAAAAAGGGCAAAAAAAAACCATTCTAAGGGAATGGGTTTTTGGTTGCTTTACCCTTCACCCCTCAAGTCCACGAAGAGTTTGCGAAGACTGTTCAGTCAGGTATTCTGGCTTCCGGATCGACCTACTTCCCGCACCTTCCCACCTGGAAATCAGGCAGTGGTATTTGCGGAGTTCGTTCCCGGTTACAGCGGCGGGTCCGCGACGGTTTTGCACCGTCTTCCCTTAAACTTGAACAGGGTCACAAATTGAATTTGAATGGATCATAGCAGAAGCCTCTACAGTGTCAATAAAATAGTTGCTTTTATTTGGTAGGGTAGCGGCCAAAAGCAATGCGAGAAATGGGCGAGGTGAAATCAGGAATTGAAAAAGTCAGATATGTCTTTTAGGTTTTCCTGATTGACCTCATGGCCTTGCCGGGTTTCCCTGGCGGTGAGTTTATGACCTTTGGCTTTCATTTCATCAAGAGCGTGGTCGGCAAGAAAGGAAGGGACGATGTCATCATTCATCCCATAAATTCCAAGGATATCAACAGCCGTGGGTTGTTGCGCGGCTTCTTCAGGTATTTCGGGCAGAAACCCGCAAACGGAAGCCACTTTGTGCAAGGGATGCGATCCGAATAAAGTGTACACCAGAGACGCGGCGCCTCCCTGGGAAAATCCCCACAGACAGGTGCGGAACTGGGCATCGGGAAAATTGCCGGCAAGATGTCTATGAGCTTGTTCGATCGTTTGCGCCGTATATTGTAAAAACCGGATGACCGCCTCTTTCTGACGCGGCCCGTCCTCCCACCAGCTCCAAAGCCCTTCGCCTGCATCCACAGGGCCCTCCGGGTAAACCATGACAGCATTCTTCAACCGCAACCGGTTGCCATGCACCAGTATATTCTCCGGGGTCGATTCGGCTCCATGAAATCCCAGCAGAAGATTGGCCGGGCGCGCCGGGTCGAGATCGGTTTCACCGATGATGACTTTTTTACCCTGCCATTCCGCGTTGGTGTATTTAATCGACATGATGTAATTTCCAGATCACTGAGCGTTGATGATATTGCGTGCCACCTGTTCGGCTTCTATTCGAGTTGTGATCGTTCCCAGAACACGGCCTTCTTCCACACGGTCCAATATTACCCGAAACAAAGGAGAAGGGGAAAGCTGGAATTGACGGATCAGATCGTTTCCACTGAGAAGGGCGTCACTTTTCATGGACGGCAGGTAACGGTGAAAGTAAAAATCACTCACCCGCCGGGTTGCTTCCAAAAAATTTTCCGTTTCTTGGTCTTCAGACAGAGAAGCCGACACCACACAGGCCAGAAGCAGTCCCGGTATCAATTCTGCGTCGTATTTTTTTACAAACTGGTAGAGTCCGGATTTGTTGATCGGTTCTTCCGCGAAGTTGAGTCTGGTCGTGATTGCTTCTTTTTGGCATTGAATCGTCTGAAAGACAAAATGGATATCGGCGTTGCTGGCCCGCAAGCTTTTTAGCAAAGAAACAGTGTTCGATTCCTCAGAAGCACTTTGGGTGGATGGCTTGGATTCCGGAGGACGCGTGTCCAGTCCTTGAAGAAGACAGGACAGTTTGAGCAAGGCGGACTTTCTTCCTGCAATAATGGCCTCGGCCTCTTTTACTAAAGAGAGAGACTCCGGGGATGAAAGATAATCTTCCAGAGTTTTAAACGCCTCAAGACAGAGAGTCCAGTCGTTGCTTTGGCCTGCCGGAGTTTGGCGGAGCGCTGCTACTGCTGGAAGAATACATTCGAGAAGTCCCGTTTGATCCATCTGGTTTAGAAAATCAAATACCCGAGGAGCGTTTAAAAACAAGATGAGTTCGTAATAGATACGTTCGGGAGCCGTCTCACTGATTCGAGCGCTTGTTGTTGCAATTTTTTTTAGAGTTTCCGGCTCGATTGCAAACTTCAAAGTTGCTGCAAAGCGGAAGGCCCGGAGCATGCGCAAGGGGTCCGCCGTGAAAATAGGACCGGGAACGACGCGAACGATCTTGTCCTTGAGGTCTGATTTTCCATCATGCGGGTCAACGATATTTGTGGTGCCAGCGGTGAAATCTTTGAGAGGGACGGCCATGGCGTTGATGGTAAAATCCCTTTGGCTCAAATCTTCTTCGATGCAGTTTCCCTGCATCTCGGTAAAGTCAAAGTTGAAATTATTGTCGATAACCACGCGAAACGTTTCCCGGCCCGGAGTTTTATCCAGTGGAACGCAGGTTGATTGCGTTTCCTTGGCGAACTCGCGGGCAATGGCCCGCACATTTTTTGCGGTGAAGTCAACATCGGCACATTCTGCTCCCAGTATATGGTCGCGCACGGTGCCGCCAACCAGGAACAGTTGAGTGCCGGTTTTGTCCGCCTGCTCCAGCAGAGTGTTAAAATATTTATTTTGCAATTCGGTCATACAATCGGATTGAAAAGACAAAGTTTACTGGAAAATAAAGGGTTTTGAATTTATTCTACATGAGATTACCGGAAACTCCAAAGGCAGGCAAATGCCTTTGCCTGTGTGGAACTCTTTGGTTTTAAACGGATATTTGGGGTAAAAATGAAAATTACATTCGTAATCTCATCCATGGAAGTAGGCGGCGCGGAACGGGTTTTGTCCATTCTGGCGAATCACTGGGCTGAGAAAGGCTGGGATATAACGATTCTGACGTTTGCCGATGGCCCTTCATTTTTTGATCTTCACCCTTCCGTAAAATACTCCCCTTTGAGTCTTCAAAAGCGGGCCCGTTTCGCGGTGCAACGATTTCTCGCTAATTTCAAACGGCTATGGGTTTTGCGCAAAGCCATTAAAGAAAGTCAACCGCAGGTCGTTATTTCCTTTTTAGAGGAGATCAATGTTCACACGCTTGTTTCAACCATTGGTTTGGGAGTGCCGGTGATCGTGTCAGAGCGGAGCGAGCCCAGTAAACATTTACACGGCGGCATCTGGGACAAACTGCGGCGATGGACCTATCCCCTGGCTGCAAAGGTGGTGAGTGTTACGAAATCAGCGGATGATTACCTGAAATGGCTGCCGCAGGACAAAAGGTGTGTCATTTCGAACCCGGTCATGTCCCCGAGTTTGAGTTCAGACGAATTGCAGTTGCCAAAGGGTATCGACCCGGGAAAAAAATGGCTGATGGCGATGGGGCGGCTTAGTTATGCAAAAGGCTACGACCTTTTATTGTCCGCGTATCAGAAGATTGCTGATAAGTACCCCGACTGGCAATTGATTATTCTGGGAGAGGGCAGTCTTCGTCCAGAGTTAGAGAGCCTCAGCAAAAATTTAAATCTAGAGAACCGGGTGGTTCTGCCCGGTAGTTTAAAAGATCCCTTTCTTTTATTGAAGAAGGCGCAATTGTTCGTGCTGTCTTCATATTACGAAGGGTTCGTCAATTCTCTGGGTGAAGCTATGGCCTGCGGTCTTCCCGTATTGAGTTTCGATTGCCCTGGCGGTCCCAGGGAAATCATTCGTCATGAAATCGACGGTCTGTTAATTCCGGCTGAAGATGTCACGGCTCTGGCTGATGGCTTGGACCGGTTGATGGGGGATGAGAAGGAACTAAAACGATTGGCCGCCAATGCGCCGGAAGTGGTGGAGCGGTTCAGCAAGGATAAGATCGTCGGACAGTGGGAAGAGGTGATTTCCAGCGTTACTGAATGATCCATTTTGAGCTTTTAGTATTCACCATGATCAAAGTTTTAGTAAAACATCATTTAGAAGAATGTTGTAACAGACCTCCGTCGAATACTTCTGCTCGACCGTTCTTCTTCCTTCCGCTCCCATAGTTTCCCGCAAACCCGGATTCTCGATGAGCTTGGACAATTTCAGTATCCACTCCTCTTCATTGGAGGCGAGGAAACCGTTCACTCCGTCCTCAATGACTTCAATATTTTCTCCAACCCGGCTACAGACGGCCGGAACATAGGCCGCCATGTAGACCAGGGCTTTCGAGGCGCATTTGCCTCTTTCCCAGTCGCCATCAAATAGAGGCATCAGCCCGATATCAAATGTCGCCAGGGAGTCGAAGATTTTTTCAGGGTCGATATAAGGTTTGAGATCGATTTGCATGTCCGGAAATAAAGGTCTCCAGGCCTCAAATTGTTTGATATGTCCGATGATGGTGAGCTGGAGTCTGCCGGGAAATTTTTCAGCAAGCCGGGCCAGGGGTTCTTTCAGCAGCTTGAGGTACTTTAGGTTGCCGGATGTTCCTATCCAGCCGAGATTCAGGGCAGTCTGGTTTTCTTTTGACGCATTTACATGTTCTGGATAGATGTGTAGTGGAACCGGAGTGGGAAGTAAAACAGTTTTGGGATTGATGGAACGGCAATAATCCAAAAGAAAATGACTTCCCGCGGCAACGCGCCGGGCATTTATTGTCAAATAATGTGTCCGTTCCGGGAACTGGGTGAACACAGCATCGTCGATGTCAAAAATTATTTGGTCGTTTATTTTTTTAAGCCAGCGAACCCACCATTGGGGCGGCGTGATTTTTTCAATAAAAATGACATCGTACCGCCTGGCGATGAGAAGAATGTAGACCATTTTGAACAGGGCGTAAACCCTCTCTAAATAAACACTGTAGTTTTTCTTGTTCCAGAAGGAGTGCACTCCTCCCTTCAAATACAACCATTCGTATAAAATAGGACTTTGGTAATTGATGACTTTGCAGGTAATGCCTTCCTTATTAAGGAATGGGAAATAATCCATGACGCGAAACACGCCGCTGAGTGCGAATCTTCCACAGGGAATGATGAATAGGATGGATTTTGGCATTGTAGTGAAAGGAATTGTTCTAGTAAATTTAACTCGAGAATAGGGGAAATGAAGGCTGCCGTCCGTGGAATGGATTTGTTTCGTATTCAATCGCCCATTCTTTTTGCCCAGATGATCATTCGCCCTGTTTGCCCCAAAGAGGCCAGGATTCTCGCCACGGGAATCAGGAATATTTTTAATCGTGTCTCGCGGCTGGGAAATTTTTCCAGGTAATTGGCCAGACCGTTGGTTTTGCCCAGATAATCTTGAAGAAAGTAACCCAGGCTTGCTATCAAGTTTCCAATATTTCTTTCATGGAATATTTTTTCTACCTTCCACCCCGCAGCCTTGAGCATTCTGTCTGCCGTTTTGGGGGTGAAGTGATAAAGGTGAGTGGGCAGTTGCAATGCATACCAACGATGTTTAAACAATTTAAAATCGAAACTTGCTGCGTCAGGTGTTGAAAGAACCAAATAGCCATTCGGTTTTACCCATTGGGCCATTTTTTTTAGAGACGGCAGAGGATCATGCAAATGCTCTAAAACCTGCCAGCCCACAATCAAATCAACCGGATTTTCGGGGCCGGGGGCGGATTCAAGGGGGCCCACATGAATGGGATACCTTAATTCTCTTACGGCTTCCCCTGCCTGGGCGGAATATTCGATGCCCTGAACCTGCCAGCCTTTGAGAGCCATAGAGTGCAAAAACGATCCACTGCCACAACCGATTTCCAGTAGCTTTCCCGATGGCAGGGGAGGTGTGGCGATCAAAGGTTTGCCGAAGAGCAAATTTTTAATTGTCCTTTTCCATGCCGGAATTGGTTTTTCTTTGGGCAAGGAATTATTTTTTGAAGGTCTTGCCCAGGGCCTATAGGACTCGGGATAGTAAAACCCGATGGATTCCGGGGTGGGCCGTGGGTCGGTTCGCATCAACCCGCAGGTTTTGCACCGGATGACGTTGAATTCGCCAGGAAGATCATGCAGACGGTCTCTGCCTTTGAGAACAAATTCATTTCCTGCCGGGCACCCCAAGGGACAGGGAAGGGATTCCATCTCGACGTTGTTCGGCAGCTGTTCTAATTCAATAGTACTCATAAACTCAATAGGTTAAGAGTCTGACATGCGTTTATTCAATTTAAGCGATAGTGCATAACGAAGCAAGATTAAATTGAGGAAATAGTAAAGGCTGGTGCCCACAGCGATTCCGATAATGCCCCACAGGTAAAACCCTCCTAATTTTAAAAAGATGCCGATGGTAAAACCGAAGATGCCGATTTTTGTGGGGGTTACTGTGTTCCCTTTAGCGTAGAAGCTTCCTGCCAGAATCTGCCCTATGGGACCGCCCATCCAGAATCCCACGAGAGCCAATAATATCAACCACAGCAAAGACAGGCTGGATTCATCGAACCTGCCATGGCCAAAAATCAGGTTTAGGACCGGTTTGCCTAAAAGGGCAAGTCCAAGAAATGCGCTGGCCGTTAATAAAAACATCCAGCCAATGCGGTTATTGGTCATGCCGGAGTAGGATTTCCATTCTCCTTGTTTGGCCATCTTTGCCAGCACCGGTACGGTGGGATTGGCAATGGCTTTGCCGAGTATCTGATGCCCGGCACTATAAATTTGTCTTGCAATGTAAAGGAGCGAAATACTTCCCGCAGGGGCCAGAGATGCCAGGAACGTGTCCACCCATTGATCGGTTCTCATGTAAATTGTGCCGGCGATCAGCGGCCGCAATCGCCGCCAGGATTCTTTAATCGATTTATCTTTCCAGTCTGGAGTCGCGTAAGCCCCCATGCCGGGAACCAGAAACAGGATCTGAAATAAGGTTTTGGCGACACTGGACCAGGCAGCCGCTTTCACACCAAAGCGTGGCAAACCCCATATCAGCAATCCAAGTCCGATCACGGTGGCAATGGTGGTGATGAATTCGACTAGAATGAATCTCTGGCTGGCGTGGTAGACCGAGGTCAAAGTCGCGATCAGAGCGCCTCCGACCATGCTGATCAACTGGATCTGGATCAAGGAAATGGTCAGAGCTTTTGTTGCGTCATCAAACCCTGGAACCACGAGAGGGACCCAAACGGGTTCGGTGAATAGTAGAAGGATGGCCAGGGCGGTGTAGAAAAAACCAACCAGTTGAAAGAAATTCCAGGCCTGTTTTGAAAAGTGAAAATCTTTTTCAACGGTCAATATTGGCACGAGTACATTTGCAAGTGAACCGCTGAATATTGCCAGCATCAAGTTGGGGATGACCAGGCCGGCAAAGAGGGCGTCCGTTTCCGGTCCCGGGCCAAGGGTGGTCATGGTGTACCAGTTGATAGCAAATGCCAGGAGAACGTTTAATCCGGCAAGAAGCGCAATTTTGGTGGCAAGTTTCAACTCAATCCTTAATTAAGAACTCACAATGAAGATTCGATGATTTCCGTCAGTTTTTTTTCTCTGGCTTCAAGCGGGTAATGGCTCACGATTCTTTCTCTGGCTCTTTGACCATTCAGGCTCATGGCTTTTAGCAAACCGGTTTTGATATGATCCATTTCCATTGAATCCAATACCACTCCGGTGTCGCCTATGATTTCAGGAATGGAGCTGATATCAAATCCTACCGGGACGCACTCACACAACATGGCTTCGGACAACACGTTGGGCATTCCCTCGGTAAGAGAGAGGCACGTGAATACTTTGGCTTTTTGATAATACTGGACAAGCGCGTCGTGTGGAACATAGGGGACGATCGTTAGATTAGCCGGAAGCTCCGCCCATTGTCTGACTTGTTCAGGGTCGGCTCCTACCAGGGTGAAATTGTATTCCGGCGACGCGGCGGCCAGGTGAATAAAGGTGTCGGCCCCTTTTACTTTAAATGTTTGATGATCTTTAATGCTCGCCACCATGATGACTTCATCAGCTTTTTTTATTTGATCGTCAGGCTTGAAGTGAGAGTTTCGATATCCATTAGGAATCACCACAATCTTCTTAGAATCTATTTCCGGATACAGAGTTTTAATTCCCTGTTTGTTAATCTTCAGCCCGAAAATCTTTCCCCGGTTTTGAACCAGTGATTCGCAGACTGGGAGTAACTTGCAAGCGGTCTGGAATGTGAACCGTGTAAAAAAGCGCGAGCGTTTGTTGTGGTAAGTGCCGTATTTTAATTCCGGAATCCAGGTGACATCGAAGCCGCCTAC
Source organism: Nitrospinaceae bacterium (assembly GCA_029261515.1). Lineage (GTDB taxonomy): Bacteria > Nitrospinota > Nitrospinia > Nitrospinales > VA-1 > JAJDBE01. Next base: position 5,644 of record JAJDBE010000104.1, on the reverse strand, counting down.
GGCGACGAACAGTTTTTTTTTGAACAGACGGGCGAAAATAGAAAAGAAAAATCCATAAATATCCGCGAACCTTAAAAATAAACCATCACATTGGCGAATATTTTTTGAGAGCCAGAAGATGACCTTTGCGTAATTGAGAAGGGCCTCGGGCACAGTACCGTAGTATTTTAAATAAAAGGGTTTTAGGTCGAAGTGTTTTCTCAGAATAGCCTCATCTTGCCTGACGAAAGGCAGCGTGGCGTGACTGAGAAATAAGAGCCGTCTGTTTTTTAGAGATCCGCCGGGGTTATTTGTCATCGTGAATGAAACTAACTTTTTGGAGGGAAGCCGGATTGCTTCAAGGGAACATGGGTTCCCTGAACAAACGCTGAGTCATTTAAAGCCAATAAAATCAAACTCTTCTCAATTCTATTATAGGGTTTAGAGAGGGTGAAGTCCAACTCAAGTTACTTTTCCGGTATTTAACCGGCGGAAATTCAAGTTGTCGTGATTCTTTGTAAGCGGAGGTGATTGTCTCTATTTTGAGGAAGGTTGAGTCATTTTTTTAAGTCGATCAGCCAAAGGCTCAGGTTTAATATCCGCCATGCCCGGAAATTAAAAGGTTTTTCTCCTCTGGCAATGAATCTGAATTCTTCCAAAGCCTTGTCCACCTTGAAATATCCCGAATCCCGGACGGCGGAGGAGTGCAGCAAATCCGAAGCCACCGTGTTTGACAGTGTCCGCATCCATTGATGTTCCGGTGTCACAAATCCCATTTTATCTTTTCTCAGTCTTACCATTTCGGGAATTCGGTTTTTCATGGACTCCCTCAGGATGGATTTGGTCCATCCATTTTTAATTTTTTCGCCGCTTGGAATGTTGAACAAAAATTCAACCAAATGATGATCGAGAAAGGGCAGCCGGGCTTCCACGGAATGCGCCATGGAAGAACGGTCTTCGTATCGAAGCAGGCCGTTTAAATTAAATTGAATGAGAAGAGCGAGAAAGTTGTGCAGAGGTTTTGCAGAAAAACGCCGGTGTTTTGCGTTGAGTTCTTTTTTGGCTTTGTTGAAAAAGTCGGTCCCCATCCACGGTGGGGGCGAGCGCAAAAACCCCAAACGCATTCCCAACGTGTGAATTGCCAGGGAAGACAGGACGAATTTCAGCAGGTCCTTATTTTTGTAGTGGTGTAAATCCCGGCAGGAATTTATCTCTGTCAGTAATTTCAACCACCGGAGTTGCTTAAACAATTCCAGGAAGTAGGCGCCGTAAACGCTGTGGTAACCCGCCAGAACCTCATCAGCTCCCTGGCCGTCGAGGACCACCTTGGTTCCGGATTTTTGAATTTCCCTGAACAGGCACCATTGGGCATACTGGCTGGTGGACCCGAAGGGTTCATCGTGGTAGGACAACATATTGGAAACCGTGTCCAGAGTCTGATTCATATTGGGGAACAGTTGGTGATTGACGGCTTTTGTCATGTCGACCACCGCGTCGGAGAAGGGCCGTTCATCCGCGGATTTTTCGTCAAAACAGGATGTGAACGTGAGTTGACGGGTGTCAGAGAACGATCCCTGGGTTCTAAGGTGATGAATCATCCCCACGACGCTGGAAGAATCGAGTCCTCCGCTCAGGCAGCTTCCCACTTGAACGTCACTGCGCAAATGCTTGCTGACCGAACGGGCAAAAATTTCGTAAAACTGATTCGAATAATCGTCGTCCGTACCTGAGCGGTTGCCATTCAGGCCATCTTTCAATTGCCAGTAAGAGGCGACATCGGGTTCTTTCCTCGATGCATCGAGATCGAGAGTCAGAAAATGTCCCGGTTCCAACTGGTAGATATTCCTGTACAAGGTCTGATTGGAATGATCGAGAAAACCGTGCATGAGGTAATCGTAGACCGGCAAGTCGTTCGCTTCTTTTGTGATAAATGGAAAAAAGAAAAATTGCTTGATTTCCGAACCGAATAGGAAAGATTTTCCATCGTGATAAAAATAAAAAGGTTTCATCCCGAACCGGTCTCTGGCACAGAAAAGCCTGCGTTTTTTCTGATCCCAGATGCCAAAGGCAAACATACCTTCCAGTTTTTCCAGGCAGTCGATTCCCCATTCTTCATAAGCGTGCAGGATCACTTCTGTATCCGAGTGTGAAAAAAATTTGTGACCGCGGCTTTTGAGGTCCTGCATCAACTCGATATAGTTATAAACTTCCCCGTTGTAGGTGATGCAGATATCCCCGCGTACGTTCTGCATGGGTTGATCCGCCGAATGGGACAAGTCGATGATGGCCAGTCTTCTATGCCCCAGGCCAATGTTGAATGCCTGCGAATCCTGGGAGCCGATACGGTCTTTGATCGGTTGATTGTGAAAGGTCCGGAAGGCGCCGGATTGAGAGGAGATTGCGGTGAAGCCATAACCATCCGGACCTCTATGAGACACCGAAGTCGTCATTTTTTCGAGAATTTCAAAATCGATACTTTTCCCGTCTAAATGGATGATTCCCGCAATTCCGCACATGGTTATAGATCCAGAAGAAGAAAAGAAATTATGTGGGTTTTAAATGAGAAAGGAGATAAAAATTCGCAAGGGGTTAATTGTTGGACGCTAAAGTCAGGTATCCAGGTCCGGGAAAAGCTGAGCTTGTTGTGAAAGAAATATCTCTCCGTCTTTTTGCACCAATTCCAAATCCGTGTGAGTCAGCGCGCCAATGATTTTCTGCAGGTTCCTGGAGGGTTTGCTTTCCGGTTCTTTGATAAGGAAAGGAACCATTTCATCCACCGAGTCCCTCACCCGGTCGCTTTCTATCAGATAGCCGAGAAAAACAGGTTCTATGCCCAGATGTTTTTTGACCAGTTGAATCAGGTTTTCTCCTGCTATCAGATCTTTTGTGTAACGGACGCGGTTGACAATAAGACCTGGGTTGAAAGCGTCGACAATGGATTTTACCACGGGAATCTGGCCCTGATCTATTTCGATCAATTGTTCCATTAGCGTGTCTATGGAGTGAGTTTCCCTATCGGCTTTAGCAGGGCTGGAATGATCGACCAGTCGCTCCAGTTCGGGATTTCCCTGAAACGCTTTGCCGATTTTGCGGAACAGTGCGGAGCGGATGAAACTGAAAGTTTTCATGACCGAAGTGATTTCCGGAGTGGTCAAAACCAACCCCGTTTCGCCCAGGTTGAAAAAATCCAGCACGTTATAACTGGTCCCAGGCGCCAAATCGAGAAAAACAAAATCCGCATCCAGGTTGTGAATGAATTCTGTAATGATTGCGGTATTGTCTTGATCGAGGTCCGCGCTTCCGGGGTTGTCCCCGGCTCCGCAAACGAACTTCAGGCCGCGTATGCCCGTATCGAGCAAAAGAGATTCCGGGTCGGTCGAATTTTTGTGGAAAAAATCGCCAAACCCGTGCTTTGGGGCGTCCACGCCGAGGAGTGCATGCAGGTTGGAAGCGCCGAAATCCGTGTCCATCAGGACGACATTTTTTCCGCACAGCGCCAGGCCGATGGCGAGATTGGTGCAGACAATACTTTTCCCGATGCCGCCTTTGCCCCCGCCAACGGCGATGATATTTGCAGATGAGGCCATTTTTTAATTCGCAGTACCCGATCTGCCAGACAAGATCAGGCTCCAGTTTTTCAGAAATTCAAAGGGGACTCAGGAATTTTTCCTGGGATTATTTAATAAAATGAGTGATTCCAATAGCTCCTGGTAATCTCTGTTCTTTGCCTTGGAAGGCAGGGAGCAGGCGATTCCAGTTGGCTTTAAGAAGGTTTCTCCAGTTTTAGCATTTTCGGGTTCATTGGAATCCTGTATTTTAGTACCCCCTTCCGGTTGAAACCGGGTCGCCAGCTTTTCCTGAAACGTTTTTAATTGCGTGACGATCGAATCCGATTTTGTTGGACCGGGTTCTTCTTCGTCCCAAGTGGTTTCTTCTAAGACCTCCTGGGGTTGAGACTCCAGCCTCGTTTCCTGAAACGGCTCATCCGGTTCCTCGTTGTCATAAATTTCTTCGGCAGAAGATTGGGGTTCGATCGAGTGGAAGTCTGAAAGAGTGGGAACGGCATAAACTTTCTCAACATCAGGAGCTTCTTCATCAGGAGCTTCTTCCGAATCCTGAGAGGACATTTGACGCGTGAGTTTCTGGATGGTTTTTTCCATTTCCTGTTGCAGGTCCTGTATTTCCAAGCCTGCAAAATCACTCTCTTCGTACTTCGACCCAGCGGACGCCGCCGGGACTTCACTGCCGGCACTCTCCTCGGTCAACTGATCCCAATCCGGTTCGTCATCCTCACCTGTGAGGGAAAATGTTTTTTGAGCAGGCTCGATAAAGGAAAACTCCTCTTCTTCCTCATTTTGGGGTGCGGAAAGGGTTTCCTGCTCGACATCTGTTGCCTCTGTCGCCTCGTCTTTGAAGTAAAGCGGAGGCAGCGCAACTAAGCTATCTGTCGCAAGCCGTTCTTTGGGCCGATTCAAGGTTCGGACAATGAGGTCATTTTCATCTGCCGGCTCGGGAGGGCATGAATGGCTTTCATCGTCAACTGCACTGAAACTCTCCAGGGCTTCCGATTCTTCCGTAGAATCCTGCTGAGGTTTTTTCTTTAAATTGATTTTGGGTTTGTTGACTTCGTATTGATCTAACTCTTCAATCAATTTATCCAGTCGTTTTCCGGCTTCCGTGCTGGTTTTCTTGATTTTGATGAGCGTGAAGGGAATTCCAAACAAAGCGATCAGGGTAATGGCGGTTGCCAATGGATTTTTTAATGCTTTGAAGATATAAGGTTTGAAAGTTTCATACAGCCCGAAATGCTGCGAATGGAACCAGAGCCTGAACTGCTCGTAGGCATTCATTAAAAATTCTTTTATGTCGATAATGAAAAGATTGTCCGGCATCAGATCTCAACAGGGAGGAGAAAGACCACAGGTTTCTCCCCACGACTTGTCCCCGTTATTATAATGCTCTCGGATAGAGCAAAAGGCGGCTTAAATCTCTATGGAAAAATGTCTGCTGAGATTTAAAGCCCAGTTTACCAAGGCATTATGTTATCACATTCGGGAAAATGCAGGGAATTTAATCCCTTGGGTCAAGAGGGGGCAATCTATTAAAATGCTATAATCTTTATTTTTATTGGGATATTCTTCACTCTTGCCAGATAACTTATGGAAAAGATTTCAGTTACGATCATCACGCTGAATGAAGAGAAAAATATCGAACGCTGTCTCAAAAGCCTTGAGTGGGCCGATGAAATCGTCGTTCTCGATACCTTCAGCACCGATAAGACGGCAGAAATCTGCCGAAAATATACAGACAAGGTGTTTCAGGATAAATGGCAGGGTTACGGAAAGCAGAAAAATCTATGCGCCCAGCTGGCGGAAAACAAATGGGTGCTCAATGTCGATGCCGATGAAGTGGTCCCCCCGGAATGCGCCGAAGCCATCAAAGCATTGCTGGCAAAAGAGCCGGAACATCCTGTCTATCAAATGCCGCGGAAAAATTTTTTTGGCGGCCATTGGGTGCGTCACGGAGGTTGGTATCCTGATTTTATTTCAAGGCTTTACGATAAAAGCCGGGTTTCCTTTTCCGAATCGGTGGTGCATGAAAAACTGATTCCAGACGACGAGGCGGGAACGATCGAGGAACCATTGATTCATTATTCATACTCAAA
>JAJDBE010000103.1 GCA_029261515.1 Nitrospinaceae bacterium | reverse complement strand
AGGGTCAACTGCCGGATCCACACCAGTTCGTAGACCAGGCTGGCGGTCCCGGAAACAAACAGACAAATATAGGGAATGGCGGCTACGAGGGGATTAATCGAACGTTTCATGAAGGTCAAAATACAGTGGCATCGGCGGGATTGTCCCATATCCTCAGAGGCGAGTCAACGCGGAGGGAGGGGAGAAAGCCTTTGGGAAACCGGGATTTCCCGGTTTGGCAGTGTTTACGAACACGACCAATCGAACCCTAATTTAAACAAATTTGGATGTCATTGCATAAAAAAATACTCTAATCGCGGTATTGGGTTCCTATGGGAAACGCGCTTCAATAGAAAGGTAGCAAACACTCATTTTGAAATGTGAAGTAGGTCCAATCTTCTTGAAAAGTAGAGGCGGACATGATGGATACACCCGATTGCAGGAACTCAAGAATTTTAATCGTTGACGACGAACCCCGGAACGTCGCGCTTATGGCGCGGGTTTTAAAGAATGATGGATTCCAGAATATTCAGGGTACGAGTGATCCGGTGAACGGATGTGAGTTGTATCAAAAATTTCGTCCCAACCTGGTTTTACTCGATCTAAAAATGCCGCAGATGGATGGATTCCAGGTGATGAGCAAATTGCATGAAATTGCAAAAGACAATGCATTGCATGTCATGGTGATCACGGCCTTGAGAGATGAGGATACCTGCCGCAAAGCCCTTAAGGCCGGGGCCGAGGATGTGCTGGCGAAGCCTTTTATCATTGATGATTTTCTGGCCCGAATTCATAAGATGCTGGAACTCCACCTTGAGGCGGATGCCGAGGATGAAGCCCTTTTTTCTATCGTCGATCAGGTCCATTCTTTGTCGGACACCTTGGACAGAACCCATCTGGAATTTTTTCAATGTCTGGGGCGCACCGCTGAATTTCATGACGAGGAAACCGGGTACCATGTCGTCCGGTTGAGCTATTACTCTGCCATACTGGGACGCGCCGCCGGGCTGTCTGCTGATGATTGTCACCTGCTCCTTCGCGCCAGTCCCATGCATGACATTGGCAAGATCGCTATTCCAGACCACATTTTATTCAAACCGGAAAAGCTGGACGCCTACGAATGGGAAATCATGAAGAGTCATACGGTAAAAGGGGCGGAAATTTTGTCTGGAGATGAATCGGATCTGATTCAAATGGCACGCCAGATTGCCCTCGAGCATCACGAAAAGTGGGATGGTTCTGGATATCCGCATGGAGTAAAAGGAGAAGACATCTCTTTGGCAGCCCGAATCGTCGCTATTTGCGACGTGTTCGACGCCCTGACGACGGAGAGGTGTTACAAAAAAGCCTGGACCGTTGCCCAAGCGGTGCAGGAAATCGAAAGTCAAAGTGGTTTGCATTTCGACCCCTGGCTCGTCGAAAAATTCAAAGAAATCCTGCCAAAAATCATCGAAATCAAAGAAAAATTCAGGGATTAAATTATTTGCAAGCCGTTTCCGGCCACACAGGGTGTTGAAGAATGGGCCATTGTCCCGTCCTCTTTCCGTTGCAAGGCCTGCCGAGGAATGGTAACCTTCCTTCTATATTGTTAGTACTGTTTGGCTGTAGATCGCAGCCAGTTTTCCCAAGAATCTCGTCAGTTGGAGGTTGTGAATGCCCGTAGAACGTCCCCTGGGGCTGAAGTTTGCCGTTGTTTTATTCGTCATCGCTTTGTTGCCTGCTTCGATCTTTGCCCAGGAAAATTCAAAAGCGTCAAGCGATGAAATTGTCCTTCCGGAAGTGGTGGCAAGGGTCAATGGAGTCGATATCCCAGCCAAGCACATCCAGTTTCAATGGAATGGGATTGCGAGAAAAAGTCCAAAGCCATTTGCCGCGGAAGAAAAGAAAAAGATCATTCTCGAGATCATTGATAAAGAAATCGTCCGCGAACTGGTTTATCAGGAAGGGAAATCCCAACAGGTGCAAGTAGAGCCGGAACTGGTGGATAAAGAATTCAGCGCCATCAAAAAACCGTATGAAACCGAGGAAGCCTTTAATGAAGCTCTCAAAGAACGGAAGATTTCTGAAGAGGATTTAAAGCATTCCATCGAGGTGGACTTGACGGCCAGGAAATTAATCGACGAACAAATTCGCGGAAAGGTTCCCATTTCCGACGCGGATGTGAAAAAATACTATGAAGATAATAAGAAACAATTTTTTCGACCGGAAGCGTTCCGTGCCCGCCACATCTTCATTGCCGTTTTCCCGCCGGACCTGGTAAAAAAATCGACTCCCCAGGAACTGCAGGCGCGGAAAGAAGAACTGGACAAGGAAGCGGAAAAGAAGATCAATGAAATTTCCAAGGAAGTGCAATCCGGCGGCAACTTTGCCGAACTGGCGCAGAAATATTCTCACGATGCGGGAAGCGCGGAAGTCGGCGGGGACTTGGATTTTATTTATAAAGGGGTCTTCGAGCCGGCATTTGATGAAGCCGTCTCGAAACTGAAACCGGGTGAAATCAGCGGTGTGGTCAAAACCAGTTTCGGATATCACATCATTAAACTGATCGAAACCAAACCCGGCGAACAGGCCACCTTTGCCGAAATGGAAGAAGGAATCCAGAAACATTTGTTCATGGAACAGGCGCAGAATAAAGTCGAAATGTATCTGAAAAAATTGAGAAAAAAAGCTAAAATTGAAATCCTTTTGTAGCATTCAATAGATTAAATTTAAAATTGCAACCCATCCTTAGGAGAGAAAATAGAATGGCAACCTACACCAAAGAGAAAGACACTGCGACCACCGTTGAAGACGATGCAGAGGCACGTGCGGCATTAAAAGAAGTTTTCGGAAATACCGCCCGCTGGCCTGCCGGCTTTAAGGGTTTCACCGCCGACGTTGTCGTGAACATCAACGGCAAGGAAGAAAAAGGCACGGTGACCGCGAAGAACGTCAAGGAAATCGAAACCACGGTTCAGGATGAAAAGGCCAAGGGCTTTCTCGTCGAAAACCTGACCTCCATCGTCAGCCACCGGGGGCCGCGCAGCTTTGAAGAGTCGGACGGCAAATACAAACTGGTGTTTGGCGACGAGGGCACGCATCCCCTGGGGCGCATCGTCGTCATGGGCGGCGACGGCATGAGTTCTTTTTACCGGATCAAGGACGGGCGCATTCAGCAGATCAACCGCAGAACGCCGCGTTTTGCCTTCACCATCAATATCGAAGAGAGCGTGAAAAATTCCGATGGCAAATTCCTCACCCACAAATACACCGTGTATTATTTCAACCCGGAGAATAATTCTTTGAAGGATGTGGAAAGTTACGCGGATGATTACACCCGTGTGGGAGAAGCCGATCTGCCGGAATACCGCCGCATCATCAACAATGAAAATGGCGAGATCGTGGTCAACAGCATGACGCTCAGCAACCACAAGCTTCTCTAGTTGTTGTTCGATAAAATAAAAAAGCCCGTGCAGACAATAAAGTCAGCACGGGCTTTTTTAATTGGAGAGCTTTTTATTTCTTTATTACGGACTGGTCGATAATTTCCTCTTTGCTTTGAATCACCACTCCGTTTCCCAGTATGGATTGTTTCACGACACCATGCGGACCCACTGTCACCCCGTCCCACAAGACCGACTGCTCCACAATTGCTCCTGCTTCAATCCGAGATCCGTTTCCTAAAACAACGCAAGGTCCAATTTTAGCTGTTGGGTCGATCGAACAATTCATCCCTGCGACCACCGGCGGGACGACGAATTCTCCCTCTAGTTTTTGCAGTGATCTGGTTTTTAGAGGCGACTTGCCATTGAGAGCGTCCCGGTGAACCTCAAGATATTTGCCGCGGCTGCCAAGGTCTACCCAGTAGCCGTCATGCAGATAGCCGTATACCGGGAGTCCTTCCTGAATCATTTCCGGGAAAATGGTATCCGTTGTGCCGCAGAATTGCCCTGCCGGAATACGGTCGAATATTTCCGGTTCCATGATCTGAATACCGGTGAACATGACGCGCCGCGTATCGTCGGGAACGTTCATGGAAGATGCGCCGACGAAGTGCACGATGCGTCCATCCTCCTGAATCTCGATCGGATCGTATTGCTTGGGCGATGCATCTTCTCTCACGACCAGGGTGAGGCACGACCCGCGCTCGCGGTGAAACTCAAGCACCCGGTTCAAGTCAATGTCGACGACAATGTCGCTGTTGATCACGACAAACGGCCCGCCTTCGAGAAACCTCTGCGCCGCCTTGATGCCGCCCGCCGTTCCCAGGATTTTTTCTTCGTGAGAGAAATATAGATTCACGCTAAATTTACTGCCATCACCGAAATGATCCGTGAGCTGTTCCGGCAAATGGTGGACATTGATCGCAATGTCCTTGATGTTGGCGGAGCGCAGAAGCTCAATGGTGTGTTCCAGCAAAGGCCGGTTCAAGACCGGAACCATGGGTTTTGGCAGGTCATGTGTTAATGGTCGAAGTCGGGTGCCAAACCCCGCCGCCAGAATCATGGCTTTTAGTGGAGGCTTGGTTCCATTCGATGAGGCGCTCATGGCTGGAAAATTTTCATGAGGGAGATGAGTTCATACTTTCGCGGTTTCACCGGCAAGCTGTTTCAGCGATTCCGTGTAGGGAGGTTTGGCGATGCCTTTGTCGGTGATGATCGCGGTGATCAACTCGTTCGGAGTGACGTCAAACGCCGGATGGGCGATCACCGCGCCTAGAGGCGCAACCCGTTTGTTGTTGATCTCGGCCACCTCATCCGCCGACCGTTCTTCAATCGGGATTTCCGCTCCCGAGGCCAGGGATAAGTCCAAAGTGGAAATCGGCGCCGCCACGTAAAAAGGGATGTTGTGATTTTTTGCCAGAATGGCCACCATATACGTTCCGATTTTATTGGCTACATCCCCATTGGCGGCGATGCGGTCCGCTCCGACGACGACCACATCGACTTCTTTTTTCTGCATAAAGTAACCCGCCATGCTGTCGGTGATGAGTTTCACCGGAATATGATCTTCCATCAGTTCCCAGGCGGTCAGGCGAGCGCCTTGCAGAAAAGGACGGGTCTCATTGGCCAGCACGTTGATCTTTTTCCCGGCGTTTACTGCCGCGCGGATGACCCCAAGCGCGGTCCCGAACCCGGCGGTGGCCAGAGCGCCGGCGTTGCAGTGCGTCATGACATTACTGCCGTCCTCGATCAGGGTTTGCCCAAAAGATCCCATGGACTGATTGGCGGCGATGTCCTGTTGCAAAATCGTCTGCGCTTCTTCCTGCAACCGGTTTTTGATTTGACGAATGCTCTGGCTCTTACAGTCCCGTGCCACCCGCTTCATGCGATCAATGCTCCAGGCCAGGTTGACCGCCGTGGGACGAGAGCGGCCAAGCGCATCGCATTTCTTTTCCAGTTGCGCGTAAAAACTATCGAAGTCTTCCGCTTCAATGGCGTTGGCGCCAAGGCTGACACCGATCGCCGCCGCCACGCCAATCGCTGGCGCTCCGCGGATGATCATGGTTTTGATGGCGTTGCCCACTTCCTCGATGCTCCGGCAGTCGACAAACACTTTTTCCGTGGGCAGACGGGTCTGGTCGATCATGCGCGCGGCGCCGTCCACGTATTCTACGGTTTTTATTTGAGACTCTTTTGACATGGTTAACCTTTGGCTGGATGTTTCAGGAACACTTTTTTCAGAAACGAAGTTTCGTCGATGCCTTCAACCTGAATATTTTTATGTTTGCTCGTGTGTCCGCTCACAATCTGCACGGACGCCGCGCTGACCCCCAAGTATTTAGCGAGAAACTTGGTGCAAGTGCGATTGGCCTCTCCATCGACGGGAGGTGCGGTCAAACGAATTTTCAACGTTCCGTTCAAAACACCGGAGATTTCGTTTTTCGAGGCGCGGGGTTGAATGGTCGCGGCGAATCGGATTCCTTCTTTAACCGTTTTCACATTTAGAGTCATGCCGGTTGAATGATTATTTCTTAAACTGGCCGAGGTGTTCTTTGGCGGTTTCTCTAATGGTGTTGATCAGGTTGGATTTTTCCTTTTTGAGTTTTTGAACATCTTTTTTCAGCAGGTTCAATTCCTGCTCCGCCTTTTTTTTTCGGCTTTCCGCCTGTTCCCAGGCGACCCGGATGATCTTCTTGGCCTTCTCTTTTAACACTTCCGGATTGAATTGCGGATGATGGTTGCCGCCCTGGGAGTTCCCCTGATGATTGGATTGCAACGCTTCAATCTGCCCGTCTTTTTCCTCGATTTTTTTTCTGAGCGCTGCAATTTCTTCCGTCATTTCTTTAAAATCATCGGCGACCAGATGCAGGAACGTGTCTACCTCCTGTTTGCTATAGCCGCGAAACTTGTCGCGAAAACACTGTTCTAAAATGTCGAGATGATTTAATCTCATGATCGAATCATTGCATTTGCATTGCAAACATCCCAAGAGATTTGACAACAAATTCCTGCAGGAAGATAATCAGCAGAATCACTATAATAGGAGAAAAGTCGATCCCGATTCCGGACATGGGCAACAACTGCCGCACCCGGGCCATGACAGGTTCGGTGATGCTGTAAAGAAACTGCACGATAACATTATACGGATCCGGATTGACCCAGGACAACAACGCCCGGATAATGATGATCCACATATAAAGACTGAGGGCGATATCCAGTATCTTGGCGGTGGCGGCGAGAAAATTTCCTAATATAAACATAAGTGTCAGGTAGAGTTGCCCTTTTAAGGCGGTACGCCCTTTAAAAGCAAAAAGTTGGTAAGAGCTTTGTTTTTAACAAGGTTAAAGTAACTAAATTCCACTATATTGTCAATTAGAAGTCCTGAAACCTACGCTCTGGGAATCGGCTTCACCACGAATGAAGAAGTCACGTGTTTTTAACCCATATAGGAAATTGCAATGCCGAAGAAAATGCGGGATAAGGTAAAAGACCTTTTGCAACAGGAAGAAGAACAGTCCGGCGTTTTGGTCAAGGGCTGGGTGCGCACGCGCCGGGATTCTAAAGGCGGCTTTTCATTTATTGAAATCAACGACGGGTCCTGCCTCGCCGGTATTCAGGTGGTGGCCGACCACAAGTTGGAAAGCTACGCATCCGCTTCGCCGCATCTGCATACGGGAAGCTGTGTGGCCATCAAGGGAAATCTGGTGGTCTCTCCCGCCAAGGGACAGAAATGGGAATTGCAGGCCAGCGAGATCAGCGTCTATGGATCGGCGGACGCGGAAAAATATCCCTTACAGAAGAAACAACATTCCTTTGAGTTTCTGCGCGAGATCGCCCACCTGCGTCCGCGCACCAACACCTTTGGCGCGGTCATGCGTGTGCGCAACCGGCTGGCCTACTCCATCCATAAATTTTTTCAAGACCGAGGGTTTGTCTACCTGCACACGCCGATCATCACCACCAGCGATTGCGAAGGCGCCGGAGAAATGTTCCAAGTCACAACTCTGGACTTAAGCAAACCTCCCGTGAACGACGGGAAAATCGATTACGGCCACGATTTCTTCGGCGAAAGAACCGGACTCACTGTCAGCGGCCAACTGGAAGGGGAGATTTACGCCCTCGCCCTTTCGGACATCTACACGTTTGGACCCACCTTTCGCGCGGAAAACTCGAACACCAGCCGGCACTTGGCCGAATTCTGGATGGTCGAGCCGGAGATGGCGTTTTACGAACTCGAAGATGACATGGACCTGGCGGAGGAGTTCGTCAAATTTTTGTTCCGCGACGTGCTCGAAAATTGCCAAGAGGACATGGAGTTTTTCAACAAGCGCATCAACAAAACCATTCTGGAGACATTACGGAATGTGGTGGATCACGAGTTTGAGCGCATTCACTATAGCGACGCCATTCATCTGCTGGAAAAATCCAGTGAAAAGTTTATCTACTCGGTGGAGTGGGGCTGCAACCTGCAATCGGAACACGAACGCTACTTGAGCGAGAAAGTGTTCAAAAAACCGGTCATCATTTACAACTATCCCGAAGAGATCAAACCGTTTTATATGAAACTGAATGAAGATCACGAGACCGTTCGGGCGATGGATGTGCTTCTTCCCAATCTGGGAGAGATCATCGGCGGCAGTCAGCGGGAGGACGACCTGGATGTGTTGCACAAACGCATGCGGGAAAAAGAACTCGATCCCGAAGAATACTGGTGGTATCTGGATTTGAGACGCTACGGCTCCGCCCCGCATTCAGGCTTTGGTCTTGGGTTCGAGCGGTTGGTGCAGTTTGTCACCGGCATGGAAAACATCCGCGACGTGATTCCTTTTCCCCGTACGCCCAAACACGCCAAGTTTTAAGGAAAAATTTAAATTCCCCTCCTTGGCAAGGAGGGGGTAGGGGAGGTTTCCCTTTCTGTTTATGGGCCTCTCGAAAAGTGACGACCCCCTCTTACCGCTCCAACAATACCGCCGTTTCCACATGCTGGGTTTGCGGAAACATATCCGCAACGCAGATATCCTTGATGTCGTAGTATTCGCTCAAACGGCTCAAGTCCCGCGCCAGAGTGGCAGGGTTGCAGGAGACGTAGACGATCTGGTCGGGATGGATTTTCAGGATCGACTGGATCACGCTTTCGGAACATCCCTTACGCGGCGGATCGACGATCACCGTGCCGATCGCGTCCTTCTGCGTGAAGCGGTCGAGATGTTGTTCCACCGTTCCCTGTAAAAATTCCGAGGATTCGATGCCGTTCAGCCGGGCGCTTTCCTCGGCGTCTTTCACCGCATCGGGAAATTCTTCGATGCCGATCACTTCCTTGCCTGATTTGGCCAGCCACAAACTGATGCCGCCGGACCCGCAATAAGCATCGAGGATTTTCCCTTTGCTGGAAGCAGTCCAGTTGCCGAGAACATCGTACAGTTTTTCTGTTTGAAAGGTGTTGACCTGGAAGAAAGAAGCAAGGGAAAGGGAGAACGTCAAGTCTCCCAGTTTTTCGGTGAACCTGTTTTCGCCTGCAAGAAGACGGTTCTTCTCGCCTAAAATCACGTTGGTGTCCTGCTCATTCAGGTTTTGCACGACTCCGGTGATGTGGAATTTTTCGAGAAACTCCGCATCGCGAATGTCCGCGACGAAGCCTTTCGGGAAACGCCCCTTGGTGGTGATGAAGCCGATCAGCGTTTCGCCTGTGGCTTCCGAATGACGGATGAGCATACCGCGCAGAAATCCCTTGTGTTTTTTTTCGTCGTAAATCAGGACGCGGTGTTTTTCCAGCAGTCCGCGAATCCATTCCTTGGCGGCGTTGATGGGTTCCAGCAGAATATCGCATTGATCGGAATCGACGACCGCATGCGTCCCCTGCTTGTAGAAACCGATCTCCAATTTTGCCGAGTTGAGCGCCACCGCGAAACTGCCCTTGTTGCGGTAATGGTAGGCCCGTTCCGCAGGCAGAGTGTGGATGGCTTCCGGCGGCGGTATCTTGCCGATGTGTTTTAACGCATCGGCGACCACGCGCACCTTGAACTGCATCTGTTTTTCGTATTTGAGGTCCTGTAATCGACAGCCGCCGCATTCGGCAAACACCGGGCAGGGGGCTTCAACGCGGTCCGCCGAAGGTTGAAGCAGTTCCACTACCTGGGCGACGCCGAACCGGGGCGTGACTTTAATCACCTCCGCCATCACCCGGTCGCCGGGCAATCCCTGCGGGACAAAGAGGGTGTACCCCTCGTGGCGGCAGATGCCGTCGCCGCTCGACCCCTGCGTTTCGACCGTCAGTTCCAGACGGTCGCCGGCCTTGACCGGAAGAATGTATTTTGTTTTAGCCATAATGCGAAACCGCGCTCCTGTAAAACCGTCAACAGTAACACAATGAAAAGAAGGGGGAAATAGAATAATCCGCTTGGCGGCTTTTTGCCCGCCGTGGTATGGTCTGAACGGTTCGCTTAAAGGGTGGAACCTTATTGAAAAAGTTTGGCGAGGCGATAAAACGGCATGGAAAACATTATTTGCATCCTCGGCGCGGTCAAGGAGGAGATCGCCGGAATCAAGCGGCAGATGACCGTGACCGGGCAGAGCAAACTCGGAAAAACCGATGTCTGGACCGGCGTGTGGGAAGGCAAATCACTGGTCCTGGTGCGCACCGGGGTCGGGAAGAAACGGGCGCGGGAGGCGTTGTCCCGCGTTCTCGAAACCCATGCGCCCGCCATGATCGTCTCGCTGGGATACGCCGGGGGGACGCATCCATCCCTCAAAGTGGGGGATCTTCTGATTGCCGATCAAGTGGTCACAGGTTCGGATGAACCGCTAGCCACGGATACAGATCTGGCCGATCGTGCGGCGGACCTCCCCGCGCCGAAGAATTGCTCCGTTCATAAGGGAATACTGCTGACGATGGAAACCGTGATCTCTCAGCCCGAGGTGAAACAGAAACTGGGCAAACACTACGGTTGTCTGGCGCTCGACATGGAAACCTCGGTCCTGGCCCAACTGGCCAAAGAACGGGACATCCCGTTTGTATCCTTCCGCTCGGTCACCGATGCGGTGGATCAGGAATTGCTGGATGTCTCGCCCTTTATGGAAAAAGACGGCGAAGTGAACAAGCTCAAAGCCGGGTGGTACGTCCTCACCCATCCCGGTTCCATCAAGACGTTCAAAAACCTCAAGCAAATCGCCGATCACGCCACCCGCAACCTCACGCATATTCTAACGACCTTCCTCAGGTCGGTTTAGTCATTATTCTGTCTGTATTCCTGCGCCTGCGCCGAGATGGAAGAATAGAAATCCCCCCCGGCCCCCTTCGGTGAAGGGGGAGGTTCAGGTTCCCTATTTTTAAAGGGGGGGTGAGGGATTTTACAGAACGTTCCTACTCAAAAGGCGGCTCCGTTTTCCGCCTCATATCGCTGTCGGTAAAATTCATTCTGCCCTTGATGCGCTTGAGTTTCCCTTCTGCAATGGAGATGGCCTGTGCATCGCCGCGTTCCTTGCCAAGCTTGAGGGCGATGTCGATCTCCTCCACCGCCTTATCCCACTGTTTCATTTTTTCGTAAACGCTGATCAGGTTCAAATGCGCCTGCATGTGACCGGGGTCGATCGCTAACACCCGTTGGTAAGACGCGGCAGATTCCGGCAGTTTCTGCAGGTACCAGTTTTCCAGAGCAATCTTGAAATGCAGTTCCGGGTTGTCCGGTTGGGTTTCCGCCGCCTGCGTGTACTCCACAATGGCCAGCTCCATTCGGTTTTGTTTCGTGTACACCTCGGCCAAAGCCATGCGCGCGTCGACGTTGGCCGGGTCGAGTTCCAGCCCCTTTTGGAAACTGGCCACCGCTTCCTTGCGCCTGTCCCACTCCGCATACACCAGTCCCGAGCGCAAATGCGCGGGAGCATATTGCGGATCGAGTTTTAAGGCGCGATCGAGAAGGGCGATGGCTTCCTCATAAGCGCCGATGGCCTGCTTTTGCACTGCGCCTTCA
>JAJDBE010000102.1 GCA_029261515.1 Nitrospinaceae bacterium | reverse complement strand
CCTGCGCGGACACGTCGCGGCGGAAGGGTTTGTCGATTTCCACATAACCGGAAAAATGCTCGGTGATGTTGAACCGCGTGCCGATACCGATAGAAGACAGATCCTGCTGTTTAGCGCCGGTGGAGGTGGCAACGCGGTTCCAGACGGAACCAAAATCAAAAAAAGTGTAGGCTTGCAGGTTTTGCAGAAATTTCTTTTTGATCTGAAAGGCTTTTTGCAGTTCCAGCTTGAAGGCGATTCCCTGATCGCCGGTGATTTCCGAAGGGTCGAACGCCCGGCCATAGGACAGCCCGCCAACGCCGAATTCTTCCGAAGCCAGCAGTTTTTGAAACGCGTATTGCCAGGCGACGGAACCGAGCAGCATCCACGAAGGCGCCAGTTGTTGCAGGCGTGTCAGCTCCCCGTAAATTTTGGTGAAGTCGCTTCGCCCCTGAGAGCGCGTTAGGTTCAGAGAACCGGGTCCGGTCGAATCGAGTATGTCGAGGCCCTGGCCGAGGTTGAAGCTGATGAGGTTGATGCCGCGAAAGCGGTCGGCATAATCGTAAACCACGCCAAAATTGAGGATGCGCAGGCGGTCCTCGGAATCGCGGACACCCAGAATATCGGTCTCGGTATTGCGGTGCGTGTAACCGAACAGACCGCGCAAGTTCTCTCCACGCGAGCGGATAAACGGATGCGTCAGATTGATGGCAAACGTGTAGCTGTCGCCCTCGACATTGAACACCTTAAGACCCGCGCCCGGCTCGGAATGGCTGACCGCTCCTGAAAAATTCAGCAACGTGCCTTCGTTGGAAATGGGAAATTCATAAAACGCCTGGAAGTAATACAACTCATCGGGATCGCTGGTGACGACTCCCTGGACTCCTAAGCGTTCGTAAAACCCGAGGAACGAATTTTCCGAAGCGCCGGCGAACAGTTGAATGGGACCGTTGAACTTGGTGCCGCGGTTGTCGATTCCCGCATGCGCATCGTAGGCTTTATTTTCCAGAATGATCGTGAGGTTGGACGCCCCGGTCCGATCGTCAGAAGGCGTGAGAACCGACTTCACCGAGACCCCGGGAAGGTCGTCTATCAGCAACAGGTAGCGTTCCAGATCCCTGGCGTGCAGGGGCTTTGACCTCAGCAAACGTTTGCGCTGGGCATTCAACAGATTTTTCGGGCCTTTTACTTTGCCTTTGACCCGCACCTGATCGACATACCCCTCGACGATGTCGATGCGGGCGATTCCATCTTCGATTTTTTGCGGCGGCACAATGGCTTTGCTGAGAATATACCCGGCGTTGCGGTATTTACGCGTGATGGCATCGGCAATTCGGTAGATGTGTTCCAGCGTGATCTGCTTGTTGAGAAATTTGCGGTACAGCCTTGCAAACTGGCGCGACTTGTAAACGGTGGAACCGTGAACCTCGAGATTTTTAAGCTCGAATTTGACTTTTTTAAGCTCTTCGGGAAACAGGGGTTCCAAAGAATCCGGCTCGACAGGGATCACGGTGGATTGCGGTTCGGCAGGGGGTTCGAAGCGTTTCTGAAAGCGGTCGGGCGCCGCCTGTTTATAGGTCTGATCGCGGCCTGTTCCGGTGATCTGCGCTTCCACGTCCACTGGAAAAGAGAACACACCCATCCCGGCAATCAAAATCCAGGAACCGAAGGACAAGCCGCGCTTCCAAATATGAGTTTTCCCCGCTGCTTCAATCACGTTGCAATTTATTTTGGGCTTGATTCAGTTTTGACAAACAACCCCTTCCAGGCGAGCCAACTTTGTTTGCAACGGTTTTCCATAGCTCTGGAGTCGGCGAAAACCCATCCTGATTTTCCGCCCACTTGAGGCTATTCTTGGCGCCGCTGTTTTTGGGGTCCCGGAAAGACCAGAGGCCGGAAAATTTTCCGATCAACCACTTATCGGAAAGGGCTGGAGTTCACTTAAGTCGGCAAACCATTCAATTAAAAAGCGTTATTAACTGTTCACAGGAACTTTTGAGCAATGTCCGTGCCATTTAAAAAAAACAGACGAAATCTAATAAGTCTTTATTTTTAAAAAGCTTACAATAAATCTATGCGAAAGAAGAAGGAGGGGCTTCGGGCAAAAACGGCAAATAATTCCCGAATAGAGGAGATTTTTCCGCAGATTTCCTGGCAAAATAATTGTATTTTTGGCACAAACGTTAATCGCAAACGGATTGGAGAAATCTATATTTAAGATTTACACACAAAAAGCCGAATAATAAGATACTAACAATAAATTCAATGGAGTAAAAAAATTTTTACATTTTCCATAAATCCTTCTAACCGCTTAACTTGGTGACCACAATGAAAAAGATGCAAACATTAAACATGTGTGACTTCTGTTCCTATGAGATCGAATCCTGTGGCGCCAAAACCGTCCTGGCTGATGAAATCCCACTCGCAAACGCTCCGCTGAAACAAAAACAAGCGGTTGTCGCCTGCGACAAATATAAAAGCCCCGTAGACGTCCTGAAAAAGCAATTCCATTGATTTTATAGAATAATCGCCCCACACCTTCTTCACACCGAATTCCCTGCCCGCAAATATCCCAGAACCCATTGTAAAGGTTGACATACTCGTAACTTTGACTTGACCCTGCCGTGATACCGGCTCCCTATACTCGATACCAGTTGTGGGGAGAAACCTGACATATCTCCTTAAATTTCAAAATAATTTTAAACAGGGAAAGAGAACTCATGGCGAACCAAGAAGATTCGAAAAGAAAACTGGTTGAGTTTTTGTGGGTGGAAATCAACCGGGCGATATTGAATTCCCCTGAAGTCAAATCTTCCATAAAAATCCTTAAAGATCTGGAACTGTTGGATCACATCGCGGACTACAATCTGGTTCTGGATGTCAATGCGTTGATCGATTTGATTCAAAGAGATGAAAAAATGCAAACCCTGCCCTCCATCAAGGACGGGATTGAATCCAAAACTTCCGAGAAACCGGAAAAAGAGGGAACGCCCGATAAGCAGGTAAAACCTAAAGAATCAGCGGAAATGATCGACGGGAAAAAGCTGACCTCGAACGAAATCCTTTTCCAAAAACATCTGGAACGGAATTTCGATGAAAGTCACTGGCTGAAAAAAGCAGGCATCCGGTTTCTCAATTAACGGGGGAACAACCGCCGTCACGAAACAGGAAGTAGAGGGCGATCGGGGAAGTAGGGAGGAGGCTAGTAAACGGCGGACTTCACGTTATCGGCAATGACCACGACATGGTTCTTGTTGACCGCCATAAATTCCGCCTCAAACATCAGCTTCCCGGTCTCGACGTGAAATACCCTGGCGGCGGAAACCGGGATGAACGTCTCGCTGTCATGGTTCAACATGTCCAGCAGCCGGTTCTGCGGCAGCTTAAAAATAACGCCTTCGATTTTTTCGCCGGCGGTGCGGATGATGGCATTGACTTTATCCTTTTTGACCACGCTCTTGTACACCATGAGTTTATCTCGCCTCCTGTTGCGGTTGACAATCTCGCTAAAAAAAATCTGCCTGGAGTTTAACTCCGCCAAGGGGTGAAATCCACCAAAACATTTTCACGCAACTCTTGTGGAACGCTTTGAAAACAAAACCGCGCCGCCGCTAAACACAACGAAGCAAATTTACAAACCTAAGGCGGTGTGCTACCCTCTGCCCATTTACACCCCCCCTGCCACGGGCCTTTCAGGGTATAACGTGTTTTTTCGTCCGCATGGTTTCACTTTCGCATAACTTATAGAGAACATTCCGCATGAGGAAACAGATTCCAGCGGCAGTTCCAGCGCTATTCCGGCTTCAAGGAACCGACGGCATCCGGCGGGAGGTTCGGCCTGCATCCTCGGAAGAGTTTAAAGGGCTGACGCCGCAACAGGTTTTTTTGGAGCGTGGATGCATCACCGAAGAATTCATGGAACTCTATGCTTATGCCCATGTGGACCAACTCATCCAAAAGCAGGAAATGCTCCCTGGTGACAGCATCGTCGTTGGCTGGGACCCGCGCGACGTACAGGGAACCTACACAAACGCGGTGATTCGGGGCATCCAGAAAGCCAAAGGCCGGGCATTGGTTTTAGGCGTCGTGCCAACACCGCTGGTTCCCACCTACATGCTTTACAAAGGCGCCAAGGGCGGGTTCATGATCACCGCTTCGCACAACCCCAAGGACCAGAACGGCATCAAAACGTTTCTCGCCTACCGGGGCATGAAACTGCTGCCGGACAATGACATCGAACTCACCCAAAAAATTCTTGCGGTGGATCACCCATCCCTCAAGAGCACTCTCTGCCGGGTCGAATCCGAAGACTGCCGGGAAGAAGCGCTGGAATTATTCCGCCGCTTTTCCCTGCACCCGGAAAACACCTGGATATCGCCCGAACAGACTCATTCATTCAAGCAAACGGTCGTCGTCGTCGATCCGGCCAACGGCGCGCTCTCCGGCATCGCCGCCGAGGTATTTCGTAAAGCGGGATTCGGCCGAGTGGTGGAGATCAACGCCAAACGGGACGGCAACGTCAATCTCTATAGCGGCGTAGCCGATCTAGAAGGACACTCAACAATCAACGCTGCCATGATCGACAAAAAGTCGGGGCATTTCCGCAAACACAAGGCTGTCCTCAAACTGTTTGAACTGGGAAGAAAACTAAAACCGCAGATCCTGAACGGGGAAAAACGCGTTGCAGGCGCCGTGTTCGATGCCGACGGAGACCGGTTTTACCGGCTCGAATACGATCCCTTCAAAGACGCACTGCTGGTGTTGAGCGGCGATGAAACCGCATTTCTGCAGGGAATGTTTTTGATTGCCAAAGATCCCAAACGCTATAAAAACGCGCTGTACATCAACACCGTCGAAAGCGACTTGAACGCCGCCGTGGCCGCCCGCAAACTCGGGTTGAAAGCCCAGTTGACCGCTGTGGGAGACAAATGGATTCTGCTGCGCACCGCATTCCTGATCGCGGAAGCAAGGCTGAAAGCGCTGAAAAAGTCATCCAGGCTTTCGATCCCTGCGCCTCTGGAACGCAAGTGGAATGCCATGCGAAAACAGGGCACGCTCAACGCCCACGCATTTCAGGAAATCGAAAAGGCCGTCGATGCGCTGGAAAAGAAAGGGAAAGGAGAAAAGCAACCGGACGACACGAGCCGTTTTCTTGCCTTCGCCGTGGGCAGCGAGGAAACCGGCCACAACATCACCCCCGGCTGGCTGGCTCTGGAAAATGGCAGCCGCATGCCGGTGTTTTTCGGCAACGGCTTAAAAAGCGCTCTCAACACCTTTGCCGCAACTGAATTTTTATTCCACGGCAAATCCGTGCGCACTTATTTTTCCAAAATTCACAAACCCTTCAAACCGGGGTTCAAGGAAACTCTTTACGTTTATTACATCAGGAAGGAATTGTTCTATAAGGATTCGCTCATCTGGAAAAAAGTGAGACGATCCATTCTCGCCGACGCCCGAACCGCGAATTTTAAAGGGAGTATCTCGCGATTTCCCGAAGACCCGGACATGCTGTACGTGACCCTGAAATCCAACACGGACGAACGAACCGCCGGGGTGTTTGTGCGCAATTCGGGCACGGAAAACAAGATCAGCGTCAACCTGCGCGGCGATAAAAAAGACGCGCGGTCGCTGAAAAAAATCGGGGAAAACGCCGTGCGCCTGCTTTTTGAAGCCTTGAAAGACAGCGGCGATCATTACTACAAACTGGAACTGGATGTGCTGAGCCAGATGGCGCTGGAACCGGTGCCGGACAACCGCCTGATCCTCGAGAAACGTTCCCGCACGCGGCTGTTGACCGAAATGGAAAAACAGCACCTGATCGAGCTGACCGATAAAGGTTACCGCCTGACTTCGCGTGGAAAATGGTATATTACCTCGCAATCGCACCCGCAAACCAATCCCATTAATTAAAGACAGCCACCATGCTTCCTCTTGAGAATTTTTTCACGCATCTGAAAGACTTTTCCCATCCGGAATTGTTCGAGAACCTCGCGTTCCCCTGGGAACCTCTAAACGATCTGGAAACTGCGATTCATACTCTGATAAAGACAAAGGCCCAAGACGCAAAACGAGTGGACACACTGGCAGGCGCCACGATATCCCATGCTTCGGACCACAAAAACGCGAGAATCGGCCGAGGCCTGTTTATCGGACAATGGGTGGAAATCACCCAGCCGATTCTGATCGAACCCCTGGGCATCCTGATCGGCAAAGGAACGGTTCTGGAGCCTTCGGCCATCATCAAGGGACCCGCCATCATCGGCGGCAATTGTGAAATCCGCCAGGGGGCGTACATTCGCGGCAATGCCATCATCGGCAACCACTGTGTGGTCGGTCACGCCACGGAAATCAAAAACAGCATTCTGATGGGGCACACCGAAGCCGGGCATTTCAATTACATCGGCGACAGCATCCTGGGAACCCATGTCAATATGGGGGCGGGGTCGCGGCTGGCCAATTTTCAGTTCCGCAGCCCGGAAGAAAAAGCGGAAAACATCATTCGGGAAAATTCGGTTCCTATTACGGGCGAAGATTGGCAAACGGGCATGCAAAAGCTGGGCGCCATCTTGGGCGACAATGTCGAACTGGGATGCAACGCCGTGCTCAGCCCCGGCACCCTGATAGGAAAAGACAACTGGATCTACCCGAACACCACGTTCCCCAAGGGTTATTATCCTCCCAACAGCATTGTGTCCCCCAGGGACCGGAAACCGAAAATTTCCGGGAAATAACCGAAAATATCATTATAATGAGGCAACGAATAAGCTTCAAATCAGCAAAACCGGTTTAACTAAAAGGTTTAGAAGCGGGTGTGGCGGAACTGGCAGACGCGCTGGATTTAGGATCCAGTGGGCAACCGTGGGGGTTCGACTCCCTCCACCCGCACCACTACCCGTGGGGGGGAGTTTGCTGACGACGGGCAAGGCCCCATTGGTTCGGATTCTAGCTTTCCCCTTAAAGCCGAACCTTATAAACCAAGGATTTAATATTCCCTGGTATAACTTTTAAAATCAGCTGGACAGACCATGAATATTGAGATCGAAGAAATAGACGCCTGTAACAAAAAAATCAAGTT
>JAJDBE010000101.1 GCA_029261515.1 Nitrospinaceae bacterium | reverse complement strand
CATTCATTTTTTGGACTTTTCGCGGCAACAATGTTAAATATAAGGTTATCTATTCAAGCCAGCAGCGATTGCGAATCTTTCGAATACTAAGATGGGACTTGCCTTGATTGCAAGGACCAAAAAAATTATGACATATTCTTTGATGAGCAGGCGGGAAAAGTTGCAACGGCATTATACCGGTGAATGGAGAATAAATTGCCAAAGACAGTCAATGCAGGGAGGTGAAACTTCTGGAATCCAGAGCATCCTGATAGGTTCGAGGAAAGGCGCCGAACCCGGACTTGGAATCCGGCAATGAGTTCAGCTTTTTGGGGTTCTGGTAAAAAACAAAATCCCAACGGTCTTCCCACTCGTCGTATTTTAGCAGGTAGATGTTGTCATCATCGGCTCTCACTTTAAAATAACGGGCGCCTTCACCGTACCAGCGGTCGATGATGTCTTTCACTTCGTAGCGGCGGTCCATGAGGCTAAATGCGACCGGCCTCTCGTTTAGCTTATAGCCTGAAAAGCATTCCACCCTAAGCATGCGGGTATGTTATGACGTTGCCGATAAAAAGTAAACTATTTTTTGATAGACGGAACAAAGCAAAAAGCATCCTGGGTTTCTGCGAAAAACACGGTTTGAAAACAAAGCCATTCCGGGCAGACCCGTTCTATATCGCCAGGGCGAACTAATGCAGAAGCCGGAACTGAAAAACATCGAAACGCATCTTGCCAATCTGGTCGGGGAACGCAATCCGAATACCACGCCAAAACAACTGGCAACCGCCGGAAACTACATCCGCGACCAGTTTCAGTCCTTGAATCTTTCGGTGAACGAAGAAACGGTCCCGTTCAATGGAATCACCTCCCAAAACATATTGGGCTTGAAACAGGGTTCCGACCCTGCCGCCGGCACGTTTGTTTTAGCGGCGCATTACGACACCGTCGAAGGCTCCCCCGGAGCCGATGACAACGGCAGCGCCGTCGCCGCACTTTTGGAAACCGCCCGCTGTCTGACGGAAGTTCAATTAAAAAAATCCCTGCTGTTTGCCGCTTTCACGCTGGAAGAGTGCGGCTGGGTCGGCAGTCAGTTCTTTGTCGAACAGGCGGCGAAAAGACGGGAAACGTTAACCGGAATGATTTCCCTGGAAATGGTCGGCTTTTATAACGATGAATCAGGGTCGCAGAGTTATCCGCCTTATGTCGATCCCGCCAAGTACCCCGATGCGGGAAACTTCATCGCGGTGGTGGGCAATGAACCTTCTACCCAACTGGCGCATGCGATCGCCGACACCATGCAAGAGACCGCATCGCCACTGGCTGTAGAACGCCTGGTGGTTCCGGGCCGGGGCGACGACTTTCGCGAAGTGACGCTAAGCGATCATTACCCGTTCTGGCAACATGACATCCCGGCGGTGATGGTGACCGACACCGCCTTTTTAAGAAACCCCCATTACCATCAGCCTTCAGATACTTTGGAAACTCTGGATGTTGACTTCATCCGCAATGTGACCCAGGGAATCTGCGGGTTTTTGCAACACCATCTGGGGTGACGACGCAACATTTATGAAAAATAAATAGTGCTCCCTAGTTTATGAACGTTTATAAAAAACCAGATAAAATCCCCGACCTTGCCACCGAGGAAGAAGAACTCGTTTCTCCTCAAGAACAAGGCCCCGAAGAACCCGAACCCCGAGTCAAAAAGAAATCCTGGCTGAGGCGTCTGGTTGTTTTCTTTTCCGTTGCCCTGCTTTTACTCCTGCTGCTTTTAGTCGGCGCCGGGATTGTATTGAAATATTATTTTCCTTCAGAGCGCCTGACCCCGATCGCCGAACGGGAACTGACGAAAGTTCTGAAAGTCCCGGTGTCCATCGGTTCTATAGATGTGAGTCTCCTGACCGGGCTGAATGTTTCCCGCCTGACTCTCGGAGAAACAAAGGAACCCATCGCCAGCATTGAGGAGGTGGCGCTGGATTACGACCTGACCCAGCTCCTGCAGGGCCGCCTGATCATCAGCCGGGTGCTGGTTCTCAATCCCCACTTCAATCTCATATCCAAAAACGGCGTCTGGAATTTTCAACCTCTGCTGGGCAAAAAAGACAAACCGGAACCTCCTCCTGCCCCGGCAAAAGAATTCGAGGGCCTGCCGCCGATTCCCATTGCTGTCGACTTGAAGGAATTCGCCATCCGCAATATCGGCGTCAGGCTCGACATGGACGGTGCAATGAAAAGCCGCATCGAAGGTTTGAATCTGGAAGCGCGGGGCAGAATCAACTCTGAAGAAATCGACGTCTGGCTGCGCACCACATTGGGTCTGCCACCCAATGCGACCTCTCCGCACAATATGGAGTTTTTCTCCAGCCAGGGAAAAGGCATCGACGTTAAAACCCTGGCCACGACCGATCTTGAGGTCACCACTCAGGATCTTAATAACATCCGCCTTTCCGGCACACTGGGACTCCAGAAAAGTTCCATACGTATTGGCGATGCCCTCCCCTCTCCCGACTTGTCCACCGAGCTAAACCTGGACGTGGCACTTAAAGAGCAGAGGCTCAACCTCAAGCAACTGGTTTTACAGATAGGACAAAATAACCGGATCGATCTTGCGGCCCAAATCGCGCAGTTCCAATCATCCCCCCGGTTTACCCTGCGACTCAATGAAGCCTCGTTTGATATTGCCGACTTTATTGCATGGGCCGGAAAAAACATTCCGCCGCTTACAGCCAGCGGCAAGCTGAACATCACAGGACTCGAAGTCAAAGGTCACCTGCCGGACTTTAAGCCTGAGGACATCGAAGTGCTAAATGGCAAGATCGAAATTCAGAATCTGGCGGCAAACTATCCAGAAGCTTCGGCGGTCGTCAGCGGAATCAATACCGAAATCAATCTGATCAATGCGCGCTTGCAGAACGGCAAGCCCGAAGCCTTCGAAGGAAACGTTGCCCTGAATCTTAAAATGGCCGAGATTCCGAATCTGACGCTTCGGGGTCTTCGGCAGGACCTCAAGATCAAAGCCAAAGGGACTAACCTGAACGAGGTCTCGCTGATTTTCTCCACCGATTTAAAGCAGGCCGCATTTTCACCTCCTGATATGGATGCAGTGAAATTGGGGGTGAACCTCGACGGCTCTTTAGGCGCGAATTTAGAATCGGGAGAGGTTCACTTTGTCAATTTGGATTATTCGCTTGGCTCTGCGGCAAATGGCACGGTGAAAGGCAATGCGAAAAACTTCGGTAAAACTGCATTCCAGTTAGAGCAAAACCTCGACCTCAACCTGATCGAGTTGCGTTCTATAATTCCAAAGAGCATCCTGAAAAAAATCGACGGCTACCCAAGCGCTGGGGAAATTACGGTCCATACGAAGGCGCAAGGAAAACTGGACGACAAGTTTCAACCCATGCAAGCGTTGGCCAATTCCCGTATCGAACTGAAGGGGGTCGACGTTCAGTTAAAACAGCCCGCGGCCAAGGTCAAAGGTTTTTCCGCCACCATCGCGTTTCCTCTCGATTACCTGCCCGCCAAAGGCGTCAAAATTGCGCGGCTCGATGTGGACACTCGATTTGCCAATATCCAGGCGCTGGGTCAATACGAAGTCACTGGCGGCGAACTAAAAACCCAGTTGACGATGGGGAATTATTATCCTCTGCAAGGCACGCCGGGGAAAATAGCGGTGACGGACAAAACCACCATCAAACTCTCGCAGGTGCGGTCCAGCGCTCCCGATCTTCTGTTGACGGGCATCGTCATCGACACGTCTTTGAAAGGCGGTGTCCTGCCTAAAGACGTGAAAGACTTGACCTTCAAGGGCAACGTTTCCATCGAGGACGTCGAGGGAGTTCAGGAAGTAAAGACCGGGAAAATCCGCACGGCGTTTGATCTGAGTCTGAACGACCTGTCTCTGACTCAAACCCGCGCCTCGGTCACCCTCAAGGTGGACGCCCCCGCCAGCAAAAATCTTAAGGGATTGATTCCCATCGGGCCGATCTCGGTGGCCAGCGTTTCCAGGCAGAATCTAAAAACCGGCGACATCGAGATCGACAAGGCAACCGTGGACGCGCCTTCCCTTCTGCACCTCGCTGTCAAAGGCAAACTCAAAAACTGGGGCAAGAGCTTCGACATCGACACGCAATTGACCGAAGCAAGGCTTGCAGGCCTTTGGGGGAAAGTACCTCCGGCCCTGCGCACCGGCATGCAGGATCTGGACGTGACGGGAACCGCCAAACTTTCCTTGAACGCAAAGGGCAGCGTTCCTGAAAAATTCGAGCTGAACAAATCGGCTCTGCCAATCGTGGCGAAAGCCAGCTTTGAACTGGGGAACACGTCTATTAACTGGCCCGAACGCGGCATCGCCGTTCAGAATATGAACACCGCCGCCAAGGTGGATTTTAAGGATGGGGACGGCTCGGTGGCGGGGAAATTTTCCCTCGACAAACTGCTGCTCAAAGAAGTCCTGGGCGAAACCGCACTGAACCCGGTCTTCAACTTCAATTATTCGCTGGCGGATTTTAATAAATTCACCATTGAGGAGCACGCATTCTCCATTAAAACCCTCGGCATTCAGCATTCATTTTCCGGCAGGGTCGATGGACTGAAACCCTTCCTCACCGGCAAAGTCCCCATGACCGTCGAGGAGTTGGTACGCCGCCTGGATGTGTCTCTGGTCACCAACAACCAACTGAAAATTGAGCAAGCTCTGGCAGACAGCGCCAAGCAGTTTTTAAAAGACATCACAGCTCAAGGCGCACTGGGTTTGCGGTTGGCGTTGACACTGTCACCTGAAGAAAAAATCGCCGTGGATGGCAAGGTCGAGTTCGATCGATTCAACGCCCAGATCCCTGAAAAACTACAGGTGACCAACTTGAACGGCAAGTTTCCCTTCAATAAAACTCTTTTTCTAAAACGCAGTCTGGTCAAACCCGTCACCGAATCCTTTCTGGCTTCGCGCAAAGGTTTTTTCAGCCAGCTGCGGGGCTTTTCAAGCCATAAAAACAATTTTATGGTAGACGAAGTTCAGGTCGACAAGCACCGCATCTCCAGTATCGGCCTGGACCTCCTGTTCAAAAACAATCAACTGCTGGCGGAGAAGTTTCTGTTCGATGTTCTGGAAGGCTCTGTGGCTGGAAATCTTTTTCTGATCCCGACACCCAAAGGACCGGAGCTTAGCTTTTCCACCGAATTTGCCGGCTTAAACCTGGGAGGCCTGGTCGGTAAAACCAAAGCGGCGGATTCGGAAGTCGACGGCAACCTGCAATTCGGCCTGCAATTAAAACAGGGGAAGGACACCGACCCGATATCGATCGATCAGATCGACACCCAGATCGCTATCACCCGTATCGGCGCCGAAACGCTCGATCGCATTTTGTTGTTCCTGGACCCGGAAGAGAGCAAACCGGCCATTGTCGACACGCGCGCGAAACTGAAACTGGCCTCGCCGCACCGCATCCTCATCAGCCTTAGAAATGGTAACCTCAACGTCGAGGCATGGTTGAAAAATAAAATACTCGGAGACATCATCAAAGCGCCCGAATTGAAACGGCTGCCCATCTCCAGCCTCAAACAATTCCAGGACATCAATCAACAGCTGCAAGCGCTTACCGGTTTAGGAGACGCACTCAAATACCTGGCGGCCCAGGGGATGGAGTTTTCCGAAGAGGGGGAAATGATCTTCTATTAAGGCCCAAAACCCTTATGGAAGCGCAAGCGGTCAAAACCCTTGTGGCAACACTTTGGCAAAACCCTGCTTTGGAAAGCGTAACTCACCAAACACCCATTTATTGACATTGGGTTTTGAGTTTGCTAGCGTAACCCAATTGTATCGGCATTTACTTTCAATCCTTTTTAAAATAAATCTATGGCCTGGGACGACCTACATGAATCAAAAGGCCCCGAAGATCGATTTCGGGGCGGCGGTGGACAACCACCGGGAGGAGGAAAACCTCCATTTGATATTCCGCAACTGAAAATTCCAAAATTCAAACCTTCGATGTTTCTCGGAATCATCATCCTGCTGTTGCTGATTTGGATTGTTCCGGGGACGTTTTACTTTGTCGCGCCCGATGAAGAAGGGGTGGTCACCACCTTTGGCAAATTCACCCGCACCACGGGTCCGGGTCTGCATTTTAAATTCCCCTCTCCCATCGAACACGCGTCCACCCCGAAAGTGCGGCAGGTGCGGCGTGTGGAAATCGGCTTCCGCCAGACGCCTTCCGGCCAGGTACAGAAAGTCCCCGCCGAATCGCTCATGCTGACCGGGGATCAGAACATCGTCGACATCCTGCTTGTGGTTCAGTGGCGTATCGTTGACTCAGTCGCCTATTTGTTTAATGTCAAGCGGCAGAACAAACTGGTCCGCGATGTGGCGGAAACCATTCTCCGCGGCATCATCGGCAGCAAGAAAATCGACGAAGCCTTGACCACAGGGAAAGCCGAAATTCAGCTTCTGGCCAAAGATCAGGTGCAGGAATTGCTCAACAAATACAAGTCGGGGATTCAGATCGTGACTGTGCAGCTGCAGGACGTCAATCCTCCCCAACAGGTCGAGGCCGCCTTCAAGGACGTGGTCAGCGCCAGGGAAGATAAGGAGCGGATGATCAACGAAGCCCAGGGGTACCGCAATGCCGTCATTCCCGAAGCCCGCGGCAAAGCGGCGCAAATCATTCAGGAAGCGGAAGCCTACCGGGAAGAAAAAATCAAGCGGTCGGAAGGTGATGCAAAACGTTTTCTTTCTCAATATGAGGAATATAAAAAAGCGCCGGACATCACGCGCACCCGTATGTATATCGAAACCATGGAAGAGGTGTTGCCTTCCGCGCAAAAATTTGTGATGGGCGATAATAAAAGCGGCGTATTGCCCATCCTCCCCTTATCCGATAGTTCGATTTTTTCGAATTCAAAAAAATAAACCATGAAACAAAATACCCTCATCGTCCTCGGACTGTTAATCATCGTGCTGGCATCTTCTTCCATGTTCACGGTGCACATGACACAAAGCGCCGTCGTCCTGGAATTGCAGAAACCTAAAGAGATCATCACCGAACCGGGATTGTATTTTAAAATCCCGTTCGTGCAACAGGTCCGGTATTTCTCTAACCAGCTTCTCGACAACGATTCGCCGCCGGCGGAAGTCATCACCAAGGACAAGAAAAATCTTTTGATCGACAATTTCTCCGTTTGGCGGATCACCGAGCCGTTGAAATTTCTGGAAACCGTCCGCGATGAACGCGGCGCGGAATCCCGGCTGGACGATATTCTTTATTCCGAGTTACGGGTGGAAATCGGTACGCACGACCTGCATGACATCGTCACCGAAACCCGTGAAGTCATCATGAAGAAAGTATCCGAGGAAGCCAATAAAAAAGCCGCCGAGTATGGAATTGAAGTGGTCGAGGTACGAATCAAGCGGACCGACCTGCCGCCGGAAATCGCCAATTCCATTTTCAACCGCATGCGGACGGAACGCGAGCGGATCGCCATGGAATACCGCTCCGAAGGCAAAGAAGAAGCCACAAAAATCCGCGCCAAAACCGACAAGGAGAAAACGATCCTGGTTGCCGAAGCTTACAAAACAGAGCAGGAAGTTCGCGGTGAAGGGGATGGACAGTCGATTAAA
Source organism: Nitrospinaceae bacterium (assembly GCA_029261515.1). Classification (GTDB taxonomy): domain Bacteria; phylum Nitrospinota; class Nitrospinia; order Nitrospinales; family VA-1; genus JAJDBE01. Next base: position 11,144 of record JAJDBE010000101.1, on the reverse strand, counting down.
ATTTATGCCGACGCATATCAGAAAGACCCTAAGTTTTATTCCTTCATTCGCTCCATGGAAGCCTACAAAAACTCTCTGAAAACCGACACGACTCTTCTTCTTTCCGAGGATTCAGAGTTCCTGCAATTCCTGAACAAGCCTTAAGGCGCCTGGTACTGACCTCAAGGTACAGAGGACGACCCTCATGACCAACAACAATCCGATCCAATAACCCCCTCAATCGACCGATAAACATTCTATGAGAATCCTCATCATTGGCGCTGGTGTTGTCGGATTTAATCTTGCCAAGGAACTTTCCAAAGAAGGGCATGACATTGCCATCATCGATCAGGATAGCGAAAAAATGCGGCCCATTTCGGACAGCCTCGATGTTCTGGCCGTGACCGGCAATGCCTGCCTGCCCAGCGTTCTGGTCAAGGCCGGCATCAAGAATGCGGAAATGGTGATTGCGGTCACCAATTCAGATGAAATCAATCTTCTGGTCTGCTTCCTGGCTTCCAAGTTTGAGGTCGCCAAACGCTTCGCCCGCCTGCGCCATGAAGAATTCACCGAAGACGGACACATCTTCCGGCCGGAAGAGTTGTGCGTCGATCACTCGATCAATCCGGGGCAAATCATCGTCGACACGATCACCAAGATCATCGGCACGCCGGGGGTGGTGAACGTCGCCGAATTTGCCAACGGAGAAATACTGCTGCGCGAATTCGATGTCCCGGAAGATGCCCCGTTGGCGGGGAAAAAGATTCAGGAAATCAGCAACATTTCCTCTATGGACTCGTTTCTCATCGTCGCCATTGTGCGGGAGGGCAAACTCGTCATCCCCAAGCCGGAGGATGTGATCCAACCCAAGGACAGAATTTACACGATCGTCGATAAAGAATTTTTACCCTTCCTCCTGCCAATGCTGAACAAGACCGTGGAAGAGGTGCAGAAAGTCGTCATTTTCGGGGCCAACCCGGTTTCCATCAACCTGGCTAAAGTTTTGGAGGAAACGATTCGCGACTTGAGTATCATTGAGGCTTCACGGGAAAAAGCCCACCAGGCAGCGGAAGTGCTTTCCAAATGCGTCGTCCATCACGGAAGCGGCACGGACATGAATTTGTTCAACGACATCAACATGAAAGATGCCGATTTTTTCCTCTCCATGTCTGAAGATGATGAAGACAATATCCTGGCGGCATTGCTGGCCAAAAAACACGGCGCCAAAAGGGCTCTCGTCATCACCAACGACCCGGAATACCTGCCGATCCTCGATTCCATCGGCATGGACATCACCATCAACCCGAGGTTGATCACGGTCAGCGCCATTCTCAAATACCTGCGCAAAGGCCGCGTGATGTCGGTCTTTAAATTGATCGAAGACGCGGAGGTCATGGAGATCGGCGTGGATGCAAAATCGTCCATCATCAACAAAAAGATCTCCAAGGTCAAATTTCCTGAAAACGCCATGATAGGCGCTCTGCTGAGAAAGGGAGACATGATGGTTCCCACCGGCGACCTCGAAATCCAGGCCGGAGATTCCGTCATTGTCGTCGCTTTGCCGCAGGCCATCGAAAAAATCGAAAAACTGTTCGGAAGCAAAAGAAACTTTCTCCCATTCCGATGAACCTCAAGGCCATATTCAACGTCATTGGCGTATTGCTGGTGCTCTTATCCGGCCTGCTGCTGATTCCCATCGGCCTCGCGCTCTATTTCCGGACACCTGCTCTGCCCGGCCACATGAGTCCCCTGGAAGCATTTTCAATGACGTTTGCCGCATCCCTGGCAACGGGGGTCGCCATGTGGCGGCTTCTGCCCTCTGGCATCGAAAAATTACGCGACCGGGAAGGCTTTGCCATTGTCGCGCTTTCCTGGCTGGCCATCGCTTTTTTTGGCGCGTTTCCTTTTGTGCTGACCGGCGTCTGCCCTCATTTCATCGACGCTTTTTTTGAAAGCATGAGCGGGTTCACCACCACCGGCGCCTCGATTCTGACCGACATCGACACCGCTCCCAAAGAAGTTCTGTTCTGGAGAAACCTGACACAATGGATCGGCGGCATGGGGATTATCCTGTTATCGCTGGCCATTTTCCCTATCCTCGGTATCGGCAGTTCCCAGTTATTCAAAGCGGAAATTCCCGGCGGCTCGACCGTCGAGCGCATGCAGCCGCGCCTTGCGGAAACCGCCAAGATTCTCTGGAAAACCTATATCGTTCTCACCTGCCTGGAGATTGTTTTTCTCTACTTCGGCGGCGTTGGCCTTTTCGATGCGGTCTGTCACACTTTTTCCACCGTCGCCACCGGCGGCTTCTCTCCGCACAACAAAAGCATCGGTTATTTCAACAGCAGCTATGTGGAATCGGTCGTCATCCTGTTCATGTTTCTGGGAGGCGTCAACTTCGCACTGCATTTTCACCTGGTCTCGAGAAACTTCAGCACGGTTTTCAGCAACCCGGAATTTCGCGTGTATTGTTCCATGATTGCGGTGTGCATTCTCCTCGTCACCTGGGGACTCATGGAAACCAACACCAAAGACGATCCTGGCGAAGCCTTCCGCAGCGCCGCGTTCACGGTGATGTCCATCAACACCACCACCGGATTCATGACCGATGATTTTAACGAATGGCCGGATTTTCTTCGAGTCCTGATTCTTGGAATCATGATGGTGGGCGGGTGTTCCGGGTCCACCAGCGGTTCCCTGAAAGTGATCCGTTTTATTATTTTATTCAAAGTCATCATGCGGGAATTTCAAAAGCTGATTCATCCGAGAGCGATTTTCCACATCAAGGTGAGCGGCAAAACCGTAGCTCCCGATGATCTCACCAACGTCGTCGCGCTGACGTTTCTGTTTCTCGGCATTTCTTTTCTAAGTTGTATGCTGTTATCTTTTATGGGCACCGATCTCACCACCTCCTTTTCAGCGTCGATTGCCACGCTGTTTAACATCGGTCCCGGTTTAGGAGGCGTTGGCCCCACCGGAAATTATGCCGAGCTCCCGACTCTCGGAAAAGTGATCACCATTTCCTGGATGTTGATGGGCCGCCTGGAAGTTTTTGGCGTCATGTTGATCTTCTTCCCCACGACCTGGAAAAAATAATCCTCTCTGATTTACTGTTTTTAAGTTCCCCGTTAAAATTCCTCAATCGCCTCTCCTTCTCACGATAGCTGGAAAAATTCGTTATTTGGCAACGCCTTGCTCATCTTTTATACGTTCATGGGTTGCCCGGAAATTCACACCCCAATGCTTCTTTTCTTGTCCTCAATCTGACGGAAATAACATTTGATTTTACAGGCCCGATAATTTACTATTCCCTGATTCCCGGTAAAGCTTGGCACGTTTTTGTAATTACTTGCAGGAGGACTTTGCCCGGCCGGGTTGAAAAATTTTAACTCCTGAATGGAACACTGGGTCAGACAAATCTGGATTGAAACGCGAAAATGAGATTGTCGCTTTAATCCAATAAAGAAAATGTATTAACTTAAACCTTCTCGTTCAATCGTAGAAAATAGAAATAAAGGACGCCTGAATATGGGAGAGCCACACCCAATTAAAATAACTGAGGTTGTATTGCGGGATGCGCACCAGTCTCTGCTGGCGACTCGAATGCGCACGGAAGACATGTTGCCGATTGCGGAAAAACTCGATCAGGTCGGTTACTTTTCCCTGGAAATGTGGGGAGGGGCCACCTTCGACTCCTGCATTCGATTTTTGAACGAAGATCCCTGGGAACGGCTGCGCAAATTAAAAAAGAAAATTCCCAACACGCCGTTTCAAATGCTGTTGCGCGGGCAAAACTGTGTCGGCTACCGCCATTACGCCGACGACATCGTCGAACGCTTCGTCAAACACTCCGCCGATGAGGGAATGGACATCTTCCGCATCTTCGACGCGCTCAATGACTTCCGCAATATCAAAACCGCCGTCAACACCGTGAAAAAATGCGGCAAAATCGTGGAAGGCACCATCAGCTACACCGTCAGCCCGGTGCACAACCTGGAACTCTACGTTCAAATGGCAAAACAACTGGAGGATATGGGATCGGACATTCTCTGCATCAAGGACATGGCCGGTCTCCTGACGCCTTCGGTGACGGGGGAATTGATTGCTGAAATTAAAAAGAACATCAGCCTGCCCATTCATCTGCACACGCATGCCACGACAGGGCTTGTGGGAATGAACCTGCAACGCGCCATCGACGCCGGTGTCAACATGATCGACACCGCGATCTCCAGCCTGTCGATGGGCACCTCGCATTATCCAACAGAATCTCTGGTCGCCGCCCTGCAGGGCACCTCCTATGACACAGGGCTTGACCTCAACCTTCTAGAAGAAATCTCAGACTACTTCCAGGAAGTGCGAAAACACTACGCTCAGTTCGAGAGCGATTTCAAGGGAGTGGACATCAACATTTTAAAATCGCAAATTCCCGGCGGCATGATTTCCAACATGGAGAACCAACTGCGCGAACAAAACGCGCTGGACAAACTCGATGAAGTATTGAAAGAAGTCCCCAGAGTGCGCAAGGACATGGGGTACCCGCCTCTGGTGACCCCGACCAGTCAGATTGTCGGGTCGCAGGCAACGTTGAATGTCTTGACCGGAGAGCGCTACAAAGTGGTCACCAAGGAAACCAAGGAATGTGTTTTAGGCAAATACGGGAAACTGCCCGCGCCTATCGACGAAGAATTGTTGGCCAAGGTCTCGGCAAATGAAAAGATCATCGATTGCCGCCCTGCGGACCTTCTGAAACCGGAATGGAGCACGGTGATCAAGGAACTCGGCAACAAATACAAATCCGAAGACGACCGGCTGTCCTATGCCATGTTCCCCAAAGTCGCGTTGAAGTTTTTTGAGACCCGCAACCAGCCGCAACCCGCGGCCCCGGCTGCAAAAGCGACCCCGGCACCAGGAGCCGCGCCGCAGACGTCCGCCAGCCCGCAACCGGCGACAAATGGCGGGCATGCCGTATACAGTGTCAGGGTCAATGGCCGGGATTATCAGGTGGAAGTCGGACCTGCAGGCACTCTTCCAGCATCAACTTCTGCCCCTGCCCCGGCAGCCCCTGCCCCTGCGGCTTCTGCTCCCGCGCCAGCAGCACCGGCGGGTGGGTCGGCAAAAGAAGTGGTCACTTCGCCTCTCCCTGGTTCTATTTTCTCTCTTAAATGTAAAGCGGGGGATACCGTCAGCTCCGGAGATACCTTAATCATCATGGAATCCATGAAAATGGAAACCGAGGTAAAATCTCACTGCAACGGAGTCGTCCAATCCGTATTGGTCAAAGAAGGCGACAACGTTAAAACCGGCGATGAACTGGTGACCCTAAACTAATGGATCTAAGTTTCGCGTCGGCAGCCGCCAAAATACTGGAGACCACCGGGTTTACCGCCATGACCCCTGGGCACGGGGTGATGTTGATCGTTTCCTGTGTCCTGCTCTATCTTGCTATCTGGAAGAAGTTTGAACCCCTGCTCTTGCTTCCCATCGGGTTCGGTTGTCTCTTGGCCAACCTGCCCATGAGCATGATGACCAGTACCGATGCGGGAGGATTGCTGAACTTTTTCTATCAGGGCGTCAAACACGAAGTGTTGCCGCCTTTGATTTTTCTAGGCGTCGGCGCGCTCACGGATTTTGGCCCTCTGTTGGCCAATCCCACAACCCTGCTTCTTGGCGCCGCGGCGCAAATCGGAGTTTACACGACTTTGATCGGCGCAGTAGCACTTGGCTTTACCTTGCAAGAGGCCAGCGCCATCGGCATCATCGGCGGCGCGGACGGGCCAACGTCGATTTTTCTCGCCACCAAACTGGCACCGCACCTTTTAGCCCCGATTGCCGTGGCGGCTTATTCCTATATGTCCCTGGTGCCATTGATCCAACCGCCCATCATGCGTTTTTTAACAACTCATGAAGAACGTACGATCAAGATGGAACAGTTGCAACCCATCTCGCAAACGGTGAAAATTCTTTTTCCCATCGTCGTGACCATTATCTGTTGCTTGATGCTACCGGGCGTCGCACCGCTTCTTGGCATGCTGATGCTGGGGAACCTGTTCCGCGAATCCGGGGTGACCGCAAGACTACATGAAACAGCCGAAACTCATTTGATCAACATCGTGACCATTCTGTTAGCGCTGGCGGTGGGATCTTCCATGACCGCGGATTCCTTCCTGAAATTGGAAACCATTAAAATTATCGTCCTCGGTTTGCTGGCGTTTTCCTTTGCCACTGCCGGAGGCGTCATGTTTGGAAAGATCATGTGCAAGCTGACAGGCGGTAAGGTCAACCCCTTGATCGGGTCTGCCGGCGTTTCCGCAGTTCCCATGGCGGCCCGGGTTTCCCAGAAGGTCGGGGCGGAAGAAGATCACACAAACTTTTTGTTGATGCATGCGATGGGTCCCAATGTCGCAGGCGTCATTGGCAGTGCGGTGGCGGCAGGGGTTTTTCTGTCTTTATTTGGAGACGCGGGGCCGGAAACGCATGCCGCGATTCAATCGGCGGCCCAGTCCCTGCCTTTGCCCAAATAAATTATCATGAATGAAATTTATACATCCATTACGGTTTCTATCATCGCGATCTCCGTCATCTTTTTGGTGCTGACGGTTCTGATTTTCACCATCAAACTGCTGGTGCATTTCGTTCCCTATGTGGCACCGCCCAAACCCGCGCCAAAGCCCCAGACCGCGGCGCCCGCCACGGCAACGGAAGAGGACGAACACATCCCGGCGATCGTTGCGGCGATGGCGTCTTATCTCAGTCAATCTCCTGAAAAAGTTCAGGTTGTCAGTATCCAACCGCGTTAGAACAAATTTTTAAACAGGAAAAGAATCAGTTGGTTTCTTCACCGGGAAGGGTCAAAATGAATTTCGGCGTTTGCAGGATTCCCTGAAAAATACCGACCACTTTTTTGGTCAGGGAAGTGAGCGGAATGATGCTGATTTTGGGGTCATCAAATTTTCCTTTTACCGTGTAGTACGACTTCACCAGGCTTTCTTCATCCCCCCCGGTGATGATTTTTCCAACCACTGGGATTTTGGTCAGGAATTTGTCCAGAGCGGCCATGGGCGCAACCCCCAGCACCGTGTCCATCTCCCGTTGTTTCAAATCAAACTTTCCTACCAGGGAACTCCGGCGCCTGTCGTCTTCGTAGATAAAATTTTCTGTTTCCGCAATGCCCCCGGAAAGCATAAAGCTGCCTGCGATTTGTTCATAGGGAGAAAAATCGTCTTTAACCGATTCTGCGGATTCATCTGCTTGATCTTTCAGACCAAAAAGTTTCAAGGCTCCCCGCTTTAGTTTGCCATGGTCGATTTGCCCGGACTGGAAGTCGAAAGCAGTTTTGGACACCAGGGACTTGCCAATTTCCTTCCACCCTTTGCCTTTACCTTTGATGCGAATATCCAGGGTTTTCAACTGACCGGTCATGCCGTCCTCGAACGTATCCCCGAACAATGCAAACAAGTCCTCAGCCGGTATGTCGTTCGCCTGAATCAATCCCTTGAAGCGTCCGGCATCGGAGCTTTCCATCTCGAAAATCCCGCGGCCACGAATTTTATTTTCTTTGCCAAAATCCAGTTTGCTGATCTTAAATTTCTTTTTCTCTACGGAAACATCTCCGGAGACCTCTTTCAGAGTCAGCAGTTTATAATCCAGTTCCTCCAGATCAAACGTGACGTTGCAGGTTCCCCTGGCAAACAGTGGCGATTCATTCAGGAAGGTGCCCAAGTCGGGTCCTTCGGTTTCCCCTGTGGGTAGTAATTCCTCGATAAGCAGCCTCTTGCCTGTTACGTTTAATTCCATTTGAGGTCGAGACCCGGTTTCATACATACCTGAAAAAGCCACCTGGGACCGGTCGGACGCCAGACTCCCGTCATTGACCTCAAACGTGTCGTCTGAAAATTTAATCGCGGCGTTCACGGTGACCGCATGCGCATGTCCCTCCGGCAAAAACACCACGTCCTTTAAATCCAACAGACCTTCAAACTTGGAGTCCTGCAGGCGGTGAAAATTTCCCTGGCCGTGAACTTCAAAATCTGCAAGCCCCTCCCGGTTGCCTTCCAGAAGTGTTAACGAAGTGGCCAGCAAATGGGTTTTGAAATTTTTAGACTGCAGGCGGACGAAAAAATCAGGCGACTGCAAATCCTTGACCACGGTTCTGCCGGTGACTGTATTGCCTCCCAGTTCATAGACCAGGTCTTCGACAACCAGCCCCTCTTTGGAATCAAAATGCCCATTCATTTGGACCTTGTTGAACAAACTGGCATGCTTGATAAACACATCTTTATAACGATAGGACGCTTGCGATAAATCCATACTGTGAGCAAACGTTAAGGTGTCGAGCCTGCCTTTTAATTTGACTTCGGCGTCCACGGACCCGGTGAATTTCAGCGATTGTAAAAAAGGAATGTCCTTTAAATCTTCGGGCTGCAACTTTGCAGATTTCATTACAAGATCAAACTCTGGTCCCTTGGGAGTGTAGGGAACCAGGTCGCCATCTAACGTGAAAGGGGAACTGCCATACCATCCCTTGATGCCGGCCAGGTCCAGAGGCCCTTCCCCAAAAGAAATATCTCCCGACAAATTGGTGATGGGGAGAATTCCTTCTTCTTTATATTCAACAGTCAAATCCTGCAACTTAATCGTTCCCCACTCGTTTAAGGATGCCGCATCCAGCGGGTTTTCATCGGAGAAGTAATGCACCTCGACTCCGCCTTCCACATAGTCGGTATTCTGGTGCAGAACATCGAAGGGATATTCGAGTTCAAGATCGGTGATGACCATGGGAAGATCCGCAACATGCAAATTGTAGATTCCCGAAATCTTCTTGTTGGGAATTTCATTTTGCAAAATCACTTTTCCTTCGATCTTTGAAAACCTGCTTTCCCCAAAATTACCGTTAAAATTATCGAATTGAATAATAGGAGTTTCTGTTTGAGCGTCCGCTTTAGACTCGGGAGGATTCAGATTGTAATGGATGGTTCCATGCAGGTTGTTGATGCGAGGCCCAATGCCTTCCTGATACAGAGAAACTCCCTGCATAATAATACTTCCGCTTAAAGAAAGCTTTTCAGGATCGGTCAACGGACCTTTTAGATGAATGCTGACCCGCCCCGGGCCTTGCATGTCCCGGTAGATCCGCACAAATTCTTTAAAAGAGTGTCCGTCCAATCCCTTAAGCAGGGTCAGATGAAACTTGCCCATTTCGACCTTATTATCCAAAGACAGGTCGGCAACGGGCTGGTAAATCAGGTCTTTGATTTTTCCCTTGACGTTAGCAATGGGGTGGTCCAGGAAACGGGCTTTTTCGATATTGAGGACGCTGTCGCCGGATTCCACTTTCAAGGATGCCGTCACGTTTTTAAGCAGCGGTAATGGGGCGAGCCAATCCATGTGCTGCATCTGCACCTGACCGGAAAGACGTTGGTGATTTTCCTTAAGCGCCAGGTTCTTTAGCTGCGTGAGCGTTCCTTTGAATTTTAGATAGTCGATTTTAAAAGACCCGTTTTTAAATCGTTGATGCACCAGGTCATGGTATTCCACTGGAAGAATTTTAAGCGGCAGATAACTGCGGCTTTTGTTGACTTGAAACGCGCCGGTGCGAATATCGAACGCAATGCCAGGGTCGGGAGAAAGAAACTCGGTGATGCCCCCTGTGGCGGAAAAGCGAAACGCATCGGCCTGCATCCTGATTTCTTTTATCTCGAGGTTGTCCTCGTCCAGCGCAACCTGATAATCCAGGATTCCGCGATGCGGCACAGACGGGTCGCGAAAGGCCGGCTGCTGAAGGTCTTTTTCCGAGACGAATTTTATTTTCCCTGTGGACTCAAAATCTCCAGCAAGGGTTCCGGAAAAATCCGATTCCAGGGAAATCCGTCCTTCCTCCGAAATGGCAGGAATCACCTTTTTGAGATAAGGATGAAAATGCGCCAAAGGCAGCCTTTCAACATGAACTTCGCCGTCGACACTTATGCCGGATAGGTCCAGAGTCATGGTCGGATTGTTCAGGGTTCCTGTAAGTTTAAATTCGCTGGGGCGGTTGGAATTGGGGATTTGCCCCTGAACCAGAAATTCAAACGGAATTTGCAGAAATTTTTTCCGGATCAGAAAATGTACATTTTGAATTTTAAGAGAAGCCGGACCATTCTCTGTCGGATTTTTATAGTCGAGGAAACGAACCTCCCCGCCTTTGATTTCCAATCGGTTGATCAGACTGCCTTTCAGAACTTTAAACAAACCCTCTTTCTTCGGTTGGGAAGTCAATTGCCGGGCTTTGGCTAAATTGAACTCTCCCTTGGCATTGCGGATCAACTGAATGAAAACGCCTTCAACCACAATTTTTTTTACTTCGATTTGCTGATCCAGAAGCGGCAAAAACTTGATCACCATCCGCAGGTTTTTGGCGTTGAACTTAGGTCTCCCTGCATGAGATCCGCCGATGCTGACCTCCTTGAGATTGACACTGATGCCTTTGACAAAGCTCACTTCCGCCGATCCGATCGACACGTCGCGTCCCGTGATTTCTTCCAGCCGATCCACCGCCATCGTCTTTATTTTTTCAAAGTCGCTGATTTGCAGGTACACCACCCCCACGAAGGCGACCAAGGTGAGCAGGACGCCTGCAATGGAATAGAGAGCGATCTTTTTTTTGGAAACGGCCATTAATTTTATTCAGTGCGCAGGAAAAACGTTACAATAGCCCGCCGCCAACCTCCCGCAGTGGGGGGAAGAGACAGGTCGAACCTCGGAACCGGTCATTTTCATCTTCGGAGAAAAACCGGGAAAACACCGGGCAGGAAAACTCCCTATATCGCTATGCTGTAGATTATTCAATTCCGCCGAAAGAGGCCGGAACCCATTACTTATGGAAGATCAAAAGTCGACGCTAGTTTATGGAATCAACCCCATTTGGGAAGCATTGAACGCCCAAAAGAGGCGTTGCTACAAAATCCTCCTCAAAGAGGGAAAACCAAACCCTAGGATTCAATCCATACTCAGGCTGGCAAAATCCGTTGGTGTTAAGGTGGAAACGGTGCCGAAACCGCAATTTCAGAAAAATTACGGCGCCTATTCCCATCAAAATATTATAGGCTATTTTTCCCCAATAGACCTATTGGAATTAGACGATTTAGTCAGGCAGGCATTTAAAACAACGGCCCAGCCCACACTGGTTA
>JAJDBE010000100.1 GCA_029261515.1 Nitrospinaceae bacterium | reverse complement strand
GTTCAAAAGTATGGAAACCGTTTCAAAGTATCGGTTATGCGCAGATCCTCAATTACCTGGAGGGAAACCTCACCCTGGAGCGGGCGGTTTATGAAATGAAACGCGAAACCCGGCATTACGCCAAACGTCAGATCACCTGGTTCAAAAAAGTGCCGAATACCATTCCCATTGCCGCGGGCAACGCCGACACCCCAAAAACCCTGATGGACAAGGTGCTTTCGCGTTTGCCTCTGGCGGCGGCATGGATTTTGGCCTGGGCGTTGACTTTTAGCGCTCCTACTATTGCGCAAGCCGCGGATCATTCTTCCTATGAGGAGGGCGTCGCGTATTTCAATCAGGGAAAGACCTCCAAAGCCGAAAACCGGTTTCGTGCCCTGCTGAATTCGAGTGAAAATTCTGAGGACAGCAAACGCGCCCGCTATCTTCTGGGACACATTCATCTGCAAAAAAACGCATACGACAAAGCAGAGGCGCTCTTCAACAAATCCTTAAAGGAGTATCCGCAAATAGAAGATTATGTTCTGTTTTCACTGGCCGATGCTTTATCCCACAATGGAAAAAGTGAAGCCGCTTTGAAGCAGATCACCCGCTTGCAGGATAAATTTCCCAAAACTCTGATTTATCCGCAAGCGCAATTGCTGTACGCGGATATTTTGAAAAACCTGGGCAAAACCAAGGAAGGCTTCACGGTTCTCGAAGAAGCGATCAAAAAAATTTCCACCAGCAATTCGCAGGCGGAATTCGAGCCGTTTCTACCGGAAATGATCCGCAAGCAGGCCCAGTTCAAACTCGATCTCGGTCTTCCCAGCGAGGCCTACAGCATTTACCGGAAACTCTATATTTATTTTCCATCCCATGCCGTCACCCTGGAAGCGCTTCCGGAAATGCAACGACTGGAAAATTTGCCGGGAGTTTCCCCTGCAGCGCTTGGCCTGGAAGAACGGTCCACCCGCATCGACAAGCTCTTAGCTGATGTGCGCTACAGTCAGGTGATCGAGGAGATCGGGGAAATCAAAAAGACCACGTCGCCGTTGCCGGCCAATCTCTATCTGGATTTGGCCCGCGCCTACGGCGGACTCAAGAAACGCGACAAGGCAAACAAAACGCTTAAAACCTTTTTAAAAATGTATCCCACCCATCGGAGAGCAGACAAAGCCCGCTACAATATTGGCCGCAACCTGTGGAACCTGGGAAAAGAAAAGGCCGCGATCGACACATTGAAAGCCGTCGGCAAAAAACGCCGGTCTTCCGATGTGGCGATCAAATCGCAATTCATCATCGGCAGGATTTATGAAGGCCAAAAACAATACTCCCAGGCCCTCAAACAGTACAACCGGGTCGCCAGCAAATATGGCATGGCCGATTACGCGCAATGGGCCGCCTGGCGCATGGGGTGGATTCACTATCTCCAGGGCAACTACAAAAAAGCCAGCAGCCAATTCCGGCAAAACGCCAGGCACTACCCGCAAGGCAATTTTATCGAATGCAATCTGTACTGGCAGGCCAAATCCCTGGAGAAATCAGACAAAAAAGACAGCGCCCGCAAAGTTTACGAACAGGTTTCTCAGGATTTTCCCTATACCTTCTGCGGTATCAAAGCCAGAGAGAAATTGAGTGCGTTTCCCACTCCCGTCCAGCTGAAAAATGGAGAAACCTATAACGCTCAGAAGGCTGCGTTTAAAGAAAAAAATGATTCTCCAAAACTGGGCCGTCTCTTGACGCCGGAAGAAAAGTTTCACCACACCCGCGGTGTCGAGATGACCCAATTGGGTTTCTATAAGTACGCGAAACTGGAAATTTTCCAACTGGAAAAATCGGTCCGGAAAAATCTCGAGGGGGTGATGTGGTTGTCGCATTTGTATAATCAGGCCAGGGGCTATGCCGAAGCGGTTCGCCTCCTGCAATTATACAAAGACTACCGCACCAAAAAAGGGGAGAAAGAACTTTCCCCGCAATTCTGGAAACAGTTTTTTCCCCAGGCCTACTTTGAAACCATCCGGGAAAATTCCCGCAATCATGACATCGACCCCTGGTTCGTCAAAAGCCTGATTAGGCAGGAAAGCCTGTTTGATGCCCAATCCCTGTCGAGAGCAGGCGCCAGAGGATTGATGCAGATCATGCCGGAAACCGGAAAACGATTATACTCGACCGCCAAATATGGCAAACCTTTCGATCAGAATCTGCTATTCGACCCGGATCTGAACATCCAACTGGGGACCAAATATTTAAGCCAATTGCATGAACGATTCGGGAATAATGGCGCCTATCTTCTCATTTCCTACAATGCAGGCCCGCATGTTCTGCAAAAATGGCTCAAACGCTTCAAGCACATTGACGACCCGGATGTATTCATCGAATCGATCCCCTATCCCGAAACCAGGAGATACGTCAAACACGTATCACGCAACCACGGCATTTACAAACTGCTCTATGGGAACAATTAATCTTGCGAAATACCTTTTGCGTCTCTTGTTTCCCTCTTTCAGACGGGTATAATACGGGTTTTAAAAATCGCCCATGAAATCTAAAGTCCTCATACAAAAAATAGCGTCCTACGACCTGGCCGAGGTCGAACCGTTTGTCCGCAACAGTTTTGACCGGGTCAACCGACCGAAATCTTTGTTTCGTGCCGGGCAAAAAGTTCTGCTCAAACCCAATTTATTACGGGCATTCAAGCCCGAAAAATGCGTGACCACGCACCCGGTCGTGCTGGAAGCCGTGTGCCGGGCGCTCAGGGATTTATCCATCGACGAAATCGTCCTCAGCGACAGTCCCGCGTTCGGCAGTCTCAAGGCGGTTGCGAAAGAGGCCGGATATGAACCCCTGGTCAAACGCTATGGCGTCAAGATCGTGCCACTTTCCAACCCGCTGCCTCTATCGACGGAAGAGAATATTCCGCATCTTAAAATCGCTGGCAGCATTAAAGAGTACGATCACATCATCAACCTGCCCAAGGTCAAATCGCATTGCCAGATGACGTTGACTCTCTCCATAAAAAATCTGTTTGGTCTGGTGATCGGGAAAAGAAAACCCGTGCTTCACTGCCTGGTCAAAAATGACAAAGTGAAATTCGGACGTCTGCTGGTGGACATTGCGAAATACGTCAACCCAAGTTTGACTGTAGTGGATGGAATTCAAGCCATGCAGGGCCAGGGTCCCATGAATGGCACTCCCTATCCCCTGGGGATTCTGGCTTCAGGCGAAGACCTGACGGCTTTGGACCGGGTGCTTGCGGAAATTCTGGGAGTCCCTCTGGAGAAGGTCTATGCTCTGGAAGCCGCCCGGCAGAAAATGTTCGGCGCTTACGAATTGGAAGACATTGAACTGATCGGTGAAGACAACCTGGAAGCTTTAAAAGTCTCCGGCTTTCAACTGGCAGAACGGCCCCTGGACATTTCCTTCAATCCATTCCGGGTGCTCAAATCTTTTTTAAAACAAATTTATGAAGTGGGCATCAAAGAAAAACTGGCAGGCTGATTTTAGGTCGATCGCTAAACAGAAGATTTGCCTGTTTTATCAAAATTGAGCGAGCAGCAACCAAGATCAAGCCCGGTTTCTTTTTTGGTGAGAAAATACTTTTCCGGATTGATAAAATTGATAATTTTATTGCCTTCCCTGCGGGTGTCCACCAGACCGGAGGAACGCAAAATGGAGAGGTGATGCGAAGCCTGCGGCTGGACCATATCCAGAGAACCGACGATATCGTTCACGCTTCGTTCTCCATTGAGAAGAAGACGGACGATTTTCAGGCGCGACTCGTCAGCCAATGCTTTGAGGATTTTTGCGCAATCATCTGAGTTGGGTGTCTGCATCATTGATTTCAGTATATTGACTCGAACCGAAGCGATCAAGACATTATTCCCCCTATTTCCTGATTCAAACCATGAATAAACAGAGTATAGACGCCAGTCAATGGGTGGACCGGTATGGCGATCTCATGTACCGTTTCACCCTGGTACGCGTCAAAGACCCTGGAATAGCCGAAGAAATTGTCCAGGTCACCTTTTTCGCGGCTCTGCAATCGGTGCATTCGTTTGCCGGCAGGTCTTCGGAAAAAAGCTGGCTGTTTGGCATCCTCAAGCATAAAATTCTCGATCATTTCCGCGAGGTCAAAAAAAACCGGATTTACGACACCTCCCTGCCGGAGGATCAGGACCCGTTCGAATACGACCCTTCCGGGCACTGGCGGAAAATGCCGCAAAACTGGAACCTCGATCCGGAGAAAGCATCGGAAAATCAAGCGCTTACTGAAGCTCTGGCGCGATGCCTCGACGATCTGCCGGAAAAATTCCGGGAAGTCTTTGTGCTGAAGGAAATCGAGGGGCTGGATTCCGAGCAAATCTGTAATGATTTCAATATCAAACCGACTAATCTCTGGGTTATCCTGCATCGGGCGCGAAACAAGCTGAAAAAGTGCCTGGAAACCCACTGGTTCGACTTAGAAGGGCAGGACTGATTGCAATGGACTTTATGATGAAATTATTTAGCCTGACATGCAAGGACACCTCTCCCCTCATTTCTGAAATGATGGACCACAGGGTTCCTTTGCTCAAGCGCTGGAAGATCAAAATCCATTTGTCCCTGTGCCAGGTTTGCATGTACTATAAGGAACAACTGCAAACCATTCGAAGTTTGGCGAAAAAGCTGGGGCAGGAAGATGTGCCTGTGAAAAAAGAGACAACACTGCCGCAGGAGGCCAAGGAAAAGTTAAAATTAATGATCGAAACCAATAAATAAAATGATCCATTTAAATTGTGAGAGGGCCGGCAAATGAACGAAAGAAGATCGTCTTGTGAGACGGATGAAAATGAAGTTTCCCGGGACAATGTCCGCGACTTTTACTCCAAGGCCGCCGTCACTGCCCAGGAAAGCTTGTGCTGTCCCACGCAATACGATGATGGCGACCTTTCGCATATCCCGGAGGAAGTCCGGGGCATTTCCTACGGTTGCGGCAGTCCGGTCAACCGCGCCAGCATCCGGCAGGGCGAAGTGGTGGTGGATCTTGGGTCCGGCGGCGGCATCGACTGTTTCATCGCCGCCAAATATGTCGGGGAAACCGGCAAGGTGTTCGGCATCGACATGACCGACGAGATGCTCGGCGTGGCGCAAAATAACGCCGTCCGCGTGGCGGAAAACCTCGGTTACAGCAATGTGGAGTTTAAAAAAGGTTTTCTGGAAGCAATTCCTCTGGAAGACAACTCGGTGGATTTGGTGACCTCCAACTGCGTCGTCAACCTTTCCGTGAACAAAAAGGAAGTGTTCAAGGAAATCAACCGCATTTTAAAACCCGGCGGACGCTTCCTCATCGCCGATATCATATCCGAAAAGGAAGTTCCGGTAGACATGCGTAAGCACCAGGAACTTTGGGGCGAATGCATCTCCGGCGCTCTCACCCTTGCCGAATTTCTCGAAGCTGCCCGGCCCAACGGCTTTCACGGGTTTCACATCGGCAAAGACTACCTCTGGAAAATCGTCGAAGGCATCAAGTTCTATTCTTACACCGTTGAAGCGTTTAAAGCCCATGAATCGGAAAGCTCCTGTTGCAGCAGTCTTACGGCCACCTACGCAGGACCGTTCGATTCGATCATCCATGACGGAACAACCTATCCGCTAGGGATTGCCGTCGATATCGGCAAAGAAACGGCGGAGAAACTGCGCTCCCATCCCTACTCGGGACAATTCATCATCACCGATCCCGATGCAGAGACCCCTGCCGAGTCTGAATCCGATTCGGATTCCTGCTGCGGATAAGCCGGGGTCCGGCAAACCGCCTATCTCACCATGACCCGCGCCCGGTTTTTGCGTTTCCTTTTTTTTATCCTGCTTTTGCCGTTCGCTCTGTCCGCCAAAGCCCTGGCGGCGATGGTCCCTCAAGTTTTCAAAAAAGGCAAAGAAACCCGGCCCATCACTCCGGTAAATGAATTTTACGTGGAGGATTATTCCGGCCCGCCAAAATCCCTGCGACAGGGAACGGCGAACTGGAAACTAAACGTCACCGGCAAAGTCGACAACCCCCTCAGCCTGAACTACCAGCAGATTCTCAAGCGCCCCTCGGTGAAACGCATCATCACCTTAAACTGCATCGGCAACCCGGTCGGCGGTCAGGCCATCGACAATGCCGAATGGGAAGGCATCCCGCTAAAGGATCTGATCGACGAGGCGGACCCGCATTTTTTCACCAGCACAATGATCTTAAGAGCCGAGGACGGCTATTTCGAAAGCATTCCGCTTAAAAAAGCCAAACATCCCGGCGCCATTCTCGCCACCAAAATGAACGGGGAGCCGCTCAACCTCAACCACGGCTTTCCCCTGCGGTTGCTAATTCCCGGACTGTACGGCATCAAGCAGATGAAGTGGATCAAGGAAATTGAAATAGCCAATCATTCGCCGAAAGGCTACTGGCACAAAAAAGGCTGGTCCAAACAGGCGAAGGTGAAAATCATCTCGCGCATCGACTCCCCGGAAAACAACGAGACCCTTTTTACCCGGCAGGCCGTCATCAAAGGCATCGCCTTTGCCGGCGACCGCGGCATTCAATACGTGCAGGTGTCCATCGACGGCGAAAAAACCTGGTCGCTGGCGAAACTGGAAAAACCGCTTTCCCCCTACTCGTGGGTGTTCTGGTCTTATCCCTGCACCTTTGCCAAAGCCGGACGCACCCTAATCGCCGTCCGCGCCGCCGACCAGTTCAGCGGCATCCAGCAGGACGATCTCCGCGACCCCTTTCCCAACGGCACATCGGGAATTCACCGGATAGAAGTTCAAGTTTTTTAAAATGACAGAATTAGATGTTTTTCGAGGAAGGACCATCTTAAACGCTATTTCTTAGTGAGAATTTTTCTTTTTAAGCTCTTCAAATAATATTCCCTCTAAGCGGTCCTGATTTAGTTCCTTGGTAATACTTTGTATCTCCCTGGAAAGCTCTTCCAATTCCAAGGCCGATGGTGCAGGCCTCCAACTAAAATCATCATTTTGTATAAGCAAGGGACCATCCAGCTCATGCCCCCATATGTTATGCACAAAGAAGTTCCTCTTGTCAGATGCTTTCCATGAGCGGTTAAGCAATTCCAACAGTTTTTCCGATGCATCACATTGACCAAGTTTTTTCTTAGCCTCTTTTTCAATGCGTTCACGCAACTTTTTAGCACTTAGTTTATTCGTATCTGTTAAAGCATCCTTAATAGAAAAGTTACATAGAGACTTTATTGTCATTCTCAAAATATATTCAAGATGTCCATGTCGGATTACTAAGACTCCAAGTGCAGCCTGCACATCCTTATCTTCAGGGATATTAGGATAGATCATTTTTAATTTGTTCAGAAGCCGCCTCCGCATCCAGGAACCATTCGAGGGTTCCCTCATTCGGCTGCACCTCGGCGGCGGGATAGTTTTGGCTGTTGGGGGACGGGTTCAGGATGTCCGCCACGACGGACGCTTTCCCTTTCCCGGTTGCGATGAAGGAGACGCGCCTGGCCCGGTTGAGCACATCCATCGTCAGGGTGATGCGCTGTTGCCCGGTTTCGGGGTGGCGGCAGGTGGCGCATATACCGGAGGCTTCTTCGATCAGTGTCACTCCGGGAAAAATGGAAGCCGTATGGCCGTCCGTTCCCAATCCTAAAAATATCCAGTCAAAACGCGGCAGTTTTCCAGTGGGTGTGTCGAGACTGGCTCTGATTTCTTCCGCATAGCGGGAGGCTTCTTGAGCCGGATCGTTTTCTCCTCGCATGCGATGAATTTTTTTTTCGGCAATGGCGAGGGAACCGAGCAACGAATCGTACGCCATTTTGTAATTGCTTTCGGGATGGTCGGGAGGGACCGAGCGTTCGTCGCCAAAATAAAAATGGATTTGGCTCCAGGGAATCGACTGTTTGAACCCGGACTGGGCCAGATACTGATAGAAAGCCTTGGGAGTGCTGCCGCCAGCTAGAACGAGGTGAAACAACCGCCTGCTCTCTTTCGCCTCAATGACGGCGTTTTTCAGTTCCAGAGCCGCCGCTTCCACCAGCGCACGGGGTCCTGGAAAAATTTTGACTTCAGCAGTCACTTAGAACTCGCAGACGATGCCGTCGTCGACCAGATTTTTGCAGGGGTAGCGCCATTCGATGCCGTGTTCCTGAAACAGGCGGTTGGCCTCCTTCGGCCCCCAGGTGCCTGCCGGATAGCCGTAGACTTTGAGGCCGGGGTTTTCCTGCCACTCTTTTAAAATGGGGTCGACAAACCGCCAGCACGCTTCCACCGCATCGCCCCTGGCGTAAAGGGTGGAGTCGCCCAGCATGCTGTCCAGCAACAGGCGTTCATAGGCAGAAGCCACCCGCGGCGTGTTGGACAATTTGGAATAATGAAAATCCATGCTCACGTTTTGCACGCGAAACCCGGCGCCGGGCACTTTCAAGGCGAATTTTAGAGCCAGACCTTCATTCGGCTGAATGCGGATGATCAGTTCGTTGAGTCCCGCGTGTTCGCGGCTTTCCTTGGCGAACAGAAAATGCGGCGTCGGCCGGAAATGAATCGCGATTTCCGTCACCCGTGTGGGCAACCTTTTCCCGGCACGAATGTAAATCGGCACCCCGCCCCAGCGCCAGTTATCGATAAAAACTTTTAGCGCGGCAAAAGTCTCAGTCCTCGAATGGGGTGGGACTCCATCTTCTTCCCGGTAGCCGGGAATGATTTTTCCCTGAATCGCCGAGGTCGTGTATTGCCCGCGCAAGACAAATTTGCTGACCTCCTCGCGGGGAATATCTCTCAGCGATTGAAACACTTTAACCGTTTCGTTCCGCACGGCCACTGAGTCAAAGGAAGAAGGCGATTCCATTGCCACCACGCCGAGAATCTGCAGCAGATGATTCTGCACCATATCGCGAAGCGCACCGGCACCGTCGTAATACTGCCCGCGTCCTTCTACGCCGATGTGTTCCGCCGCGGTGATTTCAACGTGATGAATATAGTTGCGGTTCCACAGGGGTTCAAAAATTCCGTTGGCGAATCGGAATATCAGAATATTCTGAACGGTTTCCTTGCCCAAGTAGTGGTCGATCCTATAAATCTGCGGTTCGCGAAATACCCGTTTGGTGGTCTTCATCAATTGCAAGGCCGATTCCAGATCGTATCCAAACGGCTTCTCGATGATCAATCGCTTCCACCTTGAGTCGGCGGAGCTTTCCTTTTGCAGTCCTTGCGCGCCCAGGTTTTGAATGATGGTTTCGTAGGTATTGGGAGGAACCGCAAGATAATAAATATAGTTCCCGCCGATTTTATAACGCTTGTCCAAGGCCTCCAATTTCAATTTCAATTTTTTATAATCATCACCATTGGACGGGTCCATGGAAAGAAAATGAAACTTTTTCAAGAAATCCTGCAAGTCATCTTTATCGACCGGTTGGTTCTCGGAAAATTCCTCGACGCTCTCCATCATACGATCGCGGAATTTGGTGTCGGAAAGTTTGGATCGGCCCACGCCGAGCACGGAAAACTTCGGCGGTAAAAAACCAAAACGATGCAGGTCGAACAAGGAAGGAATCAATTTGCGCCGGCTAAGATCCCCGGAAGCGCCAAAAATGACGAGAATGCAGTTGTCGGGTTTTTCCATTTTATTTCCTGGTGATAGAGTGGCCGCCAAACTGGTTGCGCAGCGCCGCTAAAACCTTCATTGAAAAGGAGTCTTGTTGGCGCGATTGAAAGCGGGCTAAAAGAGACATCGTGATGACCGGAGCGGGAACATCAAAATCCATCGCCGCCTGCACAGTCCATCTGCCTTCACCACTGTCCTGTACATAAGGTTTGATCTCGGAAAGTTTCGGGTCCTGGGCAAACGCCAGTTCCGCGAGTTCCAAAAGCCAGGACCGGACGACACTGCCTTGCTGCCAGACCTTGCTGATGCCGTGAATGTCCAGATCAAAAGGCGATTTTTCCATGATCTCAAACCCTTCCGCATAGGCCTGCATCAT